>NZ_KV795621.1:14838-270499 GCF_001809055.1 Streptococcus sp. HMSC034B05 | reverse complement strand
GATAGCAACGAACCAAAAGGTAAGGACCAAACGGAAAACCAATCTAATACCAATTCAGGTACAAAAGCTTTACCAAATACTGGTGAAACTAATAGCCCATTCTTTACAGCTGCTGCAATGGCTGTCATTGTAAGTACAGGTGTATTATATGGTTTAGCACGTAACAAGAAAAGTGAAGAGACAGAGTAGTAAGTCTGGTAACGTACTCATATAGGCTCTTTATTAACTGTAGTGAGTTGACTGCATCTAACATCGAGAGAGGACAAAAAGTTGTCTTCTCTCTTTTGATGTTTAAGGCAATGAAAATGTGTGTTTTAAAGTTTGAAAAGTTTTAAAATCCGGAAGCTAGGTATTTGAGGTCCTTGATAAGCTTACTGATTGACTCCAAATTGGCATTGAAAATAAGAAAGCTTCAAGGTGCTCAGGATCTTGTTCTTGCCTTTCAAGAATGTCCTGAAGATAATCTGAAAGATAGGACGGACATTCGAGTAGGAGAAGTCGTTTTTGAATGAAAACTCTTTTAGTTTTGAGCCGTATATTTTTGTAGTAAAAAATATACCCGACAAAAGGTAAGTGTAACAGTGGTACTGACATCTTAGATGATAATAGTAAATCAGTCCGTTCTCTTTGTAAGTTAATTTCATCGAAAAAGCACCCCAAAAGTTAGTCAGGAAATCTAACTTTTGGGGTGCAGTCGATAAAGGTAAGTGCTAGTTTTTTTATTGTTCAATCTTTACTGAAAAAGAATGGAGGTGCAAATTGTTTTAATTTGTTAAAACAGTCTTGCGCTTTTTGATTGTCCTCACAGATAATCAAGCAGACATCATCACCACAGACGGTTGCAACAATCTCAGAAAACTCCAAAGCGTCTAAGATAGAGCCGAATGATTGTGCCAAACCAGGGAGCGTTTTCATAACAACTTGATTTTGAACGGGTCGCAGCATAATCAAAGCATCTTCCATGTAGAGGCGCAAGCGCTTTTCCCAGCGTGAAGGCGCCATGCTGTTGATAATGTAATAAGAAACATCCGCTTCGTGCACTTTTACTAAATTTAAAGCTTTGATGTCGCGAGAAAGAGTAGATTGTGTGACAGTAACACCGTTTGCAGAAAGCAAATCTTGTAATTCTTGTTGTGTATGAATTTTTTTCTCTAGGACAAGCGAACGAATTAATCGATGACGGCTTTCAATTTTATTCATATTTCACCTATTATTTTATAAACATAGCATCTCCAAAGCTGAAAAAGCGGTATTTTTCATCAATGGCATGTTGATAAGCGGAGAGCACCAATTCTCGACCTGCAAAGGCTGAAACGAGCATGACGAGAGTTGACTTGGGCAGATGGAAATTGGTAGAGAAAGCGTCTACGACTTTCCAATCGTAACCTGGTTTGATAAAAATGTTGGTCCAGCCGGAGTCAGCTTTAATTTCTCCATTAAACTTTGAACCAATTGTCTCTAGTGTACGGATAGAAGTCGTTCCGACAGCTATGACACGTTTTCCACTAGCCTTGACTTGTCGAAGCGTTTCGGCTGCCTCTTCTGATAAAGTGTAAAATTCTGAGTGCATTTCATGTTCATCTACATTGTCTACAGAGACAGGTCGGAAGGTTCCTAGCCCGACGTGAAGCGTTAGATAAACTAATTTCACGCCTTTTGCTTCAATCTTTGCAAGTAATTCTTTTGTAAAATGAAGCCCCGCAGTTGGAGCAGCAGCTGAGCCATTTTCCTTGGCATAGACTGTTTGATAGCGTTCGCGATCTTTTAGTTTTTCGTGTATGTAAGGTGGTAAAGGCATTTCACCGAGACTTTCAAGCACTTCTAAGAAAATACCTTGATAATGGAAGCGCACGATGCGTCCACCGTGTTCCAATTCTTCTAAGATGGTTGCTGTTAATCGACCGTCCCCAAAGGAAATTTGTGCTCCAACTTTTAAGCGTTTAGCTGGCTTTGCCAGCACTTCCCAATTATCACCTTCAGTGTTTTTCAAGAGTAGCAATTCAACATGCCCGCCTGTTTCAGGTTTTTCGCCGTGAAGGCGTGCTGGTAAAACGCGCGTATCGTTCATGACCAAAGCATCTCCAGGATGTAATTGATCAATAATTGCATCGAAGTGCGTATCTTCCATTTGACCAGTTTTGTGATTTACGACTAAGAGACGTGAGGCATCCCGTTTTTCTAAAGGGGTTTGTGCAATTAATTCTTCTGGCAAATGAAAGTCAAAATCAGCAGTATTCATATATTCTCCTTAAGCTGTAACTAAAATCCATAACGAATAACAACAAGCAAGCAGTGGCAGACACATGAGTAAAATTCCTAAAATCAGTAAGAGATAATGCCACATTCGCTTGGTGTTGAGAAAGATTGCAGTAATAAGAAAAGCAACTCCCATGAAAAATAAACAGAATAAATAGACTAACATTCTTCTATTATAGCACGATTTTTCGTGCAAACAAGCGTGGATTTTTTAAAAAGAAACAAATTCTCTTGACAAAAATTGGTCTATACCATATAATATGATTAAGTAAAGAAAAGGAGCTCAACGATGAGAATTATTCAAGTAGAAAATCAAGCAGCCGGTGGCAGAGTAGCCTTTGAATTGTTAAAAGAAAAATTAGCTGAAGGAGCAAAAACGATAGGTTTGGCAACAGGAAGCAGTCCTTTGAGTTTTTATGAGCAAATTGTTGAAAGTGACCTTGATTTGTCAGACTTAACCAGTGTGAATCTAGACGAGTACATAGGATTAAGTGGGGAAAATCCTCAGTCTTATCGTTATTTTATGCAAGAACATTTATTTAATCAAAAGCCTTTTAAAAAAAGCTTTTTACCAAATGGTGTTGCTGAAGACGCGGAAGCAGAAGTGAAACGTTACAACCAAATTTTGACAGAACATCCTGTTGATTTGCAAATTTTGGGAATTGGTACCAATGGTCATATTGGGTTTAATGAACCAGGGACGAGCTTTGATAGTACTGTTCATGTAGTGGATTTGGAGCAATCAACTATTGAAGCGAATGCTCGTTTCTTTGATAAAATAGAAGATGTACCGACGCAAGCTTACTCAATGGGGATTCGGAATATTCTCGATGCAAAATCTATTATTTTATTTGCTTATGGTGCTTCAAAAGCTAAAGCGATTGCAGGAACAGTAGAAGGACCGATTACAGAAGAATTGCCTGGAAGTGCTCTTCAAAAACATGAAGATGTGGTTGTTATCGCAGATAAAGAAGCCTTAAGCATTTTAAAAAATAAGAATCTATTTCCTATCTAATTTTTAGGTAGGTTTTTTATTATTTAAAAAAAATTCCTTATCTTACAGGGAAAATATGCTATACTAGAAGATAAGTGAGAACTCAGGAGGATTCTAGTGAAAAAGTTGTTAACTATTGTTTGTTTTTTTGTGTTGTGTGTGGGAACAATCACTATTCATGCGGACGAGTTAGTTGATATGGCGCAAAAAATGTATCCAGACGAAAAGGTCAATCCAATCAATCGTCCGAAATCATCCTTGATAGTAGATGCTAATACGGGAAATATTCTTTGGCAAGATAATATCGATGAAGTTCGTGACCCAGCTAGCATGAGCAAATTGATGACTTTGTATTTAGTTTTTGAAGCGATTCAGCAAGGAAAGTTGAGTGAAAATACAGTTATCAAAGCGACACCACGTGATCAGGCTATTGCAAATATTTACGAGATTTCCAATAATAAAATAGTAGCCGGTGTAGATTATACTGTTTCTGAATTGATTACCATGACAGCAGTTCCTTCATCAAATGCAACGACAGTTATGTTGGCGAATTATCTATCAAACAGTAATCCAGATACATTTTTGGACATGATGAATGCTAAAGCAAAAGAGTTGGGCATGACCAATACAAAATGGTTTAATGCCAGTGGAGCTGCAGCGGTTTCTTTTAAAGGCTTATACACGCCACAACGTTATGATAATAATGCTGCCAATCAGACAACAGCACGTGATTTAGCTATTTTAAGCTACAATTTTGTCAAAAATTATCCAAATATTTTAAACTACACAAATAAATCAGTTGTAACGGTGAAAAAGGGAACGCCGTATGAAGAAACTTTTGAAACTTATAATTACTCACTTCCTGGTGCAAGATATGCTATAAAGGGGGTTGATGGCTTAAAGACAGGATCAAGTCCACGAGGAGCTTTTAACTACATTGCAACGATTAAGCGTGGAAAACAACGCTTGATTAGTGTTATCATGGGAGTTGGGAATTGGTCTGACCAAGATGGAGAATATTACCGCCATCCATTTGGCAATGCCTTGATTGAGAAAGCTTATGCTGATTATGAGTACAAAAAAATTTTCAAGGCTGGAGAACAAACAATCAATGGAAAAAGATATAACCTGTCAAAAGATTTCTATGCAACTGTGAAAAAAGGGGCGTCAGCAAAACCAGTTGTGGAAAATGGAGTATTGAAAAATGATAATGGTCTGAAGCAACTTT
Organism: Streptococcus sp. HMSC034B05; assembly: GCF_001809055.1. Lineage (NCBI taxonomy): Bacteria > Bacillati > Bacillota > Bacilli > Lactobacillales > Streptococcaceae > Streptococcus > Streptococcus sp. HMSC034B05. The sequence continues at coordinate 266,021 of NZ_KV795621.1, read as the reverse complement.
CTTCGCTCATTGCAGATGGAGAAAGTGTCACAGACGTAAAGAAAAGAGCAACATCAACAGTACAAAGTACTATAGCAAAGTCTAACGGAAAAAGTTTGAAGCAACTGTTTTTAGATTATTATATTTTTATTGCAGTTCCCATAGTGATTTTTTTGTTGATTATTGTTTTTGAAATCATGAGACGAAAGCAAAAAAGAATGAATCGCTCTTCTCATAGCAATACTCAGTTTTCTCGTCGTAACAAACGTTAATCATTTATTTGTAGAATAGAAAGCTCGATTGGTGATTCCAGTCGAGTTTTATCACATTTTTTAGGGAGAAAGAAAAAGTCATGTTTAGGAAATTTCAAAATAGCTATTTTGCCTATTTTTTAATGTATAACTTTTATTTTTTAGCATATGCACTTTTTTCGACTTTAATTTCAGTATATATGCTTGATAAGGGTTATTCAGCTAGTCAGGTGTCACTTGTTGTCTCTGCCTCATTCTTTTCTTCTATGATTGTTCAGCCACTCATGGGGATTTTAAACGATAAGATTGGCATTAAAAAAGTGACCATTTATAGTTTTCTTCTGATTAATATCGCTGCAATCTTTTTTATGCAAGCCAATAATCTTTTATTGTTGACAGTCTGGTATAGTGCTGTTTTAATGTTGGTCAATGGAGTCAATCCTGTTATGGATGTGTTGGCTGCTAGAAGCCCTTATACTTATGGGAAAATCCGTATCTGGGGTACTTTTGGTTATGCAATGGGCTCACAATTAGCAGGATTGATTTATAAATTCATCTCACCGCAAGCAATTTTCATCGTGTTTATCGGTATGATGTGTGTGAGTATTCTTGGAGTATTTGGGATTGACCCAAAACATAATCAAGGTTCAAAAAAAGCCACACAAATGAAAAATGACTCTTCTATTGGGAAAATTTTCAAAAACAAAACATATTTGTTTTATCTTCTTATCGTGGCACTCTATTCTGGAGTTGGAAATACAGGGCATACATATATCCCTTCTATGCTAGAGCATAGCGGTTTAAGTGTTAATATGGCGACAACTGTAGTAGCTATTTCTGTAATTTGTGAGTCGCCATTGATTTTCTTTTCTTATCTTTTTATGGATAAGGTTCCAATTAAAAAATTGCTCTATATTCCTTTGGGGATTTTGCTTTTACAGTATGTGATTTATGGATTGGATTTGGGGCTTACTTCCAAAATTCTCTTAACTTTAATGTCAAAGCATGCTACAGGTATGCTGTTGATTATGGTGACTTTGAAGATTGTTGCTAACGTAGTAGATGAGAATTATTTGGTCACAGCTATTGCTTTGGTGCAGACAGCGCGCAATTTAGGAACCATTCTTATTCAAAATATTGCAGGAGATATTATTGATAAATCTGGCTATGAAATGATGAGTTTTTTCTTAGCTGGTGTAATGGTTCTAGTGCTTGTTTTAGCTTTCTTTTTGAAAGTACCAAACAAGTCAAGTCAGAAATTGTTTGGTTAAGAGAAGTATAAAGGGACTGGATTTTTTCCAGCCCCTTTATTAAGTACTTTGTTACTTTTGCTGTTTGAATGAAAAGAGGCATGTACAGATAATGGAATCAATAGCTCGATAGATAGCTAAAAATGATAGTCTAATAGTAAAAGGTGATATCAAAGCAAGGGAAGTTCCGTTTATTAAAGTCTACCTAATGAATACGAATCTATCATTTTTCCGCATTATTGTGGCAAAAATATAGATTTTAAAAGCGCTTTCTTAGATGTATAATGAAAATATCAAAATCAGGAGGACTTTAGATATGTCAACTTTTAAAGATGAATTTCTCTGGGGTGGAGCTGTTGCAGCACATCAACTGGAAGGTGGCTGGCAGGAAGGTGGAAAAGGTATCAGTGTGACGGATGTTATGACCGCAGCTCGTCACGGAGTGCCTCGGGAAATTACCCCAGGGGTCCTAGAAGGCAAATATTATCCTAACCATGAGGCCATTGATTTTTATCACCGTTACAAGGGGGATATTGCTCTTTTTGCGGAGATGGGCTTCAAGTGTTTCCGGACTTCTATTGCCTGGACGCGGATTTTCCCTAAAGGAGATGAAACAGAGCCTAATGAAGCCGGTCTACAATTTTATGACGCCCTTTTTGATGAATGCCTCAAGTATGGTATTGAGCCTATTATCACTTTGTCTCACTTTGAAATGCCTTATCATTTGGTAACCGAGTACGGTGGTTGGAAAAACCGTCAGGTGATTGACTTCTTTGTCCGTTTTTCAGAAGTTGTTTTTGAGCGTTATAAGGATAAAGTCAAATACTGGATGACTTTCAATGAAATTAACAACCAAGCTAATTATCAGGAAGATTTTGCTCCCTTCACCAACTCCGGGATTGTCTATAAAGAAGGCGATGATCGCGAAGCAATCATGTATCAGGCTGCTCACTATGAGTTAGTAGCTTCTGCGCGTGCAGTTAAGGTTGGTCACGAAATCAATCCTGACTTCCAAATCGGTTGTATGATTGCCATGTGTCCTATTTATCCGGCTACTTGTAATCCAAGGGATATTCTTATGGCTATGAAAGCTATGCAGAAGCGCTATTATTTTACAGATGTACATGTCTTAGGTCAACATCCTGAGCATATTCTCAAATACTGGGAAAGAAAGGGAATCAAGGTGGACTTTAGCAAGCAGGATCAGGAAGACTTACTGGCGGGCACTGTTGACTATATTGGCTTTAGCTACTATATGTCCTTTGCTATTGACTCCCATCGGGAGAATAACCCTTACTTCGACTTGTATATAATCCAATATTGACCGTTCCGTTTATTTTGGCTCCCATCGTCTCTGCTTCGATTGGTTACTGGTCTGTTCAACTTGGACTAGCTGGTAAAGCGATTGCCCAAACACCATGGCCAACACCTATTGGTATTGGAGCTTACGTTGGTTCAGGTGGTAATCTTGGTGCCTTTGTAGTTGCACTTATCTGTGCTCTGGCTGCCTTTGTAATTTGGTATCCATTTATTAAGATGTATGATACTAAGTTGTACAAAGAAGAAATGAACGGTGCTGAAGCGATTCAATAAATTTGTTTCCCCTTATAAAAGATTTGAGAAACTTTTTCGGAAGTTTCTCTTTTTTGCGAATAATTTCAGTAAAAGGGGAAAATAATCTATGCTAATAGCTTGTCAGGAAAATGGAAAACTACTAAATGCTGTGGAAGATACGGTAAATCCGCTGAATAGATTTCTTTGTCCAGCTTGTTTGGAGGCGGTCCGTTTTAAAAAAGGAAGAGTCATGCGACCGCATTTTGCTCATGTTTCTTTGAAAGAATGTCATTTTTATACGGAAAATGAAAGCGCAGAACACCTGAATTTGAAAGCTGCCTTGTTTACTTGGGCCAGAAAGTCTAATCATGCAGTTCAAGTGGAAGCGTATTTACCTAAATTGCAACAAATTGCAGATCTGTTAGTAGAGAAACAGATTGCGCTTGAAGTTCAATGCAGTTCGCTGAGTCAAAAGCGCTTAAAAGAGCGTACGGACAGTTATCATCAGCACGGTTATCATGTTCTTTGGCTATTAGGAAAGAAACTTTGGCTGAAAGATTCTTTAACTAATTTACAAAAAGATTTTCTTTATTTCAGTCAAAATATGGGCTTTTATCTGTGGGAATTGGATGATAAAAAGCAGGAGATTCGGCTCAAGTATCTGATTCACGAAGATTTGCATGGTCGAGCTCAATATAAGGTCCAGTCTTTTCCTTTTGGTCAGGGCAGCCTTTTGACTGTTCTACGAACGCCCTTTCAACGGCAGGAGATGACCAGTTTTCTAGCAAAAGAAGATAAAAATATTTGCCGTTATGTTCGTCAACAACTCTATTATCAACAACCTAAATGGATGAAATTACAGGCAGCATTGTATCAAGCGGGTGATAATTTATTGACTAAAACGGCTAGTGACTTTTATCCGCAGGTTCAGCCTGTTCGTGCCAGCTCTTTTTGTCAGATTTTTCAAGACCTCACACCTTATTACCAACAATTTTCAGCTTATTATGAAAAGGAAAAGAATAAAAATTTCCAAATTCTCTATCCTCCAGCTTTTTATACAAGGATTTTATCAGTATTTATGATAGAATAGGAAAGACGGAGGAAATTTTATGGCAAAACAAAGAAATGAAATTGAAGAAAAATACACTTGGGATTTAACGACGATTTTCCCAACGGATGAAGCGTTTGAAATGGAATTAGCACAAGTTTCAAAGGAATTAAAAGAAGCTAGTCATTTAGCAGGTCATCTTTTGGATTCAGCCGATAGCCTTTTAAAAACGACAGACATCCAAATGGATTTAATGCGTCGTATTGAAAAGCTTTATTCCTATGCTCACATGAAAAATGACCAAGATACGCGTGTGGCAAAATATCAAGAGTATCAAGCCAAGGGCATGGCTACTTATAGCGAGTTCGGGCAGGTGTTTGCTTTCTATGAGCCAGAATTTATGGCAATTACAGATGAACAGTATCAGGCTTTCTTAGCTGAAAAACCTGAATTGCAACTCTATCAGCACTTCTTTGACAAGTTATTGCAAAAGAAACCTCACATCCTTTCTCAACGCGAGGAAGAATTGTTGGCAGGTGCTGGTGAAATTTTTAGTGCTGCTGGTGATACTTTTGGAATTTTGGACAATGCCGATATCGTCTTTCCAATTGTACATGATGAAGAAGGCAATGAAGTACAATTGACGCATGGAAATTACATTAGCTTAGTGGAGTCAAAAAATCGTACAGTCCGTAAGGAAGCTTATGAAGCACTTTATAGCGTTTATGAACAATATCAACATACTTATGCTAAGACACTCCAAACAAATGTTAAGGTGCATAATTACAATGCAAAAGTACGTAAGTTTTCTTCGGCACGCGAAGCAGCCTTGTCTGCTAACTTTATTCCAGAAAGTGTTTATGAGAGTTTGGTGTCTGCAGTCAACAAACATTTACCACTCTTACATCGCTATGTTCAGTTACGAGCTAAGATTTTAGGCATTTCAGATCTCAAGATGTATGACGTTTATACATCGCTATCAGAGATAGATTATAAATTTACCTATGAAGCAGCTTTGACGAAAGCGGAAGAAGTTTTAGCAATTCTTGGAGATGATTATCTTAACCGAGTGAAAAAAGCCTTTTCAGAGCGTTGGATTGATGTTTGTGAGAATCAAGGTAAACGGTCAGGGGCTTATTCTGGTGGCTCTTACGATACTAATGCTTTTATGTTGCTGAATTGGCAAGATACCTTAGATAATCTCTTCACCTTGGTTCATGAAACGGGTCACAGTATGCATTCTAGTTATACTCGTGAAACACAGCCTTATGTTTATGGTGATTATTCTATTTTCTTAGCTGAGATTGCTTCCACTACCAATGAAAATATACTGACGGAGAAATTATTGGAAGAAGTAGATGACGATCAAACTCGTTTTGCGATTCTGAATCATTTCTTGGATGGCTTCCGCGGAACTGTTTTCCGCCAAACTCAATTTGCTGAGTTTGAGCATGCTATCCATAAGGCTGATCAAGAAGGTCAGGTCTTAACTAGTGAATTTTTGAATAATTTATACGCAGATTTGAACGAAAAATATTATGGTTTGACGAAAGAAGATAATCCACAAATTCAATACGAATGGGCACGGATTCCTCATTTTTACTATGACTATTATGTATTTCAATATGCGACTGGTTTCTCAGCAGCATCTGCCTTAGCCGATAAAATTGTCAATGGAACACAAGAAGATAAAGAGAAATATCTCCATTATCTCAGAGCAGGAAATTCTGATTATCCGCTGAATGTCATTAAAAAAGCTGGTGTTGATATGGAAAAAGAAGACTATCTCAATGCTGCCTTTGCAGTCTTTGAACGTCGTCTTGATGAATTTGAAGCACTTGTAGAAAAGTTGGGCTTGGCATAAATGGTCAAATCCTATAGTAAAAATGCTAATCATAATATGCGTCGCCCCGTTGTCAAGGAAGAAATAGTTGATTTTATGCGGACACGGCAAAAACGAGTTTCGGGCTCCTTAGAAGAGCTCGAAAATTTTGCTCATGAAGAAAATATTCCCATTATTCCTCACGAAACAGTTGCATATTTTCGTTTTTTGTTAGAAACGTTACAGCCTGAAAAAATTTTGGAAATTGGGACAGCCATTGGTTTTTCAGCACTTTTAATGTCAGAACATGCACCACATGCGCAAATTACAACGATTGATCGCAATCCAGAAATGATTGCTCTTGCTAAAGCAAATTTTGCCAAGTTTGATAAGCGCAGGCAAATTACATTGCTTGAAGGAGACGCAATGGCTATTCTTCCCAGCTTGAAAGATTTCTATGACTTTGTCTTTATGGATTCTGCCAAGTCCAAATACGTTGTTTTTCTGCCAGAAGTTCTGAAACACCTTGATTCGGGAGGAATTATCATCATAGACGATGTTTTCCAGGGTGGAGATATTGCTAAGGATATAATAGAAGTACGTCGAAGTCAGAGAACCATTTATCGTGGCTTGCAAAACTTATTTGATGCAACGCTTGATAATCCAGATTTAACAGCTACCTTATTACCGCTTGGTGATGGTTTGTTGATGATTCGAAAAAAATGAGATATTTGTGATTTTCTTATTATTAACAAGTTTTTAGAAAAATTTAAGATATTAAATTAATTTTATGGTACAATAAGAAAGTGAATTAAATAAAGGAGTTTTCATAATGAAGAAAAAAATTCTAGCAGGAGCTATTACGCTTTTGTCAGTTGTAACATTAGCAGCATGCTCACAAGCTGGTGGTAAAGACATTATCACGATGAAGGGAAATACAATTACTGTCAATGATTTTTATAATAAAGTAAAAAATAATGCAGCTGCTCAACAAGTACTTCTCAATATGACCATTCAAGAAGTTTTTGAAAAGAGTTATGGTAAGCATGTTACAGAAAAAGAAGTCACTGAAACGTTCAATAAGAGTAAGAGCACTTACGGAACTGCTTTTCAACAAGTATTGGCAAGAGCAGGATTGACGGAAGATACTTATCGTGAACAAATCAGAACCAACAAATTGGTCGAATATGCTGTCAAAAAAGCAGCTGAAAAAGAATTGACAGATGCAAATTATAAAAAAGCATACGAATCTTATACACCAGAAGTGACTGCTCAAATCATCAAAGTAGATAACCAAGACAAAGCAAAAGAAGTATTGGCAAAAGCAAAAGCCGAAGGTGCTGATTTCGGACAAATTGCCAAAGAAAATTCTACAGATAAGAAGACAAAAGATAAGGGTGGCGAAGTGAAGTTTGACTCAGCGTCAACAGATGTTCCAGATGCTGTTAAAAAGGCTGCTTTTGCTCTTGAAGCAAATGGTATTTCTGATGTTATCACCGTTAAATCATCAACCTATTCTTCAAGTTATTACATTGTGAAACTAAATAGTAAGTCTGAAAAATCAGCAAACTGGAAAGACTATAAGAAACAACTGAAAAATGTTATCTTGACACAAAAGCAAAACAATCGAACCTTTATTCAAAGAATTGTTGCCAAAGAATTGCAAGCAGCTAACATTAAAGTGAAAGATCAAGCTTTCCAAAATCTGTTCTCACAATATGTCAAGTCAGATAGCAAATCAACATCTAGCTCGTCATCTTCATCAAAATAAGTTGACGAAAAGCTCATAAGCGAGTATAATAAATCTATTGAGAATTGATTTTTGACCTCTTAGCCCAGAGAATTGGCGGTGCTGCAAGCCATGTGAGAGCTAAAACCATGCTACTCAGAGAAAAAATTGCATACATAATGAGAATGACAAGTTCATTGAATGAAGGTGGTACCGCGGTTTTTCGCCCTTCGTCTAGTGAACTTGTTTTTTGGCGAGGAATTGTCATGAAAACCTACCTTGTAAAGCAGAAATTTCGCTTTGGTGGTGAAAAGTTTGATATCAAAGATGATCGAGGAAACGTTGATTATCAAGTGGAAGGAAGCTTTTTAAAAATTCCAAAAACCTTCACCATTTATGACTATAAAGGTGAATTAGTGAGTCAGATTAGTAAAAAAACACTTACTTTTTTGCCCCAATTTGAAGTTCAATTGTGCAATGGTTCGAATTTTTATATTCGTAAAAAATTTACCTTTTTACGAGATAAATATGAATTTGACAACTTAGGTTTGCGCGTGGAAGGAAATATCTGGGATTTGGAATTTCGTTTGCTAGATGATCAGGGACAAGTAATTGCAGAGATTTCAAAAGAGTTATTTCATCTGACTTCCACTTATCAGGTTACGATTTATGAGGATTCCTATGCTGATTTGATCATTTCATTATGTATCGCCATTGACTATGTGGAGGCTCTCGAAAATAGCTCTTAGAGTTCGAGATAGGCAATAGGAAAATCATCTAAAGAAAAGTTTTAAGGAGAAGAAAAAATGAAACAATTATCGAGCGCTCAAGTACGCCAAATGTGGTTAGATTTTTGGGCTTCAAAAGGGCATGCTATAGAACCGTCTGTTAGTTTAGTGCCAGTCAATGACCCAACCTTGCTGTGGATTAACTCTGGGGTTGCAACGTTAAAGAAGTATTTTGATGGCACTATTATTCCAGAAAATCCACGGATTACCAATGCGCAGAAAGCGATTCGGACGAACGATATTGAAAATGTCGGAAAAACAGCGCGGCACCATACCATGTTTGAAATGTTAGGAAATTTTTCTATTGGTGATTATTTCCGTGATGAAGCAATTGAGTGGGCCTTTGAACTCTTAACCAGCCCTGAATGGTTTGATTTCCCGAAAGATAAGCTCTATATGACTTATTATCCGGACGATCATGATTCTTACAATCGTTGGATTTCAGTTGGTGTAGATCCAAGCCATTTGATTCCAATTGAGGATAATTTTTGGGAAATTGGTGCAGGACCTTCTGGGCCCGATACAGAAATTTTCTTTGACCGTGGAGAAGCTTTTGATCCTGAACATCAAGGACTTCGTTTACTTGCAGAAGATATTGAAAATGATCGTTACATTGAAATTTGGAATATTGTTCTGTCTCAATTCAATGCAGATCCATCTATCCCACGGAGTGAATATAAGGAGCTACCTCACAAAAATATTGATACAGGTGCAGGTTTAGAGCGTTTGGTGGCGGTTATCCAAGGGGCAAAAACAAATTTTGAAACAGACCTTTTCATGCCGATTATTCGTGAAGTAGAGAAGTTATCTGGTAAGAATTACAATCCAGATGGTGACAATATGAGCTTCAAGGTCATTGCAGACCATATCCGCTCTCTGTCATTTGCTATTGGGGATGGTGCTCTTCCAGGAAATGAAGGACGTGGCTATGTTTTGCGCCGCTTGCTCCGCCGAGCTTCTATGCATGGTCAAAAATTAGGAATCAATGAGCCTTTCCTTTACAAACTCGTTCCAACAGTTGGGAAAATTATGGAAAGTTATTATCCAGAAGTGCTTGAAAAGCAAGATTTCATCGAAAAAATTGTCAAAAGTGAAGAAGAATCATTTGCTCGTACACTTCATTCAGGTCAACACTTTGCACAAAGTATTGTAAAGGAACTAAAAACAAAAGGACAGTCTGTTATTTCAGGAACTGATGTCTTTAAACTTTATGATACCTATGGTTTCCCAGTAGAATTGACTCAAGAAATCGCTGAAGAAGCAGGTATGACAGTAGATCGTGAAGGTTTTGAAGCTGCTATGAAAGATCAGCAAGAACGAGCGCGGGCTAGCGTTGTTAAAGGTGGCTCTATGGGCATGCAAAATGAAACTTTGCAAAACATCACAGCTGAAAGCCACTTTAATTATGAAAAAGAAACCTTATCTGCAAATTTGGTTGCGATTGTGGCAGCTGACGAAGAAGTTGAAGAGGTTTCAACTGGGAAAGCTTACCTTGTTTTTTCAGAGACGCCTTTTTATGCTGAAATGGGGGGACAAGTGGCAGACCATGGACATATTTTTGACTCTGAAGGTCAACTCGTTGCCCAAGTTGTAGATGTTCAAAAAGCCCCAAATGGACAGCCGCTCCATACGGTAGAAGTGCTAGCACCACTCACGTTAGGCCATGAGTATAAACTTGAAATTGACCACGATCGTCGTCACCGTGTGATGAAGAATCACACTGCAACACACCTACTTCATGCAGCTCTTCATCATGTCTTAGGTAAACATGCAACGCAAGCAGGCTCTCTCAATGAAGTAGAATTTCTTCGATTTGACTTCACTCATTTCCAAGCAGTTACAGCAGAAGAGCTACGTCGCATTGAGCAAGAAGTTAATGAAAAAATTTGGGAAGCGATTGACATTAAAACTATTGAAACAGACATTGATACTGCTAAAGAAATGGGTGCGATGGCTCTCTTTGGAGAAAAATACGGAAAAGAAGTTCGTGTGGTGACAATTGGAGATTACTCTATTGAATTGTGTGGTGGTACTCACATGAAAAATACTTCTGAAATTGGTCTTTTCAAGATTATCAAAGAAGAAGGAATCGGCTCAGGAACACGTCGCATTCTCGCTGTGACAAGTAAAGAAGCATTTGAAGCTTATCGTGAGGAAGAAGATGTGCTAAAAGCCATTGCTACAACGCTCAAAGTTCCTCAACTAAAAGAGGTCTCTCATAAAGTTGAAACTCTTCAAGAGCAATTACGTCAATTGCAAAAAGAAAACGCTGAGTTGAAAGAAAAGGCAGCTGCAGCGGCTTCGGGTGAAGTGTTCAAGAATGTTCAAGAAGTTAATGGACATAGTTTTATCGCCAGTCAAGTTTCTGTGTCCGATGCTGGAGCCCTTCGTACGTTTGCCGATACTTGGAAACAAAAAGACTATTCAGATGTCCTTGTCCTTGTGGCGGCTATTGGTGAGAAAGTCAATGTCCTTGTAGCTAGCAAGACAAAGGAGATTCATGCTGGTAACTTAATTAAAGAATTAGCACCAATTGTAAATGGTCGTGGTGGTGGTAAACCAGACATGGCTATGGCTGGAGGAAGCAACCAAGCAGCTATTCAAGAATTACTTACAGCTGTTCCTGAAAAATTGTAATGTCATATTACTTTAAGCGAGATAGATCTGTGCTTGTCTCTACAAGGATTTCAAAGAATGAAATCTAAGAGAGTTGCATAAAAATCATACAAAAAACGAACAGTTTCGATATTCTGTTAGTCAGAACATCGGAATTATTCGTTTTTTTATTTGTACGATTAAGTTCTGGCGTTTTATAAATCCAAAAATAGCTTTCATATTTTTGATAGTTACAATTTTATAAAAATATGGTAAAATAGTTTTGGAGATAAAGCGCTTTCATTCAGCTAATTATGTTGCGATAAAAAGACAAATATTGCCAGTTAGCGTATGATTTTTTGTAAAAATTTACAAATTTATGACAAAGGAGATGATGTCGTTCAGTAGTACAGTTTAAGGTAGCGGAAACATGCTTTTTAAAGAGAGAAAGGAGATTCTTATGGGACTCATTAAAGCAGGAATTGGTGCTGTAGGCGGCGTATTGGCTGACCAATGGAAAGAATTCTTTTACTGTGATGCCATGGACAAGTCCGTCATGGTGGTCAAAGGACAAAAGCAAGTATCTGGACGTTCATCCAATACGAAGGGCAGTGACAACATTATTTCAAATGGTTCTGGAATTGCTGTTGCAGACGGTCAGTGTATGATGATTGTTGAGCAGGGAAAAATTGTCGAAGTTTGTGCTGAGCCCGGTCAATTCACTTACGACACCTCTAGCGAGCCGAGCATTTTTACAGGTAATTTAGGTGATTCCATTAAGGAGACCTTCAAACAAATCGGAAAACGGTTCACTTATGGTGGTGATACAGGCAAAGATCAGCGTGTTTACTATTTCAATACCAAAGAGCTGATTGATAATAAGTTTGGCACACCAAATCCGATTCCGTTTCGTGTAGTGGACTCAAAAATCGGCTTAGATGTGGATGTTTCTGTCCGTTGCTCTGGTGTTTATTCTTATAAGATTGCAGACCCACTTCTTTTCTATACCAATGTCTGTGGCAATGTCGAAAAAGAATATGTACGTGAAGAGTTAGAATCACAACTGAAAACAGAATTTATCAGTGCTCTTCAACCATCATTCGCTACATTGTCTGATTTAGAATTGCGACCAAATCAAATTGTTAGCCATAATACAGAACTCGAAAATGCTATGAATGAAGCACTCTCTAGCAAATGGGGCGAGCTTCGTGGTTTGAAAGTCATCAGTGTAGCTCTTGGTTCAGTAACTCTTCCAGACGAAGATGCTGAAATGATTAAGCAGGCTCAACGTGTGGCTATTATGAAGGACCCAACCATGGCAGCGGCTACCTTAGTCGGTGCACAGGCAGATGCTATGAAAGCAGCGGCTGAAAATCCAGGTGGTGCGATGACTGGCTTTATGGGAGTAGGAATGGCAGCGGGCGCAGGCGGTATGAATGCCCAAAATCTTTTTGCTATGGGACAAGAGCAGGCCGCTAGTCAGCAAACGCAAACAGCGAGTGCAACCTCTCAAACTCAAACTACTGCAGATAAATGGACTTGTCCAAATGGGCATGAAGCATCCGGCAAGTTCTGTCCAGAATGCGGTTCACCAAAACCTGTGAGTGACAGCTGGACTTGTACTTGCGGCGCTGTAAATAAGGGTAAATTCTGCTCAAATTGTGGAAAACCAAAGCCAGAACCCCAACGTCAATACCGTTGTAGCAATTGTGGCTGGCAACCAGAAGATGCTTATAATCCACCTAAATTCTGCCCTGAATGTGGCAATGTATTTGATGAAAATGACCTTGTTTAAAAGCTTTTCTAACTATCTCATAGCTCGATGACAGTAGAAAGGAGGTCATCATGGCTGATTTACAAGAATATAAATGTCCAAATTGTGGTGGTGCTCTTGAATTTAATAGTTCAATCCAGAAAATGAGGTGTCCTTATTGTGATTCCGAATTGGATATGTCAAGTTTGAAGGAATTGGATGAACAATTAAAAACCCAGACTGATGAAAATATGACCTGGAGTATGCAGGCTGGTGGTGAATGGGATACGGGCGAGATTGATCAGCTATCAGTTTATGTCTGTAAATCTTGTGGTGGTGAAATTGTTGCTGACGAGTCAACAGCAGCTACTTCGTGTCCATTCTGCGATAATCCTGTTGTTATGATGGGACGCTTTGCTGGTGATTTAAAGCCAGATTATGTGATTCCATTCAAATTAGATAAAAAGGCAGCAAAGGCGAATCTGAACAAGCATCTCATGGGGAAACGTCTCTTGCCAAAAGTTTTTAAAGACCAAAATCATATTGATGAAGTAAAGGGGGTTTATGTTCCGTTCTGGCTTTTTGACACAGAAGCAGATGCGGATGTTCATTATAAAGCAAGCAGGATTAGAACATGGAGTGATAGTGAGTATGACTATACCGAAACAAGCTATTTTTCAGTTATTCGTTCCGGTCAGTTAGCGTTTGAACATATCCCAGTAGACGGTTCAAGTAAATTGGATGATCAATTAATGGAATCCATTGAACCCTTTGATTTTTCAGAAGCTGTTGATTTTCAGACAGCTTACCTAGCAGGATACCTAGCAGATAAATATGATGTCGGAGCCGAGGAGAGCATTACTCATGCTAACAGCCGTGTCAAGCAAAGCACGGAGGAAGCCTTTGAAGATACAGTTACGGGGTTTTCTGCCGTTACCCCAGAATCTTCGAATATTCGCTTGATAAATGGTTCAACTAAGTATGTTCTCTATCCAGTTTGGCTCTTAAATACGACTTGGAGGGGCAAAAAGTTTGTCTTTGCGATGAATGGTCAGACTGGTAAATTCGTCGGAGATTTGCCCTTAGACAAGCAAGCTTATAGACGTTGGCTAATTGGACTGGGCGTGGCTGCAAGTTTAGTTAGTTATGCGGCTGTATGGATGATTCACTTACTGTAAGAAGGGAGGATGAGATTATGTTGAAGAAATTCATAACATTACTGACAACTCTTCTTCTCTCCTTTCTCATGATTGGGACTGTCTGTGCAGAAGAAACCAGCTATATTCGTGATGAAGTCTCAGCCTTTTCAAGCAAGGAAATAACAGAGATTAACAAAGCGGCTAAAGCTATTGAAGAACAATATCATTTGAAAGTTTACTTTTTAGCAGCAAAATCAGTAGGTGAAGATGGTATTTTGTCTTATGCTGAAAAGGTTTATCAAGAATCTGCAGGCACAGCTGAAGGTATTCTCCTTGCTGTTGATAAAGAAAAAAATGAATGGATCCTATATTATGCCGGAAACGCTAAAGAAAAGCTAGGAGCAAAGAGTGACGACATACTTTGGAAAGCTTTTGAGAGTGGGAAAAATATTTATAGCGGTGTTCGGTATTATCTCAATAAAGTAACCAAATTGCTCAATGCATCGGCCAATCCATTACTGGTAGATGAAGCGGACTTGCTGAAGCCGGATCAAGAAAAAGTCTTACTAGTAAAGCTCCAAGACATTAGTCAGCGCCAAAAATGCGATGTTGTTGTCGTGACCGTTAAGAGTCTGGAAGGAAAAAGTGCTCAAGACTTCGCAGATGACTACTTCGACTACAATGGCTACGGTCAAGGAAAAAATCATGATGGGGTGCTTTTCTTAATCAGTATGGCAGAACGGAAGTGGCATATTTCAACGACAGGCTACGGCATCACTGCTTTTACCGATGCTGGCTTAGACTACCTATCAAAGCAGTTCTTGCCTGATTTAAAAGATGGTGACTACAATGCTGCTTTTACAACCTACGCTGAGCAGTGTGATGAATTCCTCACTCAAGCACGAAAAGGGCAGCCTTATGATGTAAAAAATCTCCCTAAGGAGCCTTTAAGTTGGTACTGGATTCCTGGAGCATTGGCTATTGGCTTTGGTATTGCCTTTCTCATCGTAACAGGAATGAAAGGTCAGCTCAAATCTGTCTATCATCAAACCGGAGCCACTGATTACATCAAGAAAAATAGTCTCCAGATTACCAATGCTCAAGAATTCTTCCTCTACTCAAATGTAGATAAGAAAGCAAAACCGGAGCCTAGCAGCTCCAGTGATTCTGGGGGTAGTAGCACACATACATCTTCATCAGACAGAAGTCACGGGGGCAGTGGCGGAAGTTTTTAGATGGATAATAGTGGAAGTTAAAAAAGGTCAGGATATTTATGCTGACCTTTTTATTACACTTCATTTTACAACGGTGCGAATTTTAAAATTTTCAAACGATGTTGTCCACAATAATTTTATTTCTAGGGGAATTCAACGAGGAATTGGAAACGCTATTATTTTGCTTTACATCATTTTCCAAGTCAGAAAGAATATCTTCATTTGCCAGTTGATTTTCATACAAAAAAGTAGCAAACATCTTTCCTTTTATATTTGCATTGAAATCTGCAATGACTTTTGCATAGAAATAGCGTTTGCCTGCCAAACCTAAGACAATCAGCATATTTCCAAGAATTCCCAACATCAAGATTTGCCAGAGAATTTTTAAATTTTTCGTTTGAAAACTATCAATAATCATCCGAACAAGCGTTGGGTTTAAAACTGACTCAACCCATGTCAGCACGATAAACAGAAAGTAAATCGCTAGTAGTTTTTTTGAAATAAATCGTTTAAGCATATCTGATAAATCCTTATAGAACATATGAATACTTTAAAAACTCTCAAAAAGCTGTTTGAGAGTTTTAAGCGCGCCGTAGCAATTTTTTAATCAAACTGAGAATTTTAAATTTTAATGGCTGTGGATAATAGCGGAAGGTACCCATTTTGCGAACAATATAGCCATTGAAATTTTGTTTAAAGCAGAGCACGCCGTCTGAACCGTCGAAAATTCCTGTAATACCAAGAAAATTGTAAAAAGGAATATTTCGCTTGATAGCTTCTTTCATGACATATTCTTGAAGAAGTGCTGGGGCGTAGAATTTGTTAAATTCAGGATAGGAGCCACTAAAGAGATAAGTCGCTTCCTGTGGTGTGTAGATAAAGAGGCTGCCTGCAAGAACTTGGTCCTCTGTTCCATATTTATCTATCAATTCTTGCGCTTCGGCTTTGCGTGTTTCAAAACTTTCAAATTGGCTAGAGAATTCACGCAGTTGATTGTGCTTTTTCTCCGACTGAGGATTTTTTTCTAAATCCGCTTCTAATTTTTGAATTTTTTGTCTGAGTTTTTTTTGATCATTTTGCAGATGTTGCAAATAATCTTGAAAATTAAGCGTTGCAATCATAAAGTCTGCTTGATTACCAAAAGCATCGTAGAAATCTTGGTAGTAATCTAAAGATTTGTCACTATATTCACGCCGTTCGGAAGTGGCAGAAGTGATTTCTTTGAAAATATTTAATTTATCTCGTTTCAGCTTTTTTAATTGAATGCCGAAAGTATTCGCCTTTTTGACGGTTGATTTGCCATTTTTGCTGAAGGATTTGATGAGGTCTTTTTCGGTAAGACCTGCCAGATCTTTGACATAGTGCCAGTCAGGTTCCCCACCGGGATAGCCAGTCTGTAAACCATCAAATTCATAACCTAAAGCCGTCAATTCTTGTATCAACTCGGGCCTTTCTGGAGAGCTTGGCTGGCCGTCGCTGTCATATATTTGATATGTTTCATAAGGTTTGACAATTAGCTCTAAAGCACCATTTTCTTTGGCGTAGGTCTTGAGTTCACGGTAAAAAGCTTGCAGGTCGTGAGGATTTGTTGAAACAGGACCGCAATTGATTTCCATGTGAAGTCCACCTGTCATGGGCATACTGTAGAGCACAGCTGAAACAGTCACTTCATCATGTTCATTTGTGTGACCGACATATTGGCAAGTAAAACCGCGTTTCGCTAAGAGCATTTCCATTTCTACTGTTTGCATAAAAGAACGTTGAGCACAAGAAGCGCTATGGTTTACAAATTCTTCCTGACTAAGTCGTTTAAATGTCATACGATTCCTTTCTTAGTGTTTGCTGCGGAATTTCTTTCTCAAAGTATAGGCAAGGTTAGAGAGATGATAGAGAGGATTAGTTGGGAGATTAAATTCACCAACATATTCCTCAATAGTTGGATTGAACTTGGATTTGAAATGATAAAGCCCGCCGTTTAGATCGTTTTCAACTCCCCCCATATTTTGCCAATCGGCGCCACGTTCAAAGGCGTGTTTTGCGGTTTCATACCAAGTGAGGAGGGCTGGCTGGTAGCGGCGGTATTCTTCGTCCATTCCAGCATAGATATTTTCAGAGGTAGTTCCATATTCGAGAACCAAAGTTCCAGATAGAGGCACTGTTATGGCTCCTTGAGTCATTTTTTCTGCTAAGAAGTCCATTTCTTCTTGCAGTCGTTTTTGTTCCTGCTTGTTGTTTTCAATTTTACCGGGCTTGGTTTTTTCAGTAAATTTGCTAGCTTCTTTTTCAGCTTTGGATTTTTGTACTTGGAGATTTTCTAGACGCTCGTTTAAATTAATACTTGCAAGTGTGATATAGGAATGCTCAGGGTAGGTATCCAGCAATTTTTGATAATAATCTTGACCACGCAGATGGATACTTTTTCGATTTTCTGTTTTTTTCATCAAAGCAGAGAAATCGTCCAAAAGCTCTGAACCACCAAATTGGACTTGAATACCTTTGTTGCGAGCAGTGCGAATAGCTTGTCGTGTGCTTTTCGATAAAAGTTCTTCACTGAAATTATCCTTGTAAATATTTGCTTGAAAGCGTGGCTGAATGGTTTCATCCAATAATTCAGTGCGTCCAAGCCAGATAGCACCTGCTTTTTGCAAGTTGTTAATCAAATCAAGAGTTTTTGGATTGTCCTGTCGTTCTTCCCCACTTTGATTTTGAACTAAGAATAGACTAGGGTCAAACTTGATAAACAGAGCTTTTTTAGTTTTAGCAAATTTTTTCAAAGAAGTCAGAACAAAGTGTAGCAATTCCTGATCTTGATAGTCCATAATAGGGCCACGCGGAATATACAGCATGGTCATACTGAGTGGCAGTGGCTTGATGAGAATGCTGGCCGAGGCTACTAATTGATTATTTTTGTAAAAACCAATTCGTTCATTGTCCCAGTTATCTTTAACCTTTGCCCAAGAAGCACTTTGAAGTAAGTTGGTTTGAGAGCTTTGCTTAACAAAATCATCGTGTTCTTGAGCAGAGATTCCGATTTTATAAATGTACATTAGTTTAAAACCCACTCTCTAATAGCATATGCAACGCCTGATTCGTCATTTGATTTGGTAATGTATTTGGCGATTTTTTTCAGTTCATCAGTTCCATTTTCCATTACAACAGGATTTCCCACGACTTCTAGCATAGAACGATCATTTTCTTCGTCACCAATCGCCATAGTTTCTTCTTTTGTCAATCCTAATTTTTCTGCCAGATGCACGACTGCAGCTCCTTTGTTGACTGTTTTTTTGACAATTTCTAAGTAAAAAGGTGCAGATTTTACGAGTGTGTATTTATCGTACAATTCTTTAGGAAGTTTCGTGATTGCTTGATCCAAAATTTCTGGTTCGTCAATATACATGATTTTAACGATTTCTTTATCTATCATTTCCTCTGGAGTGCGGTAGTAGACTGGCATATTAACTAACCCAGCTTCGTAAACAGTATATTTTCCAATGTTACGGTTAGCAGTATAAATGCCGTCCTTGGTGATAGCGTGCATATGAACTCCTAGCTTGCGGCTGAGGCATTCGATGTCCAGATAATCCTCATAAGACAGGGGTTCTTTGATATATTCCTCCCCTGTTACTGTATCTTGCACCAGCCCGCCATTGAAGGTAATGACATAGTCGCCTGGCTCATTTAGGTGTAATTCTTCGAGTAAATTTCTCACTCCTGGAATAGGGCGTCCGGTTGCAATGACGATCTTTACTCCAGCAGCTTTCGCATCTTGTACAGCACTGAAAACCTCAGGTGTGACTTCTCTTTTATTGTTCAATAAGGTTCCGTCAATGTCAACGGCAACTAATTTAATCCTCATGTTTGTGTGATTCTCCATAGATAAATTGGTCATTTTTGATATACGACAAGAAAGTTTTACTATTTTCACTAAAAAGTCCGGCTTCTTTCAGCATCTCTTTTGGGAAATAGAAACGATTGTCTCCATGTCTTGTGCCTGCTAACGATTCAACAATGGGCGACAAAGTGGATAATTCAGCAAGATTGCCATCTTTTTGCACAATTTCAATCTGAGTTCGCGGATTTTCTACATGTGGTCGATAGAAATCATACGGCAAGTCAAAATTACGATGAATGGCAGTGTAGTAGTCAGGGTTAAAGCCGACTTCTGCAACTAAATTCCGCATGATATTCAGATATTTTTCATTTTTTTCAGAGAAAATAATGGATTTAAAGACCTTACGGTTGATGAAACGCTGTGCTAAATCAGATAAAATCGTATCAGGACTCGTCATCCAAACTTGGAAATAGGTGTTCATAACCCCATCATCCAAAGCAAGATAATCTTTCAAAGTCACTCTGTTTTCAAAGAAAGGAATAAGGTTGGGAGAAGAGAGCGCAAAATAGTCTTTCTGCTTTTCATAGAGAAATTTTGCTCGCTTGAGCAAATTCTGTAAGAGTACTTCCATCGCACGGCTAGCTGGATGGAAATAGACCTGCATATACATTTGATAACGACTGACGACATAATCTTCCACAGCATGCATACCGCTGCGTTTGAAAGCAATGCCATTTTCTACTGGACAAATAACGCGCAAAATCCGTGTTAAGTCAAATTGTCCATAAGAAGCACCTGTATAGTAGGAATCTCGCAAGAGATAATCCATACGATCCACATCGATTTGACTGGAAATCAACTGAACAACCTGTTTATTAGGATAAGTATGGTTGATAACACTGGCTACTTTTTCTGGAAAATCAGGTGAAACTTGAACCAGCACTTGGTTAATCTCAGTTTCAGGGCTCGTGATAATCTGGCGTGTAATTTCTTCGTGGTCGGTATCAAACAGACGCTCGAAAGTATGTGAATAAGCGCCGTGACCTACATCGTGTAAGAGGGCTGTTGCCATGACTAAGAGACTTTCATGACGATTCCAAACTTCTGGATATTTTTCGTTAAAAATCTTTGTGATGCGTCTGGAAATTTCGTAGGCTCCAAGACAATGTGAAAAACGGCTGTGTTCGCCTCCATGAAAAGTATAGCCAGAAGTTCCTAGCTGTTTAATGCGGCGCAGTCGTTGAAATTCTTTAGTGTTTATTAAATCATAGATGACTTGGTGATCTACATGAATGTAATTGTGCACGGGATCACGAAATACTTTTTCAATCATGGCTCTATTATACCATAAAACAGAAGAAGACCACACTGAAAAAATTAAAGGAAAGAAAGGAAGAAATCTTTGAGATTTTCTGATAAAATAGAAAAGAAAAGCAGTAGATGAGGAGCTTATAGTGTGAAGATTAGAATCAAAAATCAGATACAGTTTGATGAACAAGTAGAACAAATTGATCAAACTTATGACGGAGAATGGCAGAAAAAGGGAGCTTATCATTACTTGCGTTTTGAAAATGAAGAGAATGAAAATGTTGTTTTGAAGTTTCAGGATGAGGAACTAGTCATGACACGCTTCTCTACTCCTAAATCTTTGATGCGGTTTATCAAAGGAGGAGAAGCCTTGATTGGAATTCCCACACCGGTCGGCATACAGCAATTTATCACAAAAACAAGTCATTACCAGGTTGATTTGAAAAAGCAGACACTTGAACTTCATTATCAATTGAGAACACGTGATAGTGAGCAGATTTTTGCAAGTTATCAAATGGAGATTTCCTGGAAATAGGATAGAGAAAAATGATTCCCAGTTTAGCAATAGTTGCTATGTTGGTTGTCAGTAGATGTATTTGATTTTTCGTAATCAGAGACAATATGTCTTTAGATTCAATTTTGCCAAACTTCATAGTGATTATTTTATTTATTTCAGCTGGTTATCTGTTGAGTAAAAATAGGCAGTTACTGAACTTTTTTGCTTGAAAAAATCAAAAAATTTGATATAATAAAAATACTCAAGGGAGTAGCTAGCGGGATATCCGTTACAAGGTCGTCAATACGAAAGCAATTTCCGGCCTTGTATGAAACAGCGAGACTTGTTACAGCAAACAGGTCTCTTTTTGTTTGTCAAAAAGAGATTAAAGGAGGAACTATTTTGTCGAAAGAACAAAAGCGCCAAGCGTTTTATACGCAAAGTTCGGAAGAAGTTTTAAAGAATTTGGAAACTTCTAATCAGGGTTTAACAAGCAATGAAGCTACTAAGCGTTTAGATGAGTACGGCCGCAATGAACTAGATGAAGGAGAGAAAAAATCCCTTCTGATGAAATTCGTTGAGCAATTCAAGGATTTGATGATTCTCATTTTGCTGATTGCTGCTATTCTTTCAGTTGTGACTTCAGGTGGTGAAGATATTGCAGATGCGATTATTATCCTAGCTGTGGTCATTATTAATGCCATTTTTGGAGTTTACCAAGAAGGCAAGGCAGAAGAAGCAATTGAAGCACTCAAATCTATGTCTAGCCCAGCTGCGCGCGCGCTGCGTGACGGGCATGTGACAGAAGTGGATTCTAAGGAATTAGTTCCAGGAGACATCGTTATACTGGAAGCTGGTGATGTGGTACCTGCTGATATGCGTCTTTTGGAAGCGAACACGTTGAAAATCGAAGAAGCAGCTCTGACTGGTGAATCTGTTCCTGTTGAAAAACATATGACTGATGATGTAGCTGCGGATGCAGGACTGGGTGACCGCATCAATATGGCTTTCCAAAATTCAAATGTTACGTATGGACGGGGAATGGGTGTAGTTGTCAATACAGGTATGTATACGGAAGTCGGTCATATTGCTGGTATGCTTCAAAACGCTGATGAAACAGATACTCCACTCAAGCAAAATCTAAATGGTCTGTCAAAAGTGCTCACCTATGCGATTTTAATTATTGCAGCTATCACTTTTGTGGTTGGTGTATTTATTCAAGGAAAAGATCCACTGGGCGAATTGATGACATCAGTTGCACTTGCTGTTGCAGCGATTCCAGAGGGGCTTCCTGCTATTGTAACCATTGTCTTGGCACTTGGTACCCAAGTTTTGGCGAAGAGAAATTCTATTGTTAGAAAGCTTCCTGCAGTTGAAACGCTTGGCTCTACTGAAATTATTGCTTCTGATAAGACTGGTACGTTAACTATGAACAAAATGACAGTTGAGAAAGTCTTTTATGATGGTAGCTTGCACGAAGCAAAACAAGCTATTGAGCTTGGGCTCGACTTGCCTTTGCTACGCTCGGTTGTACTTGCTAATGACACTAAAATCGACCAAGAGGGGAAACTCATTGGTGACCCAACAGAAACAGCCTTTGTTCAGTATGCACTTGATAAGGGCTATGATGTTAAAGCTTTCTTAGAGCAATATCCTCGTGTAGCAGAGTTGCCGTTTGACTCGACCCGTAAGCTCATGTCAACTATTCATCCTTTGCCGGACGGTAGATTTTTGGTTGCTGTAAAAGGTGCGCCAGATCAACTCTTAAAACGTTGTGTGTCTCGTGACAAGGCAGGAACTATTGCGCAGATTGATGAGGCAACGACTCAGTTGATTAAAGATAATAACTCAGGTATGGCTCATCAAGCCTTGCGCGTGTTGGCTGGCGCCTATAAAATTATTGATGAAATCCCAGAAAACTTAACGTCTGAAAATCTTGAAAATGATTTAATTTTCACAGGTATGATTGGAATGATTGACCCTGAGCGTATAGAAGCAGCAGAAGCTGTTCGCGTTGCCAAGGAAGCAGGGATTCGTCCAATTATGATTACGGGTGACCACCAAGCTACGGCGGAAGCCATTGCAAAACGTCTAGGAATTATCAATGATGATAGTAAAGACCATGTCATGACTGGTGCCGAGCTTAACGAATTGTCAGACGAAGAGTTTGAAAAAGTTGTTGGTCATTATTCTGTCTATGCGCGCGTATCACCTGAGCATAAAGTACGGATTGTAAAAGCATGGCAACATCAGGGGAAAGTTGTTGCTATGACTGGTGATGGTGTCAATGATGCACCAGCCCTGAAGACAGCCGATATCGGTATTGGAATGGGGATTACAGGTACAGAAGTTTCGAAAGGTGCTTCTGATATGATTTTGGCTGATGATAACTTTGCAACGATTATCGTGGCTGTTGAAGAAGGCCGTAAAGTCTTCTCTAACATTCAAAAGACGATTCAATATTTGCTTTCAGCCAATACAGCAGAAGTTTTGACTATTTTCCTAGCAACTCTTTTTGGCTGGGATGTGCTGCAGCCGGTTCACTTACTTTGGATTAATTTAGTGACAGATACTTTCCCTGCCATTGCTCTGGGAGTTGAACCTGCTGAGCCGGGCGTGATGACGCATAAACCGCGTGGCCGCAAGTCTAGCTTCTTCTCAGGTGGTGTCATGAGCTCGATTATTTATCAAGGATTCTTGCAAGGTGCTTTGGTACTTGGTGTTTATGCCTATGCCTTGATGAATCCTGTTCATGTTGGGGATATGAGAGCCATTCATGCAGACGCATTAACTATGTCTTTTGCAACGCTTGGATTAATTCAACTCTTCCATGCTTTTAATGTGAAATCTGTTTATCAATCACTTCTGACAGTCGGACCATTCAAGTCTAAAACCTTTAATTGGTCTATCTTAGTTTCCTTTATTTTGCTAGCTTCCACTATTTTGATTGAGCCATTAGAAGGAATTTTCCATGTAACAAAATTGGATCTTTCACAATGGACAGCAGTCCTTATTGGCAGTTTTTCAATGATTATCATCGTGGAAATTGTCAAATTTATCCAACGCAAACTTGGCTTTGATCAGAATGCTATTTAAGAAAGAAAAAGTCATCTTCGGATGACTTTTTCTAATAATCTAATAATATAATTGAAAAGGAAAGATATGGAAAAAATACTAAAAGAAAAATTAGCACAGGATATGCCAATTTATCAACAAGAAGAAATCCTTTGGATGTTAGATCATGTTGGTCATCCGAATTATAAAATACGAGATGACTTAATCTTTGTTTCTCTAGCCAGAGCCATACAAGAACAGTTATTTACAAAGGACCAGTTTGATTTTGTAGTGGTTGAAGCTCTTAAACGACAGGGACTTTTGTATAAAAAGGAAGAAGTTGGTCAGGCTACTCTGATTCGATCTTTTACGGCTTTATTATTCGCTAATTTGCTAAATGCAGATGCTAAGAAAAATTCACTTTATTTTAAAAGACTTTCTAGTCATCAAAGAATGGCTCTATTTGAACAAGGTCTGTCTTATTTATTGTATGAAAATGATAGCACTGGTTATTCTGAAGAATATGGTTGGGTGCATGCCTTTGCTCATGGTGCAGATCTTTTAGTTGAGATTATCTGTCATCCAGATTTTCCTATAACACGAGTAAATGAGGTTCTTCAAGTATTAGAAAAGATTTTTAAAAGAGTGGATTGGCGCTTTATTAGTGATGAAGAATGGCGTTTGGCACGAGTAATCTATCAAGCTGTTTTAAATGAGAGGCTCTCACAAACCAGAGTTGCGGTTTGGTTAACTTCACTTAGCTTTCCGTTAGAAAACTCAATAGACTTCATACAGTTTTCCAATGTTCGTTCGTGCTTATTAGAAATTTATCTCCAATTAAATAAAGAAAAAGTTCTTGCAGACGAGCTGAGAGAAGCCATTCACTTATTTTCGTACTAGATTTTAAAAGAGATAAGTGTAGCTACAATTTCTTCGTTAAAGTGCTTCTTCTTGTATTTTAAAAAAAGAGATAGGAACGATTGTCGTCAAAAATCATAGGAATTTTTAAGTTTTTTAGTATAAAATTGAGGTAAAGAGGAGGGATAAAAGATAGTCAAATTAGTGGCATTTGTTGTGGATGGTACATTTCTGTGCTTTGACAATACCTATGATGTGAAGTATTTCGAGAAAATTTATCAAATGTTGCAAGATAAAGATATTAAAGTAGTTGTCATCTCAGATAATCAATATGCCCAATTGGCTTCATTTTTTCCAAAAGATCAGCTCCACAAGAGATAGTGGCTTTTGGAGATGGTGGAAATGACCTAGAAAAGCTAGCTTATGTAGAGCAGGCTATGCGATGAAAAACGAATCTGAAATAGTAAAGAGAGTAGCAAAATATCAAGCACCAGGTAATCAAGAATCAGGTGTTTTAGAAGTTCTTGAGTGAGAAATTGCAAAGTAGAACACTACCATACATATCATTTCGGTATATCTATCTTCTTAATATTTTTCTTCAGCCAGCAACCTATCTAACAATCATGTAACAAAAAACGAAATTTCTTGATTACAACTTAGAAATTTTATACAATAACTATTATTGGATTCTGTCAGAAATTAGAAAAAAATACTGACTTGTGATATAATAAAACGATATGTGAAAAGAGGTAGATATGGATATTTCAGAAATTCGTCAAAAAATTGACGCAAATCGTGAAAAATTAGCTTCTTTCAGGGGGTCTCTTTGACTTAGAAGGTCTGGAAGAAGAAATTGCTATCTTAGAAAATAAGATGACAGAACCTGACTTTTGGGATGACAACATTGCAGCTCAAAAGACATCTCAGGAGCTCAATGAACTCAAGCAAACCTATAATAACTTTCAGCAAATGACTGATTTGTTTGATGAACTAGAAATTTTGCTGGATTTCTTGGCTGAAGATACATCTGTGCAAGAAGAACTAGAAGAAAAGCTAGTTGAATTGGACAAGATGATGGCAAGTTATGAGATGACCTTGCTTTTATCAGAACCTTATGATAACAACAATGCTATCCTTGAAATTCACCCAGGTTCAGGAGGAACAGAAGCTCAGGACTGGGGAGATATGTTGCTTCGTATGTATACACGTTTTGGCAATGCTCATGGTTTCAAGGTTGAAGTTTTGGATTATCAAGCGGGAGACGAAGCGGGAATTAAGTCTGTTACCTTGTCTTTTGAAGGGCCTCATGCTTATGGTTTGTTGAAATCTGAAATGGGAGTTCATCGATTAGTGCGGATTTCTCCGTTTGATTCAGCTAAGCGTCGACACACTTCCTTTACATCAGTAGAAGTTATGCCGGAGTTAGATGATACGATTGAAATTGAAGTTCGAGATGAAGACATCAAGATGGATACTTTTCGTTCAGGTGGTGCTGGTGGACAAAATGTCAATAAAGTTTCGACGGGGGTGCGTTTGACGCATATACCGACAGGAATTGTGACACAATCAACGGTTGACCGTACACAATATGGAAACCGTGATCGGGCAATGAAGTTGCTTCAAGCCAAGCTCTATCAAATGGAGCAAGAAAAGAAAGCAGCAGAAGTAGATTCGCTCAAAGGAGATAAAAAAGAGATCTCTTGGGGAAGTCAAATCCGCTCCTATGTTTTTACACCTTACACTATGGTTAAGGATCATCGAACTAGTTACGAAGTAGCTCAAGTTGATAAAGTTATGGATGGTGATTTAGATGGCTTCATAGATGCCTACTTGAAATGGCGGTTGAACTAAAAAGAAGACTTTTATCACAGAAAGTGTCATTTTAGTAACTTGAGTATTTAATGAAAGGACTCTTTGCAATATATGTCAATTATTGAAATGAGAGATGTTGTCAAAAAATATGACAACGGGACAACAGCCTTGCGTGGTGTGTCCATCAAAGTGGAACCAGGAGAATTCACCTACATTGTAGGACCTTCTGGAGCTGGGAAATCAACTTTTATTCGATTATTGTATCGTGAAGTGAAAGTTGATAAGGGAAGTCTGCAAGTTGCTGGCTTTAATCTTGCTAAAATTAAAAAACGTGATATTCCAATGTTGCGTCGCAATGTTGGCGTCGTTTTCCAAGATTATAAATTGCTACCCAAAAAGACAGTTTATGAAAATATCGCTTACGCCATGGAAGTTATCGGTGAGCGTCGTCGCAATATTAAAAAGCGCGTTATGGAAGTGCTAGATTTAGTTGGTTTGAAACATAAAGTTCGCTCTTTT
This sequence comes from Streptococcus sp. HMSC034B05, assembly GCF_001809055.1. Lineage (NCBI taxonomy): Bacteria > Bacillati > Bacillota > Bacilli > Lactobacillales > Streptococcaceae > Streptococcus > Streptococcus sp. HMSC034B05. The sequence goes on along the minus strand of NZ_KV795621.1, from coordinate 239,020 downwards.
CCAAATGAGTTATCAGGTGGTGAACAACAACGGATTGCGATTGCACGGGCTATTGTCAATAATCCAAAGGTTCTAATCGCTGATGAACCAACAGGAAATTTGGATCCGGATAATTCATGGGAAATCATGAATCTTCTGGAACGAATCAACCTTCAAGGAACAACTGTTTTAATGGCCACTCATAATAGCCAAATTGTAAATACTTTGCGTCACCGCGTTATTGCCATCGAAAATGGTCGTGTGGTGCGTGATGAAGCAAAAGGAGAATACGGATACGATGAATAGTAGATTTTTAAGTCACCTGCTAGAATCGCTTAAAAGTTTAAAGCGCAATGGTTGGATGACGGTTGCTGCAGTCAGCTCCGTGATGATTACGCTGGGATTAGTTGCAATCTTTGTGTCAGTCATTTTAAATACAGCGAAGCTAGCAACAGATATTGAAAATAATGTGCGGGTCATGGTCTATATGCGTCCAGATACGGCAGATAATAAAGAGACGATTACAAAAGAAGGCCAAAAAGTTAAAAATGAGGATTATCATAAGGTTTATGATGCTCTTAATAAAATGGCCAATGTCAAATCTGTTACATTTTCTAGCAAAGAAGAACAATTAAAGAAATTAACGGAAGTCATGGGAAAAGATTGGAAACTCTTTGAAGGGGACGCCAATCCATTGCATGATGCCTATATCGTGGATACGACAGAACCGAAGTATGTTACTTCTGTCGCAAATAATGCGAAGAAGATTGAAGGAGTTTCTGAGGTCGAATACGGTGGAGCCAATACAAAACGTATTTTTGCTCTGGCTAATTTTATTCGTACGTGGGGTATTGTAGGAGCACTCCTCTTAGTCTTTATTGCTATTTTCTTAATTTCAAATACTATTCGGATTACGATTATTTCACGCAGTCGTGAAATCCAAATCATGCGTCTGGTAGGTGCGAAAAACAGTTATATTCGAGGACCGTTCTTACTAGAAGGAGCTTGGATTGGCTTACTCGGAGCGGTTGTTCCAGCTGGATTAGTTTATTTTGTTTATGAAGTAGCTTATAAATCGTTCAATCCATCACTTGCCAGTCAGAATCTCTCAATGATTGTACCGCAAACCTTTATTCCATTGATGATTGCCTTCCTTTTTGTCGTAGGAATCATTATTGGCTCATTTGGATCAGTTCTGTCTATGAGACGATTCTTGAGGATTTAGTAGAAAACAATAATAAAAAGCCTGTTTAGGGCTTTTTTCATTGTAAAAATGGATTAAACATTTTTTCGTGAACAATGGTAGTCTGAGAACCATGACCGGGATAAACATCATAATTAGGCAAGGTCAGCAATTCTTCTTTAATGCCAGCAATGAGTTGTTCCAAGTTTCCAGTATAGAGATCCGTTCGACCGATTGCTTCACAAAATAAGGCATCACCAGTTAAAACAAAACGCTCGTTAGGAAAGACAATTGAAACGCCACCGATTGAATGTCCGGGTGTTGGTACGACATAAAAATAAAAATCATCTAAGCTGTAAGAATTATGATAATTATAGAAAACATCGGCAGGTTGGAGGATGATGTCGTCAATATCTTGGTGACGCTCTAGTCCAGATAGATTATACTCCGGACTATAGAGCCAAGTAGCTTCGCTTTCAGCGACATAGACAGGTGGATTGCTAAACTGTTGACGAACTAAATCAACACTCATAATATGGTCGTAATGGGTATGAGTCAGTAAAATAGCTGTAATTGGCTTATTGATTTTTTGGATTTTTGCTGCAATTTTCTCCCAGTCACTACCCGGATCAACTACGATAAGATGATGCTCGTTTTCTAAATAATAAGTATTTTCGTATGCTTGAGAATTTAAAGTTTTATGAATTGTTATCATTAGAGCTCCCTTCCTTTCATAGTTTAACAAAAAATGTGAGAAATGACACAAAAGAAATATTGCTTTATTCGTCAAAAGAAAATAAGACATAAAACGTGATACGAAATAGTTGGATTTATGGTATAATTTTTCTAGTATGACACAAGAAAAAAGAAAATATGCTGTGGTAGATTTGGAGGCGACTAGTGCCAGTAGCAATGCAAAGATTATCCAAGTCGGAATTGTGATTATTGAAAATAGTCAAATTGTCAAAACGTATGAAACCGATGTGAATCCTCATGAAAAGTTGACTTCTCATATTCGCCAATTAACAGGATTGACAGATAAGCGATTGAGAAAGGCACCAGACTTTTCTCAAGTAGCTCGTGAGATATATGAGTTGATTGAAGATGCCATTTTTGTGGCTCATAATGTGAAATTTGATGCCAATTTACTTGCAGAAGCCCTTTTTTGGGAAGGGTTTGAATTGGTGACTCCGAGGGTAGATACAGTAGAACTTGCACAAGTCTTTTTCCCGATGTTTGAAAAATACAATCTAGGAATATTATGTGAACAGTTAGACATCCCTTTAAAACATGCACATACAGCGATTGCGGATGCTTCAGCAACTGCTACCTTATTTTTAAAAATACAGGAGAAAATCCAAAAACTTCCAAAAGAGTTAGTGGAATATTTGTTAACTTTTTCGAATAGTTTGATTTATGAATCACGTTTGGCAATAGAGGATGCTTTTGATCACATGTCGGATTTCACTTGCCATGATTTGGTAAAGCGGCAGGGGATTTTTCTTAGAAAAAGTAAAAAGATTAAAAAAGCAAGGAAATTATCCCAAAATTTCCAACACAATATCAATTTGTTGGATTTAGAGGAACGAAAAGAACAAGATGAGTTTGCTCATGCGGTAGAACAAGCTTTAAAAAGTCATCAATCAAGCTTTTTACAAGCTCAGACAGGGTTAGGAAAGACCTATGGTTACTTACTTCCAGCTTTAGGTCAAACGAGCAAGCAAATCTTGGTGACGGTTCCTACGAAAGTATTGCAGGATCAGATTGTGGCAAATGAAGGACAGAACTTAGAACAAATTTTTCATATTTCTCTTCATAGCTTAAAAAGTCCTGCCAATTATTTGAAACTTGACTTCTTTTATGATAGTTTGCAACAAGTAGATGATAATCGTCTGGTCAATCGTTGCAAAATGTTACTTTTAGTTTGGCTTACAGAAACAGAATCTGGTGATCTGGATGAAATTGGCCAACGACATCGTTATCAGACTTATTTACAACAGGTTCTTCATGACGGGAAATTGAGCAAAAAATCTCATTTTTGGGATACAGATTTTTGGCAAAAAGGTCAAGAAAAATCGAAGCGTAGTCGTGTGTTAGTGACGAATCATGCCTATTTTTTGACGCGGTTAGAAGATGATAAGTCAATTGTAGAAAATCGGCTTTTGATTGTGGATGAAGCGCAGAAGTTGTTTTTAGCTTTGGAAAATCTATCTCGAAAATCACTTAATATGACAAAATGTTTGCAGCAGATTCAATTGGAACTAAAAGAAGTAAATACTATCTTAGAACGCCGTTTGTTAGAGGATATCCAATTTGAGTTAGCTCATGCAATAGAACAATTCCAACGCTACAGAAAAAATGAACTGGCAAAGGAAACTTGTTCTAAACTTCGACAAGACTTGTCAGAGATAAATACCTCCTCTCTTCCTGACTTACGCGCTATTTTCGCTACAAAATATGACCAGTTCTGGTTAAAAGAGGAGCGATTTGATGATTATCGAGTGACAATGTTGGAAGCTGCTTGCTTAGAAATGCTAGATTTTAGAGCCTTGCTACCCGAAGAAGTTCAAGTCTTGTTCGTTTCGGCTACACTGGAAATCAGCAAAAAAGTGCATTTAGCTCATTTACTTGGTTTTGAACATGCACCATTTTATCAGTTGCCACAAAAGCAGAAATATCAGCAGAAAATATGGCTGGATAAGAATTTTCCAAATGTTGTAGAGTTGGATATAGATATTTATGCAGATTTGATTGTTAAATGGGTACATAAGTTAGCTACTCAAGGGGTTCCTCTCCTCGTTTTGTTTACATCAAAATCGTTACTACTGGCTGTTTCAGACCGCTTGCGTCTTCCTCATTTAGCCCAGTATAAGAATGGTGAAGCAGCTAATATTAAACGACGTTTTGATAGAGGGGAAAGTAGTATTTTACTAGGAGCGGGTAGCTTTTGGGAAGGGACAGATTTTTCTAGTCAGAAACAAATGATTGAAGTTATTACGCGAATCCCTTTTGACAATCCGAGTGATTTCTTTACGCAGAAGCTCAATCGCAAATTGCGGCAAGAAGGTAAGAATCCTTTTTATGATTATAGCTTACCTGTTGCGATTTTACGGATAAAACAGGCTTTAGGACGTACAATTCGACACCAAGAGCAGCAATCAGCAGTCGTTATTTTAGACAATCGCATTTTAACCAAACGATATGGACGCCAAATTCAAACAGCTCTGGAAAAAGTTGCTCCACTATCCATCACAAGTATGAAACAAATTCCAAAAGAGATGGAGCAATTTTTGAAGAAGAAAACGATGTAACTTCAATTTATGAATGACTCAGTTCAAAGTAAACTGAGTTTTTTTGTTAAAAATACTGATTTTCTCTGCTGCTAGTTTTAAATTTTGTTATAATAGAAACACAAAGAAAGAAGGTTCAATATGTATCAAAAATATCTTCCAGGGATTGGTTTTGCTTTTGTATTAGCGGCAGTAGCAACCGTCTTGGGAAATTTCTTTCCCTTGATTGGCTCCAGCGTTTTTGCCATTCTTTTGGGAATTTTAGCCAATAATCTTTTTCATATAAAAAAGACTTATCATGCTGGTCTAGCTTATTCAGGTAAGAAATTACTGCAATATTCCATTATTTTGCTGGGGTTCAGCATGTCCATTGGTCGTGTCTCTGCTACGGGTATTTCCTCATTAAAGATTAGTATTTTAACGATTCTCATCGCCTTTCTTTCAGCTTATGTGGTAGGTCGTTTGTTGGGGATGGGTAAAGTTTTAACCACTTTGATTGGGTTCGGGACTGCTATTTGTGGTGGTTCTGCCATTGCAGCAGCTTCACCGATTTTAGAAGCAAAAGATGAAGACATCGCTTTATCTATTTCAACAATTTTTTTCTTTAACATTTTAGCAGTTTTTATTTTCCCATTTTTAGGGCATTTGATGCATATGAATAATGCAACTTTTGGAACTTGGGCAGGAACCGCTATCAATGATACATCATCTGTTGTAGCAGCAGGATACACTTACAGTCAGTCGGCGGGAGATTTGGCAACGATTGTCAAACTAAGTCGTGCTTTGATGATTGTACCAGCCTGTCTCATCTTTGCAGGAGTCCGATATATACGCTCACAAAACAGTCATCAAAAAGTTGATTTAAAGAATATTTTTCCTTGGTTTATTCTGTGGTTTGTCGTAGCGTCTATTGTTACTAGTATAGGCATCTTTCCAAGTTCCTTTGTACCAGTAACAAAATTCTTGTCACAATGGCTCATGGCAATGGCTCTTGCTGGGATTGGGGCGAGAGTATCCTTTGGACAATTTAGAAAAGCAGGTGTAGCACCGTTGGTAACAGGTGCCTTTGCTTGGTTTGCAGTTGCTGCATCTAGCTTAATTATTCAATACTTTTTCTCGTAAAAGTTTTTGATGTTTATTACGTATGTTGGAGGAGATATGCCTTATCAAAAACGCTCGATTGATTCACGAGTGGATTATAGTTTAATATTACCAGTATTTTGTTTGCTTTTTATTGGTATTGTTGCCATTTATATTGCAGTTAGTCATGATTATCCTAAAAATGTTTGGCCGATTGTAGGGCAACAGATTGCTTGGATTGCTCTGGGGACAGTTATCAGTTTGATTATTATGCTATTTAATACAAAATTTCTTTGGCAAATAACGCCATACTTATATGTATTTGGCTTATCCCTGATGGTGCTTCCGCTTATTTTTTATAGTTCAGAATTAGTTGCTTCGACAGGAGCAAAAAACTGGGTAACTATAGGGCGTGTCACCTTGTTCCAACCGTCTGAATTTATGAAGATTTCCTATATTTTGATGTTATCGCGAGTTGTTGTCAATTTTTTACAGCGCCATAAAGATAGAGAGCGATCAATTCAATTAGACTTTTTTCTGATTTTTGAATTAGCACTTTATACCTTGCCTGTCCTGATTTTGTTGGCATTGCAGAGTGACCTAGGGACATCTTTAGTTTTTATTGCCATCTTTTCAGGAATTGTTCTCCTGTCCGGTGTGTCTTGGAAAATAATCGTACCAGTTGTTTTGACAGCTCTGATTGTAGGTGGTGGCTTTTTACTTATTTTCATTTCAAAAGACGGGCGAGCCTTTTTGCATCAAATTGGGATCCCAACTTATCAGATTAATCGAATTTTGGCTTGGTTGAATCCATTTGATTATGCGCAAACAACTACGTATCAACAGGCACAAGGTCAAATAGCAATTGGTAGTGGTGGTCTCTGGGGACAAGGGTTTAATGTATCCAATCTATTGGTGCCTGTACGTGAAAGTGATATGATTTTTACTGTCATTGCAGAAGATTTTGGTTTTGTCGGTGCAACGATTGTGATTGCCTTGTATTTGCTATTGATTTATCGTATGTTAAAAATTACGCTGAAATCAAATAATCAATTTTACACCTATATTTCTACTGGTTTTATCATGATGTTACTCTTTCATATTTTTGAAAATATCGGAGCTGTAACAGGAATTTTACCTTTAACAGGAATCCCGCTTCCATTCATTTCTCAAGGTGGTTCTTCGATTATTAGTAATTTAATTGGTGTCGGACTCTTGCTTTCGATAAGTTATCAAAATAATCTCTCAGATGAGAAACGCTCCCATTATCCTACAAGGCATAAAAAAGTAGTATTAAAACAATTAAAATAAAGGAGAGGAAGTATGACGAAAGTAGCTGTTATGTTGGCCAATGGATTTGAAGAGATTGAAGCGTTGACGGTTGTGGATGTTCTGCGTCGTGCTGATATTACTTGCGAAATGGTTGGCTTTGAAAGGGTTATAACGGGTTCTCATGGTATTTCAGTTCAAGCAGATAAAGTTTGGGCTGGAAAGTTAGAGGATTATGGCCTAGTAGTGCTGCCGGGAGGAATGCCTGGGGCGACAAATTTGCGAGATGATGATCGTTTGATGTCAGCTCTACAGAAGATGCAAGAAGAAGGTAAGTGGATAGCAGCCATTTGCGCAGCACCGATTGCACTCAATCGTGCAGGAATCTTAAAGGACAAACAGTTTACCTGTTACGACGGTATCGAATCAGATATTGATTCTGGTACTTATATCAAGCAAACCGTTGTTGTTGACGGGAAAGTGATTACTAGCCGAGGACCCGCAACTGCTCTAGCTTTTGCTTATGAATTAGTTCATCAATTGGGCGGAGATAGTGAGTGGCTTGCAACGGCAATGCTTTACAATGATGTTTATGGTGATTGATTTTCTGGGATACTGAAACTTATTTGGAATTAACCAAGTAAGTTTTTTTATGGGAATTCATATCTAAAATAAGCTCTCCTATCCCTTTTTACCGCCATTTTTTAGAAAAATATGTTATAATAAGAGGTATGGATTATCAAGATTATATTTGGGATTTAGGGGGGACTCTCCTCGATAATTACGAGACTTCAACGGCTGCTTTTGTAGAAACATTAGCTAGTTTTGGTATTCAAGCTAACCATGATGAGGTTTACAAGGCATTGAAGATTTCCACTCCCTATGCAGTTGCTCAGTTTGTGCCTGACATTCCTCCATTCTTACAAACTTATAAAGCGAACGAAGCGATAGAATTAGCTCATCCTGTTTTATTTGAAGGGGCTTCGGAGTTGCTTAAGAAAATTCTTGCGCAAGGAGGGCGTAATTTTCTGATTTCTCATCGGAATGACCAAGTTTTAGAGATTCTTGAAAAAACAGGGATTTTGGCATATTTTACGGAAGTTGTGACTTCTAGTAGAGGCTTTAAAAGGAAGCCAAATCCTGAGTCGATGCTTTACTTAAAAGACAAGTATCAGATTGAGAATGGTTTAGTCATTGGAGATCGTCCGATTGATATAGAAGCTGGTCAAGCAGCTGGTTTTGCGACTTATCTCTTTGATAATATGGAAAATCTCGAGCAATTTATAAAAATATAGAAAAGGAATCGTATGTCAGAAGAAACTAAAGAAATGCAAGCACAGGATTATGATGCTAGTCAAATTCAGGTTCTCGAAGGGTTAGAAGCTGTTCGTATGCGCCCAGGAATGTACATTGGCTCAACTTCAAAGGAAGGACTTCACCACCTTGTTTGGGAAATTGTGGATAACTCAATTGATGAGGCACTAGCAGGTTTTGCAACTCATATTCAAGTATTTATAGAAAAAGATAATTCGATTACAGTTGTTGACGACGGTCGTGGGATTCCTGTAGATATTCAAGAGAAAACAGGTCGTCCTGCGGTAGAAACAGTCTTTACGATTCTCCACGCTGGAGGAAAATTCGGCGGTGGCGGTTATAAGGTTTCCGGTGGCCTTCATGGGGTGGGTTCTTCCGTTGTCAATGCCCTCTCAGCTCAGTTAGATGTTCGGGTTTACAAAAATGGACAGATTCATTTTCAAGAATATCGTCGCGGTCAGGTCGTAGCGGATTTGAAAATTATTGGAGAAACAGATCGAACAGGGACAACTGTTCACTTTACTCCAGACCCAGAAATATTCACAGAAACTGTTGAATTTGATTTTGAAAAATTGAATAAACGGGTACAGGAACTAGCGTTCTTGAATCGCGGATTGCGGATTTCTATCACAGATAAACGCGAAGGATTGGAACAAACAAAAGATTACCATTATGAAGGTGGAATTGCTAGCTATGTCCAATACATCAATGAAAACAAAGACGTTATCTTTGAGAATCCTATATATACAGACGGAGAAATGGATGATATTACTGTTGAAGTAGCTATACAATACACAACAGGTTATCACGAAACAGTCATGAGTTTTGCAAACAATATCCACACTCACGAAGGTGGAACTCATGAACAAGGATTCCGTACAGCACTCACGCGTGTCATCAATGACTATGCGAAGAAAAATAAACTTTTAAAAGAAAATGAAGATAATCTAACTGGTGAAGATGTTCGTGAAGGTTTGACAGCTGTCATCTCTGTCAAACATCCTAATCCTCAGTTTGAAGGACAAACAAAGACAAAGTTGGGCAATAGTGAAGTTGTTAAAATTACCAATCGTCTCTTTAGTGAAGCCTTTTCAGATTTTCTTTTGGAAAATCCTGCAGTTGCTAAGAAAATTATTGAGAAGGGAATTTTGGCATCTAAAGCTAGGATTGCAGCTAAGCGGGCACGTGAAGTGACCCGCAAGAAATCAGGACTAGAAATCTCCAACTTACCTGGTAAATTAGCAGATTGCTCTTCCAACGATCCGCACGAAACAGAATTGTTTATCGTGGAAGGAGACTCAGCAGGTGGTTCAGCCAAGTCTGGTAGGAATCGGGAATTTCAAGCTATTTTACCAATTCGTGGTAAGATTTTAAATGTTGAAAAAGCCAGTATGGATAAAATCTTGGCAAATGAAGAAATTCGTAGCCTTTTTACCGCAATGGGAACAGGCTTTGGCGCAGACTTTGATGTGAATAAGGCTCGTTATCAAAAGTTAGTCATTATGACCGATGCTGATGTTGATGGTGCCCATATCCGAACTCTTCTGTTGACATTGATTTATCGTTATATGAAACCTGTTTTGGAAGCAGGATATGTTTATATTGCACAACCACCTATTTATGGAGTGAAAGTTGGCAGTGAAGTGAAAGAATATATCCAACCTGGAGCCAATCAAGAAGAAGAGCTGCAGTTAGCTTTGGAACGTTATTCTGAAGGTCGCTCCAAACCAAGCATCCAGCGTTATAAAGGGTTAGGTGAAATGGATGATCACCAACTTTGGGAAACAACAATGAACCCAGAACATCGCTTAATGGCGCGTGTTTCAGTAGATGATGCAGCAGAAGCAGATAAGATTTTTGATATGCTGATGGGTGATCGTGTGGAACCTCGCCGTGAATTTATCGAAGAAAATGCCGTTTATAGTACATTGGACGTTTAAAAAAATCTGAAAAAATTCACATTTACCAGTAAAATTATGATATAATAATCATGATTATTTTCAAGTAATATTTTGAAGGAGTTTTACATGTCTAACGGACTAATCGTACTAATTATAGTGATAGCAGTTCTCTTAATTGTTGCTTATATAGCTGCTGTCTTATTGAGAAAAAGAAATGATGCTTTACTTGCTAAGTTAGAAGAGCACAAAGAAGAACTTTATAATCTTCCTGTAAACGATGAAGTAGAAGCAGTTAAAAATATGCACTTAATCGGACAAAGTCAAGTGGCCTTTCGTGAATGGAATCAAAAATGGGTTGATCTTTCTTTGAATTCTTTTGCCGATATTGAAAACAATCTTTTTGAGACAGAAGGTTACAATAATTCGTTTCGATTTTTAAAGGCAAAACACGGTATTGATAAAATCGAAAGTCAGATTGACCTAATTGAAGAGGATATCACTGCTATTCGTAACGCACTTGCTGAGCTAGAAAAGCAAGAGTCAAAAAACAGTGGTCGTGTCCTGCATGCCTTGGATTTGTATGAAAAGTTACAGGTATCTGTTGCGAATGATACAGAAAGTTATGGTTCAGCACTTCCTGAGATTGAAAAGCAATTAGAAAAAATTCAATCTGAATTCTCTCAATTTGTAACCTTAAATTCATCAGGAGACCCTGTTGAAGCAGCAGAAATTTTGGATAAAACAGAAGATCACATCCTTGCTTTGACGCATATCGTTGAAAAAATTCCAACTCTTGTATCAGAATTAGTGGAAAAATTGCCAGAGCAGTTAGAAGATTTGGAATCTGGTTATCGCAAACTGTTGGAGTCAGGATATCACTTTATTGAAACGGATATTGAATCTCGTTTCCAACAGTTACACACTAGTTTGAACCGGAATAGCGAAAACATTGCCAGTTTGGAATTGGATAATGCGCAGTATGAAAATACGCAAATTCAAGAAGAAGTGGATGCTTTGTATGACATGTTCAACCGAGAAATCAAGTCACATAAAGTAGTTGTCAAGTTAGTCAATAGTTTACCAGGTTATTTGGGTCATACAAAAGAAAACAATCAAAATCTGTTGACAGAGATTGCCCGCCTTTCAAAATTATATCTATTGACAGAAAGTGATACGAATCATGTTCGTCGCCTTCAAAGTGAACTTTCGAGTTTAGATGATGTTGTTTTAGAAGCTATTGAAGATTCTTCAGAAAGAAAACAAGCTTATTCTGTTCTTCAAGAAAATCTTGAAACAATTCAAAAACGCGTGAAAGAAATTGAAGATGAGCAGTTAATACTGAGTGAAAAATTGGCTAAAATTGAAAAAGATGATGACAATGCTCGACAAAAAGTCAATATTTATATCAACAAACTGCATACAATTAAACGTTATATGGAAAAACGCAATCTGCCAGGTATTCCACGAAGTTTCTTGACCATTTTCTTTACTGCAAGTGATAACACGGAAAGCTTAGTGGCAGAATTGGAACAATATCGTGTCAATATAGAATCAGTAAATCGTATGCTGGAAATTTTAACAAATGATATGAATGAACTTGAAAATGAAACCTATCGAATTGTTGAAAATGCAACGTTAACAGAACAATTATTACAGTATTCGAATCGCTATCGTTCATTTGATGAAGGTGTACAAGCTGCTTTCGATCGTGCATTAGAAATTTTTGAGAATGATTTTGATTATCAAGCTTCATTTGAAGAAATCTCACAAGCATTGGATGTAGTAGAGCCCGGTGTAACCAATCGTTTTGTTACATCGTATGAAAAAACACGAGAAAATATCCGATTTTAAATTGAAAAGTTATACAAATAAAGAGAAGGTTTATTTCCTTCTCTTTATTTGTATTATATGAAAACACGATTGTTTTCCATTCCTTTTTATAAGAAAATTACGTGGATCCTCAATGAGTAAATGTATAGGTGTTTTTAAATTAAGCAGTCTACACCAATCACAATATGTAGTTTTTTAAAACATGATTTTTGTAAATTTGACAATTTATACTGTGCAATTGTGTAAACAGGTATGTAATTCCCTTATTTTTTAATGAGTAAAAGCAACACAAACACCTTCTGGGACAAAGAAATCATGTGAGATTTCTGTTAGTTTTCCTGTTTCTGGGTCGCGTTTGAGGACAGTGGCATTGTCTGAGTCCTGATGAACTGCAATAATATACTGTTGATCTGGTGTAATATTAAAATCTCGTGGATTTTTTCCGTTAGTTGGAACAATTTCTACAAGTTCAAGAGTTCCGTCTCCTACCACTTTGTAAACAGCAATTGAATTATGCCCACGATTAGAACCGTAAAGGAACCGACCATCTGTAGATAAACGAATAGCAGCTGTTCCATTAAATTCTGAAAAGTCTTCTGGTAAAGTTGAAATAGTTTGTAGGCGTTCAAATTGACCGTCGCCATCATAAATTAAAACTTCAATAGTAGAATTTAATTCACAAATAAGATAAGCGATTTTGTAATGAGGATGAAACACGATATGACGTGGACCAGCACCAGGTGTTGCATGATAGGTATCTAATCGGATCAACCGACCATAATCACTAATATCATATGTAATAACTTCATCAGTCCCCAAATCACACGTAACCAGATAGTTATCTGGTGTCAAATCTGCAAAATGCACATGAGCTGCAGCTTGGTTTTCATGCGGACCATACCCAATGTGAACATCAGAGTCAACTAATTTTAAGCTGCCATTTTCTTGTCGTCTATAAACTAAGACTTGCCCCTTATGATAGTTTGCTCCGTAGACAAGACTTCTTGTTTCATCGACACTCACATAGCAGAGAGGAGCTCCCTCAGCTACAACATGGTTGAGTAATTGGAATGTTTTATTGTAAGCTGCAATACCTCCTTCCCCATATTCAGCTCCGACAGAGTACAGGTGATGCTGCTTGTCAAAAGCTAAATACGTAGGATTCGGTTCTTTGGCAACAAGTGTTAAATTTGTTAGGTCACCTGTACTAGTATCAAGATCAGCCTTGTAAATTCCTTCAGAGCTACGACGTGTATAAGTTCCAAAATAGACTGTTTGAGTCATCATTCACCTCGAAAAAATTTGATACTTTTATTATAACATAAAAATAGATGAAATAGTTTTCATAAATGAAAGCGCCTTTCATCCTTATGCTTAAAAAATAGATAAAAAATAGATTTGAGGTAGAAAGGGAACAGATAGCTTTGTTACAATAAAATAGATTTATAGAAGCGAAATAGGATTTTTCCAAAGGATAACGAAGTTTGCTGTAATAAGTATTTTATAAAGGTTTTTAATTATCAAAAAAGACTAAGGAATTTGTCGCTGATTTCTGAAAATGCTTTGATTTTTTGAAGAAAATTTTATACTATATCACAATGTTCAATCTTTGTAAGTTCTCTATTTTGTTGTATAATAAAAGTAATCTTTATATGGATTATTCGTCATTTTATATTTATAATTTAAGGAGTAAAAAATGCATAAGATTTTAGTAGTAGAAGATGACACTACCATCAATCAAGTGATTTGTGAGTTTTTAAAAGAAAACCATTATGAAGTGACTCCCGTTTTTGACGGTGCAGAAGCTTTGCGTATATTTGAAGAAAAATCATTTGACTTAATCGTTTTGGATGTCATGTTACCTTCCATGAGTGGTTTGGATGTACTAAAGGAAGTCCGCAAAACTTCGCAGGTTCCAGTTATGATGTTAACTGCACTAGATGATGAATATACTCAACTAGTTAGCTTTAACCATTTGATTAGCGACTATGTTACTAAGCCATTTTCACCACTTATTTTAATGAAACGGATTGAAAATATTTTCCGTAGTACAGTAACAGAATCTGAAATTCTTGTTGGGGACTTGCGTGTTTCAATCGATGATTGTACAGTTTATTGGCAAGAAGAAAAAATGTCTCCAACCAAAAAAGAATATGAAATCATCCAAGCTCTGGCTAAAAGAAAAAATCATTTAGTGACACGAGATCAATTGATGAATACAATCTGGGGTTATAGCGAACTAGATAGTCGGGTTTTGGACAACCATGTGAAAAATATTCGGAAAAAAATTCCCGGAATTCCTCTTAAAACTATTACCGGTATGGGTTATCAACTTGGGGGCGAAGAAGAGTGAGAATTGCTAAAAAGCATTTCCTTTTGACAGGAACGATTATTTTTATTGTCGTGACAACGGTTCTGGCAACACTTTATTTTGTGATGCCTGTTTATTATGATCAAGTCAAACATCGAGAGGCTAAAAGTGAGTTTTCCCAAATTGCCCAGCAGGTTCAAGGAAAACCGTCAGATGACATGGGAAAGCTTTTAAGTGACTACAATCGAAAGAATACACGCGTCTGGTTTAGCATATTAGATGCAAAAGGAAAACTTATTTATCCTCGTATTGATTTAGCGAATGAAAAGGGGGAATTTCAATTAACAATTTTACCCTCTGACATGAGCTTGAATAATCAAACCAAAAGTATGAGTAAGAAGATAAAAACGGCAGAAGGTACCACATTGACTTTGCGTGGAGAATATTCCCTCCAACCAATATCGGATGCTAATTATGTGCTGTTAAGCCTCTATCCTTATATCTTATTCTTTTCTTTAGCACTAGGTGGTGTGGCAGCTTTTCTTTACAGTCGATTTGCAACCAAACGCATTAAAGAAATTTCAGAAAGTACGCGTAAGATGGCAACTCTTTCTCCAGATGTAATTTGTCCAGTCAAAGGTCATGATGAAATTTCTAATCTTGCTCAAGATATTAACACTCTTTATCAAAATCTGTTGATGAGTATTGAAGCTTTGCGATTGGAAAATGAAAAAGTGGCTGAAAGCGAGCGGGAGAAAGCAGAGTTCCTTCGTATGACCTCTCATGAGTTGAAGACACCAATCACTAGCATGATGGGAATTGTAGATGGTATGATCTATGGAGTTGGTGACTTCAAGGATAAAGATAAATATTTACATAAATGCCGTGAAATTTTAGAAGAGCAATCTAAACTTGTGCAATCCATTTTGGCGATTTCTAAGATTGAAATGCGTATAGAAGCGGAAGAAGAGGAGTTTTCACTTAAGCAGCTTTTAGAGGAAAATTTAAATACTTATAAAATGCTGGCTGATATGAAAGGTTACAAGTTTATCGTTCATTTAGAAGAACTTCATGTGCATGGTAACAAAATGTATTTATTAAAGGCGATTAAAAATTTATTGGACAATGCTTTTCATTATGCATTAGCTGGCGGAGAAATTTTTTTAACGATTCAAAATGGTCAGTTAATGATTGAAAATGATGCGGAACATGTGTTGGATGAACAGCAAATCCAGCAAATCTTTCAACCATTTTATCGTCCAGATTACAGTCGCAATCGTAAAGACGGTGGAACAGGTTTGGGACTCTTTATTGTTCAACAAATTTTGGAGAAACACAACTTGCGTTATCGCTTCGAGGCGGTTGATGGCAAACGAATGCGTTTTATAATTTTTTTCTCAGATAAAGAAGACTAAAAGTGGGAATGGGATAGAACTAAATGAAACAAAAATTTAGTTCGTAGTCTCCCCTCGTAAAGTTGTTTAATAGTTTTCTAGACTGTTGAGGTGGTGAATGAAGAAAACGAAGTTTTTGTCAAAAATTTTCTTCCAAGCTTGAAAAGCGAACCGCCTTGAAACTTGCTTCGCAAGTTCTATCCGTTTCCTCAAAGTAGTGCTTTGAGGAATCAGTTATTGCGGTGTTGGTTTATTATATAGTATACTTTGAGGTTGGGAATTTTTGTCCCAATCTCACTTTTTTATATTTGACTTGGACGCAAGGAAGAAATTTACAAATGGCTACTTTTTCTTCAAGAATTTTTTAGTGAAAAATGCTACAATGAGATAAATAAAGAAAAGGATGTCTGTATGGAACATAAAAAGAAGGATTTCACTCTATCGTGGTTTTTTCGATGGTTTTTAGATAATAAAGCAATCACTGTTTTTTTGGTGACATTATTGCTGGGATTGAATATTTTTGTATTAAGCAAAATTAGTTTCATTTTTATTCCTGTTCTAGAATTTATCGGGGTTATTATGCTGCCGGTTATTTTAGCGGGGCTTTTGTATTATCTATTGAACCCGATCGTGGATTTTATGGAGAAGCATAAAATAAATCGCTTGGTTGCGATTACGATTGTTTTTATTTTGATTGCTTTGCTTTTGATTTGGGGATTGGCTGTGGCAATTCCAAGTTTGCAACATCAGATTGTGAGCTTTGTAAGGAATTTACCAGCTAATTTGCAAAAGTCGAATAAAATCATTCAAGATTTTTTGGAAAATCGTATTTCTGATGATGTCAAGCCTCAATTGGAAGAAATTGCCAACAATTTTTCAGATCAAGTGACGACTTGGGCAAGTAATTTTTCATCGAAAGCAGTAAATTGGGTGAGCACATTGATTAGTACGGCTTCGCAAGTGATTGTAGCTATTATCATCATGCCTTTTATCCTTTTTTACCTTTTGCGAGATGGGAAAAATTTGAAATCTTATTTGACAAAATTCATACCAACAAAGTTTCGTGACCCTGTTGGTCAAATTTTGACAGACGTCAATACACAGCTTGCTAATTATGTTCGTGGTCAGGTGACTGTTGCTATCATTGTAGCGATTATGTTTATCATTTTCTTTAAGATAATAGGACTTCGTTATGCAGTTACGCTTGGAGTAACTGCAGGGATTTTAAATTTGGTTCCCTACTTAGGAAGTTTTCTCGCGATGTTACCGGCTCTTGTCTTAGGTTTGATTGCTGGACCGCTTATGTTATTGAAAGTTATTGTTGTCTTTATTGTAGAGCAAACGATTGAAGGGCGGTTTGTATCACCATTGATTCTCGGTAGCCAATTGAATATCCATCCGATTAATGTCCTTTTTGTCCTTTTGACAGCTGGTTCTATGTTTGGTATTTGGGGTGTTTTACTGGGAATTCCAATCTATGCTTCTGCAAAAGTTGTGATTACTGCTATTTTTAAATGGTATAAAAAAGTTAGCGGTTTGTACGAAGAAGAATTAGTAGATGAAACAGGAGAGAGAATTGAACAACAGTGAAAAAATGGTCGCTTTTCTACAAAAGCAGGATTTGGCGCATGCTAATAAATATTTTGAGAGAGCCCTAACAAATGATACAGAAGAAGAATTACTTGAATTGGCCGATTACTTAGAAAGTATCGGCTTTTTCCCTCAAGCTAAGCGAATTTATGAAAACTTAGCTCCCCACTATCCAGAATCCTATATTAGTTTAGCACAGATTGCTAGTGAAGATGGGAAAGTGGAAGAGGCCTTTGCTTATCTGGAAGAAATTAATTTTGATAGTGATTGGTACGTGACAGCTCTATTGGTCAAAGCTGATTTGTACCAAATGGAAGGGTTGCCGGACGTTGCAAGAGAAAAACTAGCCGAAGCAAAACAATTGACTGACGAGCCGTTAGTAACTTTTGGTTTGGCTGAAATAGATTTTGAATTGGGAAATTTTAAGCAAGCCATTAAAGAGTATGCTAGTTTAGACAATCGCATCATTTATGAGCAGACAGGTATTTCTACTTATCAGCGAATTGGCATTTCCTATGCAAATCTTGGTAAATTTGAAGCAGCGGTTGAATTTCTTCAAAAAGCCTTAGAGATTGAATATGATGATACGGTAGCCTTTGAACTAGCAACTATTTTATATGATCAGAAAGAATATCAAAAAGCCAATCTGTACTTTAAGCAAATTGATACGATTTCGCAAGACTTTGAGGGCTATGAGTACGGTTATGCTTTGTCGCTTCATGCAGAACATCAGACAGAAGAAGCATTACGCCTCACGCAGCAGGGCTTATCGAAAAATCCGTTTGACACTCGTCTTTTGCTACTGGCTTCACAACTTTCTTATGAGCTACACGATGAGCAAAAGGCAGAAGAATACCTGCTGCAAGCGCAAGAGAATGCTGAAGATGAGGAAGAAATCGTACTGCGTTTGACGAATCTTTATGTGCAGCAAGAGCGTTTTGATGAAGTTTTGGCATTTGAAGAGCGAGATGTAGATAATGTTCTGACGAAGTGGAATATTGCACGTGCCTATCAAGCTTTGGAACATACAACAGCAGCTTTGGAGCGCTACAGTCTGTTGCTCTCAGATTTACAGGAAAATCCAGAATTTTTAGAGCAATATATTTATCTACTTCGTGAAATGGGTGAATTTGAAAAAGCAAAACACCAAGCAGAGCATTATCTTCGCCTCGTTCCGGATGACGGTATCATGCAGGAATTGTACGATAGTTTGTAAAAAGAGTAACAAGCACAATCCTATAA
This sequence comes from Streptococcus sp. HMSC034B05, assembly GCF_001809055.1. Classification (NCBI taxonomy): domain Bacteria; kingdom Bacillati; phylum Bacillota; class Bacilli; order Lactobacillales; family Streptococcaceae; genus Streptococcus; species Streptococcus sp. HMSC034B05. The sequence continues at coordinate 220,637 of NZ_KV795621.1, read as the reverse complement.
GACGCATGGGAATTATGATATAATGATGAGCGTGATATTCAGGAAGGACGAAGAAAATGACTGAAAAATTTGGTGCTGATCTAATTGTAGATAGTTTAATTAATCATAAAGTGGATTATGTGTTTGGGATTCCGGGTGCAAAGATTGACCGTGTGTTTGATACCTTAGAGGACAAAGGCCCACAACTGATCGTGGCTCGTCATGAACAAAATGCTGCTTTTATGGCACAAGGAATTGGGCGGATTACAGGAGAGCCAGGTGTCGTGATTGCAACCAGTGGACCAGGCGCTTCAAACTTGGCAACGGGCTTGGTTACTGCGACCGCAGAAGGGGATCCTGTACTAGCTTTAGCCGGTCAGGTCAAACGAGCTGATCTTCTCAAACGTGCTCATCAGTCCATGGATAATGCTGCACTGTTTAAGCCGATTACCAAGTATTCTGTCGAAGTGCAAGATGGCAATACTCTTTCAGAAATTATTGCCAATGCTTATCGTCATGCCAAATCAGGAATGCCAGGGGCAAGTTTTATCTCCATTCCACAGGATGTGGTGGATAGTCAGGTTCATGTGAAGGCTATTAAACCGTTGACGGATCCGCAACTGGGTTCTAGCTCAGTGGCTGACATCAACTACCTAGCGCAAGCGATTAAAAATGCTGTGTTGCCCGTTCTTCTCTTGGGGAATGGTGCTTCAAGTGCCAAAGTGACGGCTTCTATTCGTCAGTTATTGGAGCAAGTACAGTTGCCTGTTGTGGAAACATTCCAAGGGGCTGGGATTGTGTCTCGTGAATTGGAAGAAGCTACGTTCTTTGGACGTGTCGGACTGTTTCGTAATCAACCAGGTGATATGCTCTTGAAAAAATCTGATCTAGTCATCGCTATCGGCTATGATCCGATTGAGTATGAAGCACGCAACTGGAATGCGGAAATTTCTGCCCGCGTCATTGTGATTGATGTAGAGCCAGCAGAGATTGATACTTACTTCCAACCGGAGCGTGAGCTGATTGGAGATATTGCAAATACTTTGGATTTATTGCTGCCAGCGATCAACGGTTATCAATTACCAGAAGGGTCGCGGGAATATCTGCAAGTTTTGCGAGATAAAATGGACGGTGATGTGAAATTTGACCGCAGCCAAACTGAAACAGGACGACTACACCCGCTGGATATTGTCGAAGTCTTGCAGGAAAATACGACAGATGATATGACAGTTACAGTAGATGTGGGTACGCATTATATTTGGATGGCACGTTATTTCAAGAGCTATGAACCAAGGCATCTGCTTTTTTCAAATGGGATGCAAACGTTAGGAGTGGCATTACCCTGGGCAATCTCAGCAGCCTTGGTTCGTCCCAACACAAAGATCATTTCTGTGTCTGGCGACGGCGGCTTCCTCTTTTCAGCTCAGGAGCTAGAGACAGCGGTTCGCCTGCAATTGCCAATTATTCATCTTATTTGGAACGACGGGCATTATAATATGGTGGAATTTCAAGAAGAAATGAAATATGGTCGTTCATCTGGAGTGGACTTTGGGCCTGTTGATTTTGTTAAATATGCAGAGAGTTTTGGTGCGAAAGGATTCCGAGCAACATCTCCAGCAGAATTAACACAGTTGCTCCAAAAAGCCTTAAAGGAAAATGGACCGGTTATCATTGATGTGCCAGTGGATTACAAGGACAGCAGTACACTAGGAGAAACGATTTTACCAGATGAGTTTTATTAAATTGAAACTGGGAAAGGGTTCAAGACTATTTCAAGAGAGTTCAATTTCTCATTTTCTTGTACGGTTGATGTGCAGTATTAGACAGTAAAAGGCTGGATGTGAGACCTGCTTTTTTCAAGGAAAGATAGTAAAAATTGCCTAGGAGGAGAAATGGAAAAGCTTGTAACATTATTTCACTACAATACTTTGGGAGCTTTGATGGCGGGGCTTTACAAGGGGACGATGACGATTGAAGAATTGCTTCAACATGGCGATTTAGGGATTGGTACTTTAGACTCTATTGACGGAGAGCTGATTGTGCTTGACGGTAAGGCTTATCAGGCCAAGGGAATAGGAGTAACTCCTGAAGTGATAGAAGTTTCAACAGATAGGATGGTTCCTTATGCTGCAGTGGCTTTTCACAGAGCAGAAGCGTGTTTTCGTCAGGACGTTGAGCTGACTGATGAAGCGTTGAAGAAGCGCATAGAAGCTAGCTATGTCGGGGAAAATCTTTTTCGCTCAATTAAGATTCATGGTGAATTTAGCAGCATGCACGTGCGAATAGCTCCAAAATCCTCTCCGGGAAAGAGGTTTGCAGAAATCGCAGCTCATCAGCCGGAGTATCATGCAGAACACATTTCAGGAACGATTGTTGGCTTTTGGACGCCGGAGCTGTTTCACGGCGTCAGCGTAGCTGGTTATCATCTTCATTTTCTATCTGATGACCACCAATTCGGTGGACATGTCATGGATTTTGTCATGAAAAATGGAGAGGTTGAAATCGGAATAATTGCGGCTTTGGAGCAGCGTTTTCCGGTTCAAGATCAAGATTTTCTCTCTGCAAAATTGAATGTGTCGGAGTTAAAAGAAGATATTGAGAAATCTGAATAAAAAATAGTGGACAAAGTTAGACAAAAGCTCAAATTCCATTCAAAATTCAAAAGAATGATGCCAAAAAGGCTTAAAATCGTGTTGTTAAAAGCACTGATTTTAAGCCTTTTACTATTCTAAGAAGTTTTTTCAGTCCCTTATAATGAGAACGAGTTCGTCGCCTCGGTCGACAAAGTGAACGAGAACTGGTTTAAGCTGTCGTCCACATTGACGACCTGCTTGAGAACTGATTTACTCTGTCCGAGGGTCGGACAGCTTACCTGAAAAGAGATTCATTTCATCCGAGGGTCGGATAGCTTGCCTGAAAAATAATTCATTCCATCCGAGGGTCGGACAACTTACCTGAAAAGTAATTCACTCCGTCCGAGGGTCGGATAACTTGCCTGAAAAGTAATTCACTCCATCCGAGGGTCGGACAGCTTACCTGAAAAGAGATTCATTTCATCCGAGGGTCGGACAGCTTGCCTGAAAAGAGATTCATTTCATCCGAGGGTCGGACATATAAAAAATAGTCAGAAAAAGGTGCCAGTTAGTAGACACCTTACATCTTCATGGATTTAATTTTGGCTTCATTAGGAGTAACGCGTAGGGTCTTTTGCCCCGTGTAGGTTACAAAACCAGGTTTACCACCTGTTGGCTTGTTAAGTTTTTTGACTTCAATCATATCCACCTGAACAAGATTGGACAATCTCGCCTTAGAAAAGTATGCCGCCAATTCCGCAGCATCTGTCTTGACCTCATCGCTTGGTTGCAGGTTTCCTGTGATGACCACGTGACTGCCGGGAATATCCTTGGCATGAAACCAAAGTTCCTCTTTTTTCGCCATTTTAAAGGTCAGCTCATCATTTTGCAGATTGTTTCGTCCAACCAGAATAATTGTCTGTCCATCAGTAGACAAATATTTCTCAGGTTTTTTTCGTTTTTGGATCTTTTCACGCTGACGCCGGCGAATAAAACCGGTCTGAATCAATTCTTCACGAATTTCAGCAATTTCTGTTAAGTTAGCCTGTGACAGGGCGGTTTCCACACTTTCCAAATATTGAATGGTTTCTTTAGTTTCTTCAATCAGTCCCGTTAAATGCTTGACTGCTTCTTTCAGTTTTTGATATTTCTTAAAATAGCGCTGAGCATTTTGGTTAGGGGTCAAAGCTTTATCCAGCACAATAGTAATTTTCTCGCTTGTGTAGTAATTGTCCAGTTCTACTTGGTCTTGATTGTTGGGAACTTGGTGCAAAAAAGTAGTGAGGAGTTCTCCTTTTTGGCGAAATTCTTCAGCATTTTCAGTCGCGACTAATTCCTGCTTTTGTTTCGTTAATTTTTTACGGTTTTTTTCTAATTCATTTTCCACTCGATGAATCAGTTCACTGGCTTGCTGATTAACGCGATCGCGCTCTGCCTTGTCTTGATAGAAAGCATCTAACAATTGTGATAAACTAGGAAATTCTTTCTGACTATCCGCAAAGAGAATGGGGGTAAATGACTTGCTAGTCAGGGTTGCCTGAGTGGAGCTAGCGAAGAAGGCGCGGAAGATTTTTAACTTATCACTTGTTAAGCGCTGGCTGAGTTCGGCTGCTGTATCGCGCCCCAAGCCTTGAAATAAGTTTTGTAAAGAACGGGCCGACAAATCCTCTGTATGCAAAATTTCAAATAATTTTTCATCAGAAATGGTAAATGGATTGCGCTTATCTGTTTGAGGTGGAGTGACATAGCTTGAACCAGGCAGAATCGTACGGTAACTATTTTGAGAAAAGCCGACATGTTTAATAGCTTCAATAATATTGCCGCTTGCCTTATCCATTAGGATGATATTGCTGTGCTTGCCCATGATTTCGATGATAAGAGTTGCTGCCACGTTATCTCCAATTTCATTTTTATTGGAGACAGAAATTTCTAAAATTCGATCATTCTCGATTTGTGAAATGTTTTCAATCGTAGCACCTTGTAGATATTTTCGCATAACCATGATAAATGTGGTGGGCACTGCTGGATTTTCAAAGGCGGTACGGGTTAGTTGAATGCGACTAAAAACAGGGTGAACAGACAAGAGCAATTTATGATTTTGTCGATTACTGCGAATTTGTAGCACTAATTCCTGATTAAACGGTTGATTGATTTTTTGAATACGACCGTACAGTAACTGTTGCCGCAATTCATCTGTCATGTGATGTAAAAAAAATCCGTCAAAGGACATGGTTTTTCTCCTTGAATGGTACTAAAGAAAATTATAACAAAAAATAGTAAGAAAAGGTTGAAAAATTATTATCAGAAAAGTTTGACAAAATACTTGACATTTATTTCAGAAACCTCTAAAATAATATCAAATTAGAAAAGTAATAAAATATTTGTTGGCAGAGAGCTTGTGGTTGGTGAAAACAAGCAGCAGGGTTTTATGAAATTGGGCTAATGGATAGAACTTGAATTTGAAACGATAAAAATTCGGTAAGCACACCTTATAGTGCAACTTGTTGTTAGACAAGATAGAGATGTGGGAAAAGTGTATGATTTTTCCCATAATTGAGGTGGCACCGCGATTTACGCCCTCACACAGGATGAACTGTGTGTGGGTTTTTCTTTTATTGTAAATGGAGGGGAAGTATGTTTAAGCGATGGCGACTCTGGATTTTACTTGAATAAACATTTGAAACATACGAAATGGAGAACAGATATGAAAAATAAACGACTAATGGCAATTATTGCACTTTTAGTAGTCTTAGTTGTTGGAGGAATCATTTATTCTAGCATTAATGATGGGAAAACAACGAAAATCAACAATACAACAAAAACAGTAAAAGTCGGCGTACTACAATATGTTAGTCATCCATCGCTGGATTTGATTTATAAGGGTATTCAAGAAGGCTTGGCCCAAGAAGGCTACAAAGGCAAGAAAATCAAGATTGATTTTATGAATGCAGAAGGTGATCAAAGTAAAGTAGCAACGATGAGTAAGCAACTGGTCGCAAATAATAATGATGTGCTGATTGGAATCGCAACGCATGCCGCTCAGGGGCTAGCTAGTGCAACGAAAGATAAGCCAGTTGTCATGGGAGCAGTGACCGATCCAGCTGGGGCAAATTTGGTCAAAGATTTGAAACAGCCTGGCGGTAATATCACAGGTGTTTCTGATCATAATCCAGCTAAACAACAGTTAAATCTGATTAAACAGTTAACACCGAATGTGAAAACAATTGGTATTCTTTACTCAAGTAGTGAGGACAATTCCAAAACGCAGGTAGAAGAATTTACAACTTTGGCTGAAAAAGCAGGCTATAAGGTGCTTCCTTATTCTGTGCCTTCGACAAATGAGATTGCTTCAACTATGAATGTGATGACAGGGAAAGTAGACGCCATTTGGATTCCAATTGATAACACCATTGCTTCTGCTTTTTCAACAGTTGTTTCCAGCAATCAAACAGTTAAAAAACCTATCTATCCAAGCGCGACGGCTATGGTAAAAGAAGGTGGTTTAGGTTCCGTTGTAGTAGATCAAAAAGAACTTGGAGTAGCGACTGGAAAAATGACTGCGAAGATTTTGAAAGGGGCTAAACCAGCAAACACAGCGGTTGAAATCTTTAATACTGGAAAAACGGTTATAAATAAAAAAGTGGCTGCTCAGCTAGGAATAACGATTCCAGATGATGTTCTGAAAAAAGCAGGACAAGTCATTGAGTAATCCGATTGATAAGAAACGATATTTTTTAAAGTTAGGACAACATTATGATTATTTCAATTGTCTCACAAGGCCTTGTTTGGGCCATACTAGGTTTGGGAATTTTTATGACCTTCCGCATTTTAAACTTCCCTGATATGACAGCCGAAGGCTCTTTTCCCTTTGGGGGAGCAGTGGCAGTTACGCTGATTAGTAAAGGTATCAATCCCTTTCCGGCGACTGTTGTTGCCATTCTGGCAGGGTGTTTGGCAGGAATGGCAACAGGACTTCTTTATATCAAGGGGAAAATACCTACTCTACTTTCTGGAATTTTGGTCATGACTTCCTGCCATTCGATTATGCTCATGTTAATGGGGCGAGCGAATCTTGGTCTTCTAGAAACCAAGCAAATTCAGGACTTTCTGCCATTTTCTAGCGAAATCAACAATCTTCTAACAGGGCTACTTTTTGTTAGCTTGGTAATAGCTGCATTGCTCTTTTTCTTAGATACAAAATTGGGTCAAGCTTATATTGCTACAGGAGATAATCCTGATATGGCGAGGAGTTTTGGTATTCACACAGGGCGAATGGAGCTGATGGGGTTGGTGCTATCTAATGGTGTTATTGCTCTAGCTGGAGCCCTCATTGCTCAGCAGGAAGGTTATGCGGATGTCTCGCGCGGTATTGGAGTGATTGTTGTCGGACTTGCTAGCCTCATCATCGGCGAGGTGCTCTTTACTAGTCTGACATTAGCAGAACGTTTACTAACGATTGTTGTCGGAGCTATTTTCTATCAATTTCTGATTTGGGGTGTGATTGCACTTGGTTTTAATACCAGTTATCTCCGTCTGTATAGTGCGGTTATCTTGGCGGTTTGCCTCATGATTCCGACTTTTAAAAATAAATTCTTTAAAGGAGTCAAGTTAAGCAAATGACAGCAATTGTAGAATTAAAAAATGCGACGAAAGTTGTGAATAATGGCTTTGATGAAAAAACGATTCTTGACAATGTTTCCTTGACCATTCATAAGCATGACTTCATTACCATTTTAGGTGGAAATGGGGCGGGAAAATCTACTCTGTTCAACGTCATCTCAGGAACATTGCCATTGACGAGTGGCAGCATTTATATTCTAGGTGAAAATGTGACGAGTTATTTGCCAGAGAAACGTGCTAAGTATCTGTCACGCGTCTTTCAAGACCCAAAGATGGGAACAGCTCCGCGCATGACGGTGGCAGAAAACCTATTGATTGCTAAATTTCGTGGTGAAAAACGCCCTCTAGTGCCACGCCGTCTGAGCCATTATCGAAAAGAATTTCAAGAAATAATAGAGAAAATCGGCAATGGTTTAGAAAAGTATTTGGATACGCCAATTGAATTTCTTTCTGGTGGTCAGAGACAGGCTTTGAGTTTGTTGATGGCGACTCTCAAACGCCCTGAGCTGTTGCTTTTGGATGAACATACAGCAGCGCTTGACCCCAAAACCAGTGTGGCATTGATGAGTCTGACAGATGAATTTGTAAATCGTGATCAACTGACTGCTCTCATGATTACCCACCATATGGAAGATGCTCTCAAATATGGCAATCGCTTGATTGTCATGAAAGACGGACAGATCATCCAAGACCTCAAACAGGAAGAAAAAGCCAAAATGACCATAGCGGATTATTATGGTTTGTTTGAATAAAAAATTCCAATCTCATTTGAGGTTGGAATTTCTTTTTTGTGCTTCTCTGATAGTATTAGGAACCAGACGAATCCGCTTAATATCTGAAATACGAATAATGGTAGACATGCTTTTCTGGAAATTTTTTATAATGAGCTGCTGGCGTTCTTTGTCATATTTGACAATATCACCCGTAAAACTTTTATCTAAAAAAATAACATGTACGCCTGATTTCTTTTGCAAAGCGGTTTCAATCATCTGCAAAATATTGGCGTTGTCCTCCTCTATTTCTTGCGTATTCTTTTTGTAATTGATAAATTCACTTGCGCGTTCTAAAATCATTTCGAGAAATTTTTTCATAGCTAAATTCTCCATAACTTGTTACAATATATTATATAATAAACTTGCTAAAAAAGTAAATTTTTTACGAATAAATCAAGAAAGAAGAAAAAGGAGAAAAAATGTCAGAGTTTAAATTTGAGATAGAAGAAAAGTTACTGGTGTTATCAGAAAATGATAAAGGCTGGACGAAAGAGCTGAACCGAGTGAGTTTCAATGGTGCACCAGCCAAATATGATATCCGTAGCTGGAGTCCTGATCATACAAAAATGGGAAAAGGGATTACGCTTTCCAATGAAGAATTTCAAGTATTGGTAGAGGCTTTTAAGGCTTAGTAAAGCGTAAATAGAATAAAGGCAAGAGAGTGAGAGACAGACGATCTATAAATGTAACTGTTGATGACTCTCTTTTTTGTTGTAAAAAATAAGGAATTTTACACAAAAACTTGAAAATACGCTTTCAAAATATTATACTATTAAATATAGACAATATATATAATATAGTGAACTTAAAATTTTAGGAGGTTTAGGATGCTTGAAATTCAGAATTTAGAAAAAAGTTTTGGGCAAAAACAAGTTCTGTTTGGTGTTGATTTTAAGGCTGAATCAGGACAAATCCTTGGTCTGATTGGAAAAAACGGTGCTGGGAAAACAACGATTTTTCATAGCATTCTACGTTTTTTAGAATATAGCGGTAGGATTTCTTTTGAGGGCAAAGCTATTTCTCAAGACACTTATCGGGAAATTGGCTATTTACCAGAAGAACGAAGTTTGATGCCTAAGTTGACTGTCTATGAGCAGGTGCGTTATTTGGCGAATTTAAAAGGTGTATCAAGTGCAGTTGTGAGAGAAAAATTGCCTCAGTGGATGGAACGATTGCAAGTTAAAGGAAAATTGACTGATAAAATCAAGAGCCTGTCAAAGGGAAATCAGCAGAAAGTGCAGCTGATTATTACACTTTTACATGAGCCAAATTTGATTATCTTAGACGAGCCTTTCAGCGGTCTTGACCCAGTTAATACGGAGATTTTAAAGCAAGTTATTATTGAAGAAAAAGAGCGCGGAGCGACCATTATCTTTTCTGATCATGTCATGACAAATGTGGAAGAATTATGTGATAAGATCATCATGCTTCGTGATGGTAAAGTCATTTTGGATGGTAGTGTACAAGAAGTTCGTAATCGCTATGGGAAAACAAGACTCTTTGTATCTAGTGCGCTTTCTCAAGCTGAATTAGAGGCGCTTCCTCACGTAAGCAGAGCCAGTCTGACCAATCAAGGAACATGGCGATTGATATTAGATGACGAAACAGCTGGGAAGGACTTGTTTGACTTGCTGACTAAAGGACAATATATTGCAACTTTTGACCAACAAGCTCCAACAATTGATGAAATCTTTAAATTAGAATCAGGGGTGGAAGTATGAAACAGACATTAATTGTAATCAAAGAGACTTATCTTCGTCATGTCAAGTCATGGAGTTTTGTCTTCATGGTTCTTTCTCCTTTCATCTTTATTGGTCTTAGTTTTGGAGTTGGGTATCTTTCTTCCATGTCAAGTAGCAATTCTAGCCGTATTGCAGTTGTAACAGACAATGCACAAATCAAGGAAGTTTTAAAAGATATCAAGAATCTGGACTTCGATTATAAAGATGAAGCAGCAGCCAAGAAAGCTATAAAAGACGGTGATGTCGGGGGGTATTTGCTGCTATCAGAAGCAAGCGGTCAAATTAAAGCAACCTATGTCGCTGATACAGGGATGAATGGCACTACAAAGGCAGCAATTTCACAGAAATTACTACAGTTACAGCAGGTTGCAAATATCAGCCAAGCTAATTTATCAGCAAACCAAGTTAAACTGCTTTCAAGGGGGATTGATTTTAAGGAAAAAATTGACGAAAAGAAAGAGGCTAAGAAAACGATTCAAACAGTTGTTGCAACAGCAATTGGTTTGATATTGTACATGATTCTCATTGTTTATACAAGCTCAACTGCGCAGGAAATTGCAAGCGAAAAAGGAACAAAGATTATGGAGGTTATTTTCTCCAGTATCAAGGCATCTGAATATTTTTATGGTCGAATGGCTGGAATTTTTGCAGTAATTTTGACACATGTAGGAATTTACGTGATAGGAGCAGTGCTCTTACTAATATTTTCTGACAAGGTTTCTTTTGTAAAAGAATTTTTGCAAGCTAATCCAAATTTGATGAAGCATCTAGGTGAAGCCATTTCTTTTAATACCATTGCTTTCATTACTTTAAGTGTCTTTTTGTTCGTTGTCCTATCTGCCTTTTTAGGCTCGATGGTAACGAGAATTGAAGATGTTGGGAAAGCCGTTCAGCCTGTTGTGATGCTAGTTGTACTAGGATTCTTAGGTGTAACAGCTCTTGGAAATGCAGGTGATACGATTTTACTTAAAGTTGGCTCGTATATTCCATTTATTTCAACCTTTTTTATGCCTTTCCGTGCTATCAATGGTTATGCAACTAGTTTGGAAGCGTGGATTTCCTTTGTGATTGCGTTCTTATTTACCACTGGAATGACGGTTTATATTGGTCGAATTTATTCCAGCTTGATTTTGCAAACAGATGATATTGGTATTTGGAAGAGTTTCAAAAAAGCTTTAGCTTATCGTTAAAAATAGTTCTCCACAAGTATTCTTGTGGGGATTTTTCTTGAAAAGGAGGCATGCAGTCAATCGCTGTTGAAAAACTTTAAAAATGATATAATTAAACTATATTATGATAGAAACAGGATGCTCATGAAATTACTTTATACAGATATTCGCAATCCCTTAACGAAGATTTTGGTGAAAGAAGCAGAACGCTTGGCACAGGAAGGTAAGCGCGTGTTTTATATTGCACCTAATTCTCTTTCATTTGAAAAGGAGAGAGCTGTTTTGGCTCTTTTAGAAAACCATGCTTCCTTTGCTATTACAGTGACACGTTTTGCGCAGATGGCACGTTATTTTGTCCTCAATGATGTGCAAAAGGGAGAAAACATATATGATATTGGGCTTAGCATGCTCTTTTATAAAGTGCTTTCAGAAATGAATGAGCATGATTTGAGGGTATATGGTGCCATTCGGACGGATGCACAATTTATTCAGCAATTGGTTGAGCTCTATCATGAACTGCAAGTCGCTCAGATGAGTTATACAGACCTAGACTATTTGGAAGAAGCAGAGAAAAAAGCAGATTTAATCAAGATTTTTCAAGTAGTGATGTATCAGCTTAATCAGAGTGAATTTACTTCTGATTCAAATATCATGGCCTTTACCCATCATATTATAGCAGGTGATGTGGATGAGGAACTGCAGGATTTAGTCTTGGTTATTGATGGGTTTACGCGCTTTTCGGCTGAGGAAGCTTATTTGATCGAGCTTTTGCATAATAAGGGTGTGGAAATTATCATCGGTGCTTATGCAAGTGAAAAAGCGTATCGTGCAAGTTTTCGAGAGGGCAATCTTTATCAGGCGAGTGTTGATTTCTTGCGACAGTTGGCAGGTAAATTTGAAGTGAAACCTGAATATATACCAGCAAGCCAGCCAGATGATGCTTTTGGAAAGATTTCAAAACTGTTAGAAAGTCGGTATGATTTCTCAGATGTTGACCTAAAGCTAACGGAGCAGGATCGCTCGCATGTGCAGATTTGGTCAACAGTCAATCAAAAAGAAGAATTAGAATATGTGGCAAAAAGCATTCGTCAGTTAGTTCATGATGAAGTTCGTTATAAGGATATTCGCGTTCTTTTGGGAGATGTGGAAGCGTATCATTTACAGTTAAAGACGATTTTTGATCAGTATCAAATCCCTTTTTATCTGGGACGAAGTGAGGCTATGGCTCATCACCCTTTGGTGCAATTTATTGAAGCTTTAGTGCGCCTAAAACACTACAATTTTCGAACGGAAGATTTGCTCAATCTCTTAAAAACAGGTCTTTATGGTCATTTAAAGCAAGAAGAACTAGACTTGTTTGAGCAATATATCCGTTTTGCAGACGTGAGAGGAATGAGTAAGTTTTCTAAAGAATTTACTCATAATCAACAACGAAAATTTAATCTAGTTCATATCAATCAATTAAGAAAAAATATAGTCACTCCTCTCTTGGAATTTTTTAAATCTCGCAGTCAAACAGCGACAGGCCTGCTTCAAAAATTTCATCAATTTTTAACAACAATTTCTTTTTTTCAGAATTTTGCTAGTTTAGTAGATTTTACGAATCCGCAAGATCAAGAACGGCAAGAAGAAGTTTGGAAAGCTTTTTGCCATGTTTTGGAACAATTTGCCAATGTCTTTTCAGCTAGCAAAGTCAATCTAGATGATTTTCTGACTCTGGTGCAGTCAGGAATGCTGTTATCTAATTATCGAACGATTCCAGCAACAGTAGACGTTGTGACCGTTCAGTCTTATGACTTGATTGAGCCGTTGTCAAGTCCTTTTGTTTACGCGATTGGTTTGACCCAAGACTATTTTCCCAAAATTGCACAAAATAAGACTCTTTTGTCAGATGAAGACCGTTTGTTGCTAAACGAAGTGACAGATGAGCATTCGGAATTGCTGATTGCTGCTCAGGAAAATCTCAAGAAAAATCGTTTTGTCGCCTTGTCACTTCTAAATGCTGCAACGGATAGATTGGTACTTTCCACTCCTCAGATTGTCAATGAAATAGAGAATGACATTTCTCCATATCTGTTGGAACTGCGTGAGCAACCAATTGCTTTGCCAATTGAGGTGAAGCATCCGCAGGCAACAAGTGATGATATTGGTACTTATCGTGCTTTATTGGCGAGGGTTATTGAGTTGAATCAAGGAGATATTGATAAAGAGCATTCTTTGACTGAGAAAGAACAGACTTTTTGGTCAGTAGCTGTACGAGTTTTGCGCAAAAAATTGGAAAGTGAAGGCATTTCGATTCCGAATGTCACGTCAAGTCTTGAGACAGAAACCTTGTCAGAGCAGACTTTGCAAATCCTTTATCCGCCTCATCAAGCATTTCTATTGTCGACTTCAGCTTTGACAGAATTTTATCGTAATCAGTATGCTTATTTTTTGAAGTATATTTTGGCTCTGCAAGAAGAAATGACAATTTACCCAGATGCGCGCAGTCATGGAAATTTTCTGCACCGTGTGTTTGAAAAAGTCGTGCACGATCAATCGAACGAGCAATTCGACATCCGTCTAGAAAAAGCCATTCAGGAAGTAAGCTGTGAACCGGAGTTTGAAGCTCTTTATACCGAAAGTGCCGAAGCATTGTTTGCTCATGAAGTTTTGCTTGACGCAGCGCGTGCGACAGGGCGTGTTCTAGAAAGAAATGATTTAGTAGAAACTATTCAGGAAGAGGCTGTTTTTGGGCAAGAGAGTGCAGAATTTTTAACCTTATCAGATGGTCGCAATCTTCAAATTCGAGGAAAAGTTGACCGCATTGACCGATTGAGAAGTAATGACAGTCTGGGAATTGTGGATTATAAATCAAGTGACACAGATTTTGATTTTCAAAAATTTTTCAATGGTTTGAATTCTCAATTACCTACGTATATAATGGCATTGAAACAAGAAAAGTGGACGAATGATGAAGCACAGGTTTTTGGCGCCATGTATTTGCAGATGACCAATCCACTCGTACCTTTAGCGAAGACCAAGTCGCAGAGTGATGCAGTCAAAGAGGTGATGAAAACGTTAGAATACAAGGGGCTATTTCTATCGGAGCAAGCTTATCAACTCAATGATTTGTATAATAAAAAGAAAGTCAATTTATTAAGTCAAGAAGAGCTAGAAACTTTGTTAGCTTATAATGCACTCTTGTACCGTCGTGCTGCCGAGCAGATATTGACAGGGCATTTTAAGATTAATCCTTATACAGAAAATGGCAAAAGTATTGCACCTTTTGTGGAACAATATAAGTCCATTACAGGTTTTGAAGCCAATCTTCATCTTTCTAGAGCCCGACATTTGGTTAAGCTAGATAAGCACTCAGCAGGTGAAAAAAAACGTCAAGCGTGGATAGAAAAGATGAAGGAGGAGTTAGAAAAATGAGACAAATTCCATTTTTGACTCAAGCAGAGATTCGTGCTTTGCAGGATCAAGAAGCACAGTCTAATAAAACTCAAAAACGTACAGCAGAGCAAATCGAAGCTATCTACTCCTCTGGTCAAAACATTCTTGTGTCTGCTTCTGCAGGATCAGGAAAAACTTTTGTAATGGTGCAGCGGATTATTGATCAAATTCTGCGGGGAGTTCGTATTGAGCAGCTCTTCATTTCAACTTTCACCGTCAAAGCAGCTAGTGAATTAAAAGAGCGCTTGGAGAAAGAGCTGTCCAAGGCCTTGAAAGAAACAACTAATGAGGAACTTAAACAACACTTAGCGCAGCAATTAGCTGATATTCCCAATGCAGATATTGGAACTATGGACTCTTTCACTCAAAAAGTCCTGAATAAATATGGTTATTTGTTGGAGTTAGCACCAAATTTTCGCATTTTACAAAGTGCGAGTGAACAATTATTGCTACAAAACGAAGTTTTTGAGCAAGTTTTTGAAGACTTCTATCAATCTGATCAGGCAGCTTTGTTTAAAAAAATGGTCAAAAACTTTACAGGTCAGAGAAAAGATTTGCTTGGTTTTCGCGAGCAGGTTTATAAGATTTATTCTTTTTTGCAGTCTACTAGTAGTCCAATAGAATGGTTGGAAAAAGACTTTTTGAAAGGCTATGAGTTTGCAGATTTCCAAGAAGAAAAAGCGCAACTTTTAGCACAAACAAAAGAAGCCCTCTTTGATTTAGAAGATTTTTTTAGCTATCATTTGGTTCATGAAGCCAAGGAATTTCCCAAAGCAAAATATCTTGAAAATGTGCAGCGTGTGCTTGATGACCTGGCAAGCTTACAAGGACAATCCTCTGAGGAAGCCTATCTCACAGCGCTCAATAACATTGTAGAAATATCGCGTGCCAGCAATGGAAAAGCCTTGACGAACAGCGGTCGTAAAGAAGAATTAAAAGAAATCATCAACGCCTATAACGAAAAACGCAAAGAAAAAATTCAAGTTCTACGAGACTTGGCGGATCAATTTTATCGTTTTGAATTTCAAATGACCTACCATGAGGAAGCAAAAGAAATTTTACTTGTTTTGCAGCAATTTATGAAATCGTTTGTTACAAGCTATTTGAATCGCAAAAAAGAAGAAAATGCTTTTGAATTTGCGGACATTAGTCATTTTGCTATTCAGATCTTAGAAGAATGTTCGGATGTGCGTCAGTTTTATAGGAACAAATACCATGAAGTTATGGTAGATGAATATCAAGATACCAACCACACGCAAGAGCGGATGCTAGAACTGTTATCAAATGGGGGTAATCGCTTTATGGTGGGGGATATTAAACAGTCTATTTATCGTTTTCGTCAAGCGGATCCGCAGATTTTCAATGAGAAATTCAAATTGTATCAAAGCGATAGTCAACAAGGGAAATTGATTGTCTTAAAAGAGAATTTTCGCAGTCATTTGGAAGTCTTGGAAGCCACCAATGATGTTTTTAAGCGCCTCATGGATGAAGAAGTGGGAGAAATTGATTACAATGAAACGCATTATCTGGTAGCTGGAAATCCTGATAAAAAAGAACCAAATCCCTTGTATCAGACAGAATTTCTCATTTATGATGGAGCGCTTGAGACAGATAATGAGGAGAACGACAAAGATGTTTCTTCTGTTTCTGCAGGAGAAGTGGCGCTGGTTATCAAAGAAATTATTCGTTTGCATAATGAAGAAAATGTCCAATTTGAGGATATTACTTTGCTAACGGCTTCGCGGACGCGCAACGATGCGATTTTAGCTGAATTTGCTAAATATGGTATTCCTGTCGTTTCAGACGGTGGTGAGGACAATTACCTTCAGTCTGTTGAAGTCATGGTGATGTTAGACACCTTGCGTACGATTAACAATCCTCTTAATGACTATGCTTTAGTGGCGCTTTTAAAGTCGCCCATGTTCAACTTTACAGAAGATGAATTGGCACGTTTAGCTTTGCAAAAGAAGGTGACTGAGGCAAATTATGTTGTCCATCAGGAAAATCTATATGAGAAGTTGAAGAATACTCTGAATGGGTACGGTCAATATCCTGAACTTATCACGCCTCCTCTTTTAAAAAAAATCCAGCAGTTTCAAGAAACACTACAGGCTTGGCGAGAGTATGCAAAAACAAATTCACTATATGATTTGCTTTGGAAAATCTATCAAGATCGTTTTTATTACGATTATGTGGGAGCTTTGCCAAATGGAGCGGGACGTCAAGCTAATCTCTATGCCCTTACTTTGCGCGCAAATGATTACGAAAAAATGAGTTTTAAAGGCTTGTCACGTTTTATCGGGATGATTGATAAGATTTTAGAAACTCAAAATGACTTGGCAAGTGTCGTTGTTGCAGCTCCGAAACACGCAGTTCGCCTGATGACAGTTCATAAGAGCAAAGGTTTGGAATTTAAATATGTCTTTTTGCTCAATATGGACAAAGTTTTCAATCGTAAAGATAGCAGTTCTGCTTTGATTCTCAGTCGTCAAAATGGCGTTGGTATCAAGTATGTAGCTGATGTAGCAGTAGATGTTGCTGATAAGTTAGCTCCAAACCATGTTCGTTTGTCTATTAATACTCTGCCTTATGAGCAAAATGAGCGTGAGATTCATCTAGCCAGTATTTCTGAGCAAATGCGTCTACTCTATGTCGCCATGACACGCGCTGAAAGGAAACTGTATTTAGTTGGTAAAGGTCATCAGAACAGTTTGGAGAAAAAAAGCTTCCCTACTCCAGTGAAGGGGCATTTAGCTGCATCTATCAGGCAAAGTATGACAAGTTTTCAAGATTGGATGTGGGCTTTACATGTAGTATTTGAGAAAGATAATCTAGCTTTTTCAACGCGATTTGTGACAGATAATGAGTTGACAAGTGAAAAAATAGGTCAACTGAAATTGAAAGATGCGGTTATTGAAGAGAGTATGGTGCATAATCGCCAATCTGAGGATATTCGTAGGGCTTTGGATATTTTGGAAAATGTAGATCGATTGAATACCAAGTATCAAGCTGCCATCCATTTACCGAGTGTTCGAACACCAAGTCAAATTAAGAAATTTTATGAACCGATTATGGATACAGACGGCGTTGAAATTATGGAGAAAAGGAATCCGACCATTGTAGGAAAAGCTTCTTTTGAGCTACCAAATTTTGCTAAAAAAGCTCCAGTTACAGGAGCGCAAATCGGTAGCGCTGTCCATGAACTGATGCAGCGTATTCCTTTGGATCAAGCCCCTACGATAGCTATTTTGAGAAAAGTTTTAAAACAGGTTCAGGCAGAAGAAAGTGTTAAAAAGAAAATTGATTTGCAAAAGATAGCTAGTTTTTTTTGGACTGAACTTGGGCAGCTCCTTTTGAAGCATACAGACAGAGTATATCGTGAAGCTCCTTTTGCTATGTTAAAGCAGGATCCAGCAAGTGGACAATATTTTGTAGTCCGTGGGATTCTGGACGGTTATCTACTGCTGACGGACCGAATCATTCTCTTTGATTACAAGACGGATCGATATACAAATCCAAGTGAATTAGTGGAGCGCTACCAAGCACAATTAGCACTTTATGCTGAAGCTCTTAGTCGTTCATACAGTATTGAAAAAGTTGAAAAATACTTAGTGTTGTTAGGCGGAGCACAGCTTCAAGTGGTGAAAGTAGAATAGATAAATCGCCCTCTTATTCACGAATGTTTTCTTCATAAAAATTAAAAATAGTTCCTAAATTTTGTGTTTTATTGAAAATATTGCTTGAAAATTTCAGAAAAGTTCGATAAAATAATAGTAAATCAGAGAGTGGAGGAAAAATATTTGAAATTAGATCGTAATTTTGCGATTTGCTACTATAAAATAAATAGAAAAGGCAGCATTGTGCGGCCTTTTTATAAAGCTATATAGACCTTTATGAAAATTTTCATTTAAGTAGCTTTGATATGTTAGTGGCTATTTAGTAGGAATGGAATGAAAATTTTAGAATTCCAACAAAATCTAGTTATTTTTAATAATAGTGAGTATTATTTGAAGAAAAGTTCGGTTTTGCGAATTTTTTGTAATAATATTGGAAATTTACTTGAAAAGCAATAGGAAAAATAGTAAAATAGAATTATAGAAAACGCTTACAAAGTGAGGTGAAAAAATGGATAGACAAGAAGCATTGAGAACTTTTACCACAGGTGAAAATTTCCATTTGCAGCACTATTTGGGGGTTCATCAAGATGAAGTTGATGGACAAAGCGGCTATACATTTCGTGTATGGGCGCCAAATGCTCAAAGTGTGCATTTGATTGGAGACTTTACTGACTGGTATGAAAATCAGATTCCTATGACACGCAATGAAGGTGGTGTTTGGGAAGTATTCACGGATTTGCCAAAGGAAGGAGATATTTACAAATACAATGTTAGACGAAGCAGCGGTCAAGAAATTTTAAAAATTGATCCTTTAGCTATCTATTTTGAAAAACGTCCTGGTACAGGTGCAGTTGTTCGGACAATTCCTGAAAAGAAATGGAAAGATGGCTTGTGGTTAGCTCGCAGAAAACGTTGGGGATTTTTCTCACGACCTGTGAATATTTACGAAGTTCATGCAGGTTCTTGGAAGCAAAATGAAGATGGCAGTTCCTACTCATTTGCTCAATTAAAAGAAGAACTAATTCCTTATCTGGTTAAAATGAATTATACTCATGTGGAATTCATGCCACTAATGGCGCATCCACTTGGACTGAGCTGGGGTTATCAGCTGATGGGATATTTTGCACTTGAGCATACGTATGGAACTCCTGAAGAGTTTCGTGATTTTGTAGAAGAATGTCATGTGAATAATATTGGAGTTATCGTAGACTGGGTGCCAGGTCATTTTACTATCAATGATGATGCCTTGGCTTATTATGACGGTACACCTACATTTGAGTATCAAGATCATGACCGTGCCCACAATTATGGCTGGGGGGCTCTTAACTTTGATTTAGGAAAGAATGAAGTACAGTCTTTCTTGATTTCTAGTATTAAGTTTTGGATTGATTTTTATCACTTAGATGGAATCCGTGTAGACGCAGTTAGCAACATGCTTTATCTGGATTACGATAGTGGTCCATGGCAACCAAATATTGATGGGGGTAATCGAAATTATGAAGGTTATTACTTCCTTCAACGATTGAATACGGTTATCAAGCTTGCTCATCCAGATGTCATGATGATTGCAGAAGAAAGTACGAGTGATACAAAGATTACGGGGATGATAGAAATGGGTGGTCTTGGATTTGATTATAAGTGGAACATGGGCTGGATGAATGACATTCTGCGTTTCTACGAAGAAGATCCGATTTACCGCAAGTATGATTTTAATCTAGTAACCTTTAGTTTCATGTACGCTTTTTCTGAAAACTTCTTGTTGCCATTTTCTCATGACGAAGTGGTACATGGTAAGAAGAGTCTCATGCATAAGATGTGGGGAGATCGCTATAATCAATTTGCTGGTCTGCGAAATCTCTATACTTATCAAATATGTCACCCAGGGAAGAAATTACTATTCATGGGCAGCGAATGGGGACAATTCTTAGAATGGAAATGCGAAGAATCTTTAGAATGGCGTGATTTGGCAGATGATATGAACGCTAAGATGCAACATTTCACTTCTCGACTCAATCAGCTTTATAAAGAAAATCGTGTTTTATGGGAAAACGACTTGAATTGGGATGGCTTAGAAATTATTGATGCGGATAATACAGATCAAAGTGTACTTTCCTTTATTCGGAAAAATGACAAGGGAGATATGCTAATTTGCGTCTTTAATATGGCTCCGGTAGAGCGCAAAGACTTTACCATTGGTGTTCCGGTGACAGCCATATATGAAGAAATTTGGAATACTGAATTAGAAGAATGGGGAGGTGTATGGAAAGAGTATAATCAAACAGTTCAGTCTCAAGAAGGCTTGTGGAAGGATTATCCTCAGACGTTGACCTTTACTCTGCCAGCATTAGGGGCAAGTATTTGGAAAATTAAACGTCGTGTGAAATCAGCAAATGGAAGTAAGAAGTCCAAAAAGGAGTAACAGATGAAGAATGAAATGCTAGCTTTGATTCTTGCCGGTGGGCAAGGAACACGCCTTGGAAAACTCACTCAAAGTATTGCCAAACCAGCAGTACAATTTGGTGGACGCTACCGTATCATTGACTTTGCTTTGTCCAATTGTGCCAATTCAGGAATTCATAATGTTGGTGTCATTACTCAATACCAACCATTAGCTTTGAATAGTCATATTGGAAATGGTTCTAGTTGGGGACTGGATGGTATTAACACAGGAGTTTCTATTCTCCAGCCATATTCAGCAAGTGAGGGCAATCGTTGGTTTGAAGGAACTAGTCATGCGATTTATCAAAACATTGATTATATTGATACTATCAATCCTGAGTATGTCTTGATTTTGTCTGGTGACCACATTTACAAAATGGACTACGATGATATGCTTCAATCTCACAAGGACAACAACGCCAGTCTGACGGTAGCTGTTCTGGATGTTCCTTTAAAAGAAGCCAGTCGTTTTGGTATTATGAATACAGATGCCAATAACCGCATTGTCGAGTTTGAAGAAAAACCAGCTGAACCTAAGTCTACTAAGGCTTCTATGGGGATTTATATCTTTGACTGGAAACGCCTGCGTAATATGCTGATAGCTGCTGAAAAGAGCAATGTAGATATGTCTGACTTTGGTAAGAATGTTATTCCAAATTATCTTGAATCCGGCGAAAGTGTCTATGCTTATGAATTTAAGGGATATTGGAAAGATGTTGGAACGATTGAGTCACTTTGGGAAGCCAATATGGAGTATATTGACCCAAACAATGCTTTAGACAGTCGGGATCGTCAATGGAAAATTTATTCACGTAACTTGATTTCTCCACCAAACTTCCTTGGAGAAAATGCTCATGTAGAAGATTCTTTGGTTGTGGACGGCTGTTTGGTAGATGGCACGGTTAAGCATTCCATTCTTTCTACGGAAGCTCAAGTGCGTAAAGATGCAGTTGTAGAAGATTCTGTGATTATGAGTGGTGCTATCATTGGTCAAGGTGCAAAAATCAAACGTGCTATTATCGGTGAAGGAGCTATCATTTCTGATGGTGTAGAAATTGATGGAACAGACGAAGTACAAGTTATCGGATACAATGAGAAAGTGGGGGTACCATCAGATGAAGATTGATAAATATTCAGCAATTTTAGGAAATACAGTTGGATTTCATGATATGTCTACTTTGACAAATCATCGTCCAGTTGCCAGTTTGCCGTTTGGTGGGAAATATCGTTTAATTGACTTTCCGTTGTCTAGCCTGGCCAATGCAGGGATTCGGAGCGTCTTTGGCATTTTCCAACAAGATAATATTAGTTCTGTCTTTGACCATATCCGTTCTGGACGTGAATGGGGGCTGTCTACTCTTTTGAGTCACTACTATCTTGGTATTTATAATACGCGCGTAGAAAGTTCTACTGTTGGTAAAGAATACTACGAGCAATTATTGACCTACTTAAAACGTTCGGGCAGCGATCAAACGGTAGCATTGAACTGTGATGTTTTGGTGAACATCGACTTGAACCAAGTCTTCCACTTACATGGTACAACTGATCAACCGATCACAGTTGTCTATAAAAAATTACCAAAAGAAGAAATTTCCGAAGTCAATGCTGTTTTGGAAATTGATGAAACAGATCATGTGAAAAATCACCATCTTTTTGATGATAAAAAAGAACAGGATTTGTACAACATGTCAACAGATATCTTTGTTGTGGATACACCCTGGCTGATTGAAAAATTAGAAATAGAAGCACAAAAAGAATTTCCTCAAAAATTACGTTATGTTTTACGTGATTTAGCTGCTCAGGAAAAAGCGTTTGCTTATGAATATACGGGTTATTTAGCAAATATTCATTCTGTCACTTCGTACTTCAATGCCAATATTGATATGCTTGATTCACAAAAATTCTATTCCCTTTTCTCTCCAAATCAAAAGATTTATACTAAAGTAAAAAACGAAGAGCCAACTTATTATGCAGTCGGTTCTAAGGTTTCAAATGCTCAATTTGCTTCCGGCAGTATTATTGAAGGAGAAGTGAGTGGTTCTGTCATTTCTCGTAATACTCGTATTAAAAAAGGAAGTCGTGTAAAAAACAGTATTCTTTTCCCACGTGTCCTTATTGGCGAAAATGCTGTTGTAGACTATGCAATCTTAGATAAGGGTGTTGAGGTTGCTGAGAATGTGACCGTTCGAGGAACAGTTGATAACCCAGTTGTTCTTAAAAAAGGCGAAAAAGTGACAGAGGATAGAATTCAATGAAAATTTTATTTGTAGCAGCAGAAGGTGCACCTTTTTCTAAAACAGGAGGATTGGGAGACGTCATTGGCGCTCTCCCTAAATCTCTTGTGAAAGCTGGTCATGAAGTGGGAGTGGTGTTGCCTTATTACGATATGGTAGAGACTAAATTCGGCGACCAAATGGAAGACTTGTTCCATTTTGAAGTAAAGGTCGGCTGGCGCGGTCAATATGTCGGTGTGAAACGTACAGTTTTAAATGGTGTAACCTTCTATTTTATAGACAATCAATACTATTTCTTTCGTGGTCATGTTTATGGTGATTTTGATGATGGTGAGCGTTTTGCTTATTTCCAAATGGCTGCTGTTGAGTTGATGGAAAGAGTAGATTTCATTCCAGATGTATTGCATGTGCATGATTATCATACCGCGATGATTCCATTTTTAGTGAAAGAAAAATACCATTGGATTCAAGCTTATCATGGAATTCGGACTGTTTTAACCATTCATAATTTAGAATTTCAAGGGCAATTTTCCGATGGCATGCTCTGGGATTTATTCGGAGTGGGTTATGAGCGCTATGCAGATGGAACATTGCGTTGGAATGACTGCCTCAACTGGATGAAAGCAGGGATTTTATATGCAGATCGTGTAACAACTGTATCACCAAGTTATGCACATGAAATTATGACACCAGAGTTCGGTTGCGGTTTGGATCAAATTTTGCGGATGGAGTCGGGTAAAGTCTCAGGTATTGTCAATGGAATCGATACAGATATTTATAATCCAGAAACAGATGTGTTACTGGATCATCATTTTAATAAAGATGATTTATCTGGCAAACTTGCTAATAAGCGTGTGTTGCAGGAAAAAGTTGGTCTACCTGTTCGAGATGATGTACCTCTAGTAGGGATTGTATCACGTTTGACTCGGCAAAAAGGTTTTGATTTAGTTGTGGATCAATTACACAATTTACTACAAGATGATGTACAAATTATCCTTTTAGGAACAGGAGACCCATCTTTTGAGCAATCATTTGCTTGGTTTGGTCAAGCTTATCCAGAAAAATTATCTGCCAATATCACTTTTGATGTGAAATTAGCCCAAGAAATTTATGCAGCTTGTGATATGTTCTTGATGCCGAGTCGCTTTGAGCCGTGTGGATTGTCCCAAATGATGGCAATGCGTTATGGAACATTGCCACTTGTACATGAAGTTGGTGGTCTTCGTGACACCGTTCAACCCTATAATGCTTACGAAGGAACAGGAACTGGATTTAGCTTTAATAATTTCTCAGGTTACTGGCTGAAATGGACATTTGACATGGCTATCGACTTATATTACAACGATAAAGAAGCATGGTATAACCTTCAAATACAAGCTATGGAACGTGATTTTTCATGGGATACAGCTAGCCAAGCTTACAGTCATTTGTACCAATCTCTTTATTGATAGAAAGGAGTTTGCCGTTAAGAAATGGAACTAACAAAAGAGCAGTTTCTTCATGATTTTAAGGACATTTTGCATGAAGAACAATTGATTAAAGTAGAAGATGCCACTTCGGCAGAACTGTTTCAAACCTTAGCACGTACAATTCGCAAATACATCACTCCTATGTGGTTGGAGCGACGAAACAAATTAGTAGAAGACAAGCAAAAAATTGCTTATTACTTTTCTATTGAATTTTTGCCTGGGCGAATGCTGGAAACCAATTTATTAAATCTTGGAATCCTCGATGTTGTCAAAGAAGGATTTGATGAATTAGGTATTGATTTTACAGCTGTCAAACAGGCTGAGTACGATATGGCGCTAGGGAATGGCGGTTTGGGTCGCTTAGCAGCAGCTTTTATGGATTCATTGGCAACCACAGGTTATCCTGGATTTGGTAATGGAATTCGCTATCGCTATGGATTATTCAAACAAAAAATTGTGGACGGTTACCAAGTCGAGTTGCCTGATGATTGGTTTGGTAGTCTCGGAAATGTTTGGGAAACACGTAAGGATCATGATGTTGTAGATGTTAAAATCTTTGGAAATGTCTATCTGCAAGCCAACAAAGAAGGGCGAATGCTTCCCATTTATGAAAATTCACAAACTCTCCGTGCAGTACCTTACGATGTACCACAAATTGGTTTTGGAAATGACGTTGTCAACAATCTTCGTCTTTGGGATGTCGAAATTCCTGAAGAATATGAATTAGATTATCCAACGATTGAAGCGCGTCGCAAGGTACAGGATATTACGGCCATTCTTTACCCAGATGATTCAAGTTATGAAGGAAAAGAGCTACGCTTGATTCAAGAATATTTCATGACCAGTGCCGGTTTGCAGACCATTATCAAATCCTATCGGAAACAAGGTCTGCCTTTAGAGCAAATTCATGAAAAGGTATCGGTTCATATTAACGATACACACCCAGCAGTTGCACCAGCAGAATTTATGCGACTTCTGTTAGATGATTGTGGTCTTGAATGGGCAGACGCTTGGAATGCGACAGTTCAGACGATGAGCTATACCAATCATACCATCCTTTCAGAAGCCCTAGAAAGATGGGATGCGGAACTCTTTAAAAATGTTCTTCCTCGTGTTTATCAAATTATTCTTGAAATTGACAATCGTTATATTGCTGATATGGCTGCGCGTGGCATTGACCCACAAGTGATTGAACATACTCGGATTGTCAAAGATAATCAAATCCACATGGCACATTTGGCGATTATTGGCGGTCATTCGGTCAATGGAGTGGCCAAACTTCACACAGAACTTCTCAAAGAAGATACGTTGCGTGATTTTTATGCTATTTATCCTGAAAAATTCAATAATAAAACGAATGGCATCATTCAACGTCGTTGGTTGCAAATTGCAGATGAACCATTGTCAAATGAAATTGATCGTTTGATTGGTAAGGGCTGGCGGACGGATATTCATGAACTTCGTAGACTCTTAGACTACAAAGATGATCAGCATGTTTTGAGCGAATTTTATAATGTTAAGCAGGAAGCTAAAGCACGTTTAGCAGCTTTCATCAAAGAATCTACAGGAGTGGAAGTGTCAACGGAAGCTATCTTTGATGTGCAAGTGAAACGGCTTCACGCCTATAAGCGTCAATTGCTCAATTTGCTCCATATTCTTAAGCTATATTGGGATTTGAAAGATAATCCTGATAAAGATATGGTGCCGCGAGTTTTCATTTTTGGTGCTAAAGCAGCACCAGGTTATCATTTTGCAAAATCTGTTATTAAATTAATCAACGAAGTAGCAAATCTTGTGAATAATGATGAAAGTTTACAAGGCAAATTAAAAGTTGTTTTCCTTGAAAATTATCGTGTCAGTTTAGCTGAGCTCATCATTCCAGCGGCAGATGTGTCAGAGCAAATTTCTCTTGCTTCCAAAGAGGCTTCAGGAACATCTAATATGAAATTTATGATGACAGGAGCTATTACCTTGGCAACCCTTGACGGAGCTAATATTGAAATCAAAGATGAAGTTGGAGATGACAATATTGTGATTTTCGGTATGAACAAAAACGAAGTCTACGACCATTACGCACGTCATGATTATGATTCACGCGGTGTCTACGAAGACAATCCAGTCATTCGGCGTGTAGTTGATAGTTTCGTAAACGGAACCATTCCAAATGTCCGGAATGAAGGCGCTGAGATTTATGAAGCTTTGATTACACACAATGATGAATACTTCCTTCTAGAAGACTTTGCTTCGTACGTAGCTGCACAAGAAAAGATTGATCAACTCTATCGCGACAAAGAAAAATGGGCGCGTATGAGTCTTGTTAATATTGCAACGTCTGATAAATTCACATCAGATGATACGATTGAACAATACGCCAAAGAAATTTGGAACCTGAAAAAGGATTAAGCTAGGGGCTGGGACCTATCCAGCCTCTTTGTTGAAAAGTTAGTTTATTTCATTTGATAGAGGAAGATTTTGTGAAGTATCAGATTTCAATAAATAAGAACAAGATTACTATTTTTTTATAAAGGTAGATTTATAGTGAAACAAACTTCGTATTTTCGCTATCTAGGGTTATCATTATTGCAGAAATACCTTGCTTTTTTGGAAAATGAAGTAAATCCGTATAAAACGTTTCCAAAAGACAAAAACATTTGACAAAAAGAATTTTTAGGACTAAACTAAGTAAGTAAATTTTAAACATAAAGGAGAATTCATCATGAATTTAACATTTTTGGGATTATGTCTTGCCTGTATGGGTGTTTCGCTCGCTGAAGGTTTTTTAATGGCAAATCTATTTAAATCAGCATCACGTCAACCAGAAATCATTGGTCAGTTGAGAACGCTCATGATCATGGGGATTGCCTTTATCGAAGGTACTTTCTTCGTAACACTTGCGATGTCATTCATCATTAAATAAGAAAAGAAAGTTATCCTTTAGAAAAGGGGGTGGAGTTCGTTGGAAGAAAGTATAAATCCAACTATCACTTTAGGTCCTGTGACTTTTGATTTGACTCTACTTGCTATGTCTCTTCTAACTGTATTTATCGTATTTGCCTTTGTTTATTGGGCTAGTCGGAAAATGACGCTGAAGCCTTCTGGCAAACAAAATGTCTTAGAATACCTCTATGATTTTGTCATTGGCTTTACAAAGGGAAATATTGGCGATAAATATATAAAGAATTATTCTCTATTTATCTTTTCCTTATTCCTTTTCGTTGCAGTAGCTAACAATCTTGGTTTGATGGCAAAAGTGCAGACAACCAATGGTCATAATTTGTGGACATCTCCAACGGCCAATCTTGCCTTTGACTTAGGATTTTCATTTTTGATTACCTTAATTTGTCATGTTGAAGGGATTCGCCGACGGGGAGTGAAAGCTTATCTCAAGGCATTTGCGACACCTGCTGGAATGACTCCAATGAATATTTTGGAAGAATTCACTAATTTTGCCTCTCTGGCTCTGCGTATCTATGGTAATATTTATGCGGGTGAGGTTCTGTCTGGTTTGTTGTTAACTTTATCACAACAAGCTGCTGGTTGGTATCCAATTGCTTTTGTCTTGAATCTTGTTTGGACTGCTTTTTCAGTCTTTATTTCATGTATTCAAGCATATGTATTTA
Source organism: Streptococcus sp. HMSC034B05 (assembly GCF_001809055.1). Lineage (NCBI taxonomy): Bacteria > Bacillati > Bacillota > Bacilli > Lactobacillales > Streptococcaceae > Streptococcus > Streptococcus sp. HMSC034B05. The sequence continues at coordinate 192,964 of NZ_KV795621.1, read as the reverse complement.
CCATGTTGACATCTATGTATCTAGGTAAGAAAATTAACAGTGAGGAATAGAAGGGAGATAAGAGATGAATATTACTTTAGGTAGTCTTATTGGGGATTTTATCCTTGTAGCAGGCTCATTTCTTCTGTTAATCATTTTAATCAAGAAATTTGCCTGGGAGAATATCACAAGTACTTTTGAGCAACGTGCTAAAAAGATTTCAGACGATATTGATGGTGCAGAATCAGCTCGTCAAAAAGCAGAAGATTTAGCGCAAAAAAGAGAAACAGAATTAGCAGGTAGTCGTCAGGAAGCGACAACCATTATTGAGAATGCTAAAGAAACTGCTGAGAAAAATAAGGCAGGAATCTTGGCAGATGCAGCTGATGAAGCTGGACGTTTAAAAGAGAAAGCAAATCAAGAAATTGCTCAAACCAAAGCAGAAGCCTTGAACAGTATTAAAGGTGATGTAGCTGATTTGACTGTAAATCTTGCTAGTAAAATTTTAGGCCAACAGTTGGATCAAGAAGCTCACAAAGAGTTGATTGACCGCTACATTGACAAGCTAGGAGATGCTTAATGGACAAAAAAAGATTTGCGGTAATTGAAAAATATACCACACCTTTTGTCCAGCTTGTGATTGAAAAAGGGCAACAAAAAGATGTCTTTGAACAGCTTCATCAAATGAAAGACATTTTGGATGATACAAACTTAGTTGCCTTTCTATCGCACATTGGTGTTGATGATACAGAAAAAGAAAAAAGCCTTCGCTATTTTCAAGGATCTGATTCACTTTTGATTGACAACTTCATTGAAGTTATTATTCACAATCATCGTGAAGATCTTTTTTATGACATTTTAGTAGAAAGTCTTCATCAGCTTGAAATGATTAGTAATGAATTTGAAGTGACGATTAAATCCGTTCAGACTTTATCTGAGACTCAAAAATCCAAAATTATTCCAATTGTTGAGCGAAAATTTGGATTGCAAGTTCGTTCCTTAAAAGAAGAACTTGATGCGAGCCTTATTGGTGGCTTTATCATCACTGCTAATAATAAGACAATTGATGCAAGTATTAAACGTCAATTACAAATAGTAAAAGAAAAATTGAAATAGAAAGTGGTGTGAATTTTGGCGATTAACGCACAAGAAATCAGCGCTTTAATTAAGCAACAAATTGAAAATTTCCAGCCAAATTTTGACGTCACGGAAACAGGAGTCGTCACTTATATTGGTGATGGAATTGCGCGTGCCCATGGTCTTGATAATGCAATGAGCGGTGAGTTGTTGATTTTTGAAAATGGCTCATATGGTATGGCACAAAACTTAGAATCAACAGATGTTGGAATTATCATTCTAGGTGATTTTACTGATATTCGCGAAGGTGATACAATCCGTCGTACTGGTAAAATCATGGAAGTACCGGTTGGGGATGCTTTGATTGGGCGGGTTGTTGATCCACTTGGTCGTCCGGTTGATGGACTTGGTGAAGTCAAGACAGACAAGACACGCCCAGTTGAAACGCCTGCTCCAGGAGTTATGCAACGGAAATCTGTATCAGAACCTCTTCAAACGGGGTTGAAAGCGATTGATGCTTTGGTACCAATTGGTCGTGGTCAACGGGAATTGATTATCGGAGATCGTCAAACTGGTAAAACAAGTATTGCAATTGATGCGATTTTGAACCAAAAGGGACAAGATATGATTTGTATCTACGTTGCTATTGGACAGAAAGAGTCAACGGTTCGTACGCAAGTAGAAACGCTTCGTCAGTATGGAGCGCTTGATTATACAATCGTTGTGACGGCGTCAGCCTCTCAACCGTCACCATTGCTGTTTTTGGCTCCTTATGCTGGTGTGGCAATGGCAGAAGAATTTATGTATAATGGTAAACACGTTTTGATTGTTTATGATGATTTATCCAAACAAGCGGTTGCCTATCGTGAACTGTCACTTTTACTTCGTCGTCCACCAGGTCGTGAAGCTTTCCCTGGAGATGTGTTCTATCTTCACAGCCGTCTTTTGGAACGGTCTGCAAAAGTTTCAGATGAACTAGGCGGTGGCTCTATCACAGCGTTGCCGTTTATTGAAACACAAGCAGGAGACATTTCAGCTTATATCGCAACTAATGTGATTTCCATTACAGACGGTCAAATCTTCTTGAGTGATAGTCTCTTTAATGGGGGGGTTCGACCAGCTATTGATGCCGGCTCATCTGTATCGCGTGTAGGTGGTTCTGCTCAGATAAAAGCTATGAAGAAGGTAGCTGGTACACTCCGTATTGACCTTGCTTCTTATCGTGAACTAGAAGCCTTTACCAAGTTTGGTAGTGATTTGGATGCTGCGACACAAGCAAAGTTAAACCGTGGTCGTCGGACAGTAGAAGTATTGAAACAGCCTGTTCATGAACCACTACCAGTTGAAAAACAAGTGGTTATCTTGTATGCATTGACACATGGCTTCTTGGATAGTGTACCAGTTGATGATATTCTTCGTTTTGAAGCAGAATTGTTTGATTACTTTGATGCTCATCATGAAGGCATCTATGAAACTATTCGTCGGACAAAAGATCTTCCAGAAGAAGCTGCTCTAGATGCTGCAATTACTGAATTTATCAATCAGTCTAGCTTCAAGTAAGAAGAGAGGTGTCAGATGGCAGTTTCATTAAATGATATAAAAAATAAAATTGCATCCACAAAAAACACCAGTCAAATCACAAATGCTATGCAGATGGTGTCTGCTGCAAAGTTGGGAAAATCTGAAGAAGCAGCCAAAAATTTTCAAATCTATGCTTCTAAGGTCAGAAAATTATTGACGGATTTACTTCACGGACATGAAGCTCAAAATTCCAAATACCATCCTATGCTTGTTAGTCGTCCGGTTAAGAAAACGGCTTATATCGTTATCACATCGGATCGTGGCTTGGTAGGTGGTTATAATGCGACCATTCTCAAATCCATGATGGAACTTTTTGCGGAATACCATGATAAAGATGATTTTGTCATTATTTCAATCGGAAGTATGGGTTCGGATTTCTTTCGTGCTCGTGGTCTTCAACCAATTTATGAACTGCGTGGTTTAGCAGATCAACCAAGCTTTGATGAAGTCCGTAAAATCATTAACAAAACGGTTGAAATGTATCAAAACGAATTATTTGATGAATTGTATGTTTGTTATAATCATCACGTCAATAGTTTAACAAGCCAAATGCGTGTTGAACAAATGCTTCCAATTGTGGATTTGGATCCAAATGAAGCAGATGAAGACTACGTTTTGAATTTGGAATTGGAATCAAGTCGAGATGTCATTTTGGATCAATTGTTGCCTCAATTTGCTGAGAGTATGATTTATGGGGCAATTATTGATGCGAAAACTGCTGAAAATGCAGCAGGAATGACCGCCATGCAGACAGCAACAGATAACGCAAAGAAAGTTATCAGTGATTTAACGATTCAGTATAACCGTGCTAGACAAGCTGCTATCACGCAAGAAATTACTGAAATTGTGGCGGGTGCAAGTGCACTAGAATAGTGTCACATAAAATAAATAGATAGAGGAGAAAAGAATGAGCTCAGGCAAAATTGCTCAGGTTATCGGACCAGTCGTTGACGTTTCGTTTGCAGCTGGTGATAAATTACCTGAGATAAATAATGCACTTGTAGTCTATAAAAATGACGAAAATAAATCAAAAATCGTCCTTGAAGTAGCTCTTGAGCTTGGTGATGGAGTGGTTCGAACTATTGCCATGGAATCCACTGATGGGTTGACTCGTGGCATGAAAGTTCTAGATACTGGTCGACCAATTTCTGTTCCAGTTGGGAAAGAAACACTTGGTCGCGTCTTTAACGTTTTAGGCGATACCATTGATTTGGATACTCCATTTGGCGAAGATGCAGAACGTCAACCAATCCATAAAAAAGCTCCAACTTTTGATGAGTTATCTACTTCATCAGAAATCTTAGAAACAGGAATAAAGGTTATTGACCTTTTAGCCCCCTACCTCAAAGGTGGGAAAGTCGGCCTCTTCGGTGGTGCTGGCGTTGGGAAAACTGTCTTGATTCAAGAGTTGATTCATAATATAGCCCAAGAACACGGTGGGATTTCAGTCTTTACTGGTGTTGGGGAACGGACTCGTGAAGGGAATGACCTGTACTGGGAAATGAAAGAATCTGGTGTTATCGAAAAGACAGCTATGGTCTTTGGGCAAATGAATGAACCGCCTGGAGCACGTATGCGTGTAGCTTTGACTGGGTTAACGATTGCAGAGTATTTCCGTGATGTGGAAGGTCAAGATGTTCTTTTATTCATTGACAATATCTTCCGTTTCACTCAAGCAGGTTCTGAAGTGTCAGCCCTTCTTGGTCGTATGCCATCAGCTGTGGGTTACCAACCAACACTTGCGACAGAAATGGGACAATTGCAAGAACGGATTACGTCAACCAAGAAAGGTTCTGTAACCTCTATCCAAGCTATCTATGTGCCAGCCGACGACTACACTGACCCTGCGCCAGCTACAGCGTTTGCTCACTTGGATTCTACAACCAACTTGGAGCGGAAATTGGTGCAATTAGGGATTTACCCAGCAGTTGACCCACTTGCTTCTAGCTCCCGTGCCCTTGCTCCTGAAATTGTCGGAGAAGAGCACTATGCTGTAGCAGCAGAAGTGAAACGCGTCCTTCAACGTTACCATGAATTGCAAGATATTATTGCAATCCTTGGTATGGATGAATTGTCAGACGAAGAAAAGACTTTGGTTGCGCGTGCACGTCGGATTCAATTCTTCTTGTCACAAAACTTTAATGTTGCTGAACAATTTACTGGGCAACCAGGTTCTTATGTACCAGTTGCTGATACAGTTCGTGGCTTTAAGGAAATCCTTGAAGGAAAATATGATCATCTTCCTGAAGATGCCTTCCGTGGTGTTGGTTCTATCGAAGATGTCGTTGCTAAAGCTGAAAAAATGGGATTTTAAGAGGTGACCTATGGCTCAAATGACAGTACAAATCGTTACACCTGATGGTCTGGTTTTTGATCATCATGCAACGTTTGTTTCCGTTAAAACTCTTGATGGAGAAATGGGGATTTTACCGCATCATGAAAATATGATTGCTGTTTTGGCTGTCGATGAGGTCAAAGTGAAGCGGATTGATGATGAAGATCATGTCAATTGGATTGCTGTGAATGGTGGAATTGTCGAAGTGGCTGATAATTTGATTACCATCGTTGCAGACTCTGCTGAACGCGCTCGTGATATTGACATCAGTCGTGCTGAAAGAGCAAAATTGCGTGCCGAGCGTGCCATTGAAGAAGCACAGGAAAAGCATTTAATTGACCAAGAACGTCGTGCCAGAATTGCCCTTCAACGTGCCATTAATCGAATTAACGTTGGAACAAGATTATAATACGAAAAGGCCAATTGGCCTTTTTATAATGGCTTTTTTGCTATCAGTACCTGATTTGTGTCCGATAGTTTGCTCTCATCTATTTTTTTGGTATAATGGGGATATGATTCAGTTAATTTTTACGCTTAGTAGCCACATGATTTTTATTTTTCTTTCATTTCACTTGCTTTCTACTGTTGTGAATTGGGAAAAACTATTAAAGGTGAATGCTGACAATGCTCTTAAGATTCGATTTCTAATTTTATTGTTTAGTATTGCGTTAGGGTTTTTGCTCAGTTCTTTCTTCCTCAGTCTCTATACATTGGGACGAGATGTGTTTAATAGTAATTTATAGGATAAGAAAAGAAATATAATAGGTGTTTTGGAGAAATATGGATAAAATTATTATACAAGGCAGTTCGAATCCATTAGTCGGTTCGGTTAAAATTGAAGGTGCCAAAAATGCTGTTTTGCCTTTGGTTGCAGCAACTATTCTAGCGACGACAGGGAAAACAACTCTAACCAATGTTCCGGTTCTATCTGATGTATTTACGATGAACAATGTGGTTCGTGGATTGAATACAAAAGTGACTTTTGAACAAGAAGAGAACAGGATTACGGTGGATGCTACACAGCCGTTGAGCGAAGAAGCTCCTTATAAATATGTGAGTAAAATGCGTGCTTCTATCGTGGTATTAGGTCCGATTTTGGCAAGAAATGGTTATGCCAAAGTTTCTATGCCTGGTGGCTGTACGATTGGAAGTCGTCCTATTGACCTTCATTTGAAAGGATTGGAGGCAATGGGAGCTGAAATTAAGCAGACGGCTGGATTTATTGAGGCCAAAGCTAACCGATTGCATGGAGCTCATATTTACATGGATTTTCCAAGCGTGGGTGCAACGCAAAATATCATGATGGCAGCAACTTTAGCGGATGGTGTAACTGTGATTGAAAATGCAGCGCGCGAACCGGAGATTGTTGATTTAGCTGTTTTATTGAACAAAATGGGGGCGAAAGTTCGTGGTGCTGGTACAGAAACATTAACCATTACTGGAGTTGAGGAGCTGATGGGGACAAGCCACAGTGTAGTACAAGACCGCATTGAAGCCGGGACTTTTATGGTAGCCGCTGCTATGACTGGCGGTAATGTCCTTGTGCAAGATGCTATTTGGGAGCATAATCGTCCACTTATTGCGAAATTGCTAGAAATGGGTGTGTCTGTTACGGAGGAAGATGAGGGTATCCGTATTCAATCTGACATTTCTAAACTAAGAGCAGTCAATGTCAAAACTCTTCCTCATCCTGGTTTCCCAACAGATATGCAGGCACAATTTACAGCTTTGATGACGGTTGCTAAGGGCGAATCCACTATGATTGAGACTGTTTTTGAGAATCGTTTCCAACATCTGGAAGAAATGCGTCGAATGGGTCTACACTCGGAAATTATGCGAGATACAGCTCGTATCGTTGGTGGTCAAGCTTTGCAAGGAGCTGAAGTGATGTCAACGGACTTGCGTGCGAGTGCCGCGCTAATTTTGACAGGTTTGGTTGCAGATGGGGAAACAAAAGTAGGACAACTAACTCATTTGGATAGAGGTTATTATCAATTTCATAAAAAACTGGCTAATTTGGGTGCAAATATTAAGCGAGTGAAGGAAGAAGACGATGAATAATAATTTGAAATACGTTAAAAAACAAGTCGGAATTGTTTTGACAGTCTTATTGTTTGGTTTGATTTTGTTTGCAGTTGGATTAGTGGTAGGATATGGTGGTAAGGATCCGTGGTCAATTTTATCACTAGATAAATGGCATACCATTATCAGCAAATTTACAGGACGATAATCTTAATAGCAAAAAGAGGCAAAATAAAAACTAACTTCTTATTCAAAAATGTTCGATTACAAGACGCAGTAATTGCGTGACTTCTAGTTGTCGAGTGTATCAGTTTTTAGAGGGCAATAACTTTGAGGGAGTGAGACAAAAGTCGTGATTTCGTAGAAATTGACTTTGTAGTCCCACCCCCTCCTATTTATTTAAAGGGGAGTAGAAATGGCGAGAAAGAAATCCAACCAGAAAGTAGCGCAAAGTGTAGCAGGCGTATTTCTTGCACTTGTTCTTGCGCTGGGAGGTTATTCTTTTAGCAATTATCATAATCATAGCAGTACGAAGCATTCTGACAGCACTGCTATTAACAGGAGTATTCGTAAGAATTATGCAGCACCCAGTCAAGAATTAGCACAGAGCGTTTTAACAGAATCTGTCAAACGACAGCTCAAAGGGAAAATCGAGTGGAATGGCGCAGGGGCTTTTATTGTCAATGAGAATAAAAATGATTTAGATGCTAAAGTGGGAAGTATTCCTTATGCGGATAATAAGACAAAATTGGTCAGAGGTCGAACTGTTCCAACGGTAGCAAATGCTCTTTTGTCCAAAGCTACTCGTCAGTATAGGAATCGTGAAGAAACAGGTAATGGTTCAACAACTTGGACACCTGCTGGCTGGCATCAGGTGAAGCATTTATCGGGTGAATATCATCATGCAGTTGACCGTGGACATCTGCTAGGTTATGCCTTGATTGGTAACTTGAAAGGCTTTGATGCTTCGACTAGCAATCCTAAAAATATTGCGGTGCAAACGGCTTGGGCGAATCAAGCAAATGCTAGCCATTCTACAGGTCAAAATTTTTATGAAACGAAAGTACGTAAAGCTCTTGATAAAAATAAACGAGTTCGGTATCGAGTGACCTTGATTTACGCAAGTGAGCAGGATTTAGTACCGGTTGGTTCACATATTGAAGCCAAGTCTAGCGACGGTAGTTTGGAAATAAATGTCTTTGTGCCAAACGTACAGACAGGAATTCGATTAAATTATCAGACAGGAGAAGTGACGGTCACCAACTAAATTTGGAGTTAATAGCCCATATGCTTTTGCATTTTTATCATCTTTTTGTTATACTGTTTTTGCATAGGCGTGCTTTGGCACGCTCTATTTTGTCTAAAAAGTGTATAAGTGCTTTTTTATTGCGGATTATTTTATGATGTAGGGAGGAGAAACATGAAGTATATTTGGTCTTATTTGAAAAAATATCCCAAATGGTTGCTATTGGATTTCTTTGGTGCTGTCTTCTTTGTTGTGGTGAATCTCGGTTTACCGACTGTTTTAGCACGGATGATTGATGAAGGGATTAACCAAGAAGACAACAACCGTTTGTATTATTGGGCGCTTGTGATGCTTATTGTGATTTTGTTGGGAATTTTGGGGCGGATCGTGCTTTCTTATGCAGCTGGTAAGTTGACAACGAGTATGGTGCGTGATATGCGTAATGACATCTACGACAAATTGCAAGAGTATTCCCATCATGAATACGAGCAGATTGGTGTTTCATCCTTAGTGACACGGATTACCAGTGATGCTTTTGTTTTGATGCAGTTCGCAGAACAATCCCTAAAAATGGGTGTCATTACACCAATGATGATGATTTCTAGTGTGGTGATGATTTTTTTCACTAGTCCTTCCTTGGCTTGGATTGTTGCAATTTCTGTTCCTTTCCTCGGCATTGTCGTTTGGTATATAGCAGTCAAGACTCGTCCTTTATCAGAAAAACAACAAAAAACTTTAGATAAAATCAATCAATACGCACGTGAGAATTTAATGGGGCTGCGCGTTATTCGTGCTTTTGCTCGAGAAGAATTTCAAGAAGAGCGTTTCGCTTCACAAAATGATATTTATGCGAATAATTCGAATCGTCTGTTCAAGTTAACTGGTTTGACAGAACCTCTTTTTGTTCAAATTATCATCGCGATGATTGTTGCTATTGTCTGCTTTGCTTTAAAACCACTAGGTACAGGAGACTTGCAAATTGGAGATTTGGTTGCTTTTATCGAATACAGTTTTCATGCATTGCTGTCATTTCTGTTGCTGTCTAGCTTGTTTACTATGTATCCTAGAACTGCTGTTTCGAGTGAACGGTTAAAAGAAGTAATGGAAATGCCCATTTCGATCAATCCAAACGAAGATGGTGTGACTGAGACAGACAGTCATGGTTATTTAGAGTTTGACAATGTTACCTTTGCATATCCTGGTGAAACAGAGAGTCCAGTCTTGCATAATATTTCCTTCAAAGCAAAACCTGGTGAAACAATTGCCTTTATTGGTTCAACAGGTTCAGGGAAATCATCTCTGGTGCAGTTAATTCCACGCTTCTATGATGTAACTTTAGGAAAAATTTTAGTGGATGGGGTAGATGTGCGCTCTTATAATCTAAAAGCATTGCGGCAGAAGATAGGCTTCATTCCACAAAAGGCTTTGCTGTTTACGGGAACAATCGCAGAAAATCTGCGGTATGGGAAAGAACATGCCAGTTATGAAGAATTGACACAAGCGGCAGATGTAGCACAAGCTAGAGATTTTATCGAAAGTAAGGAAGAACGCTTTGAAACCCATTTAGCTGAAGGGGGAAGCAATCTCTCAGGTGGGCAAAAGCAACGCCTTTCTATCGCACGTGCTGTCGTGAAAGAACCAGATATTTATATCTTTGATGATTCATTTTCTGCGTTGGACTATAAGACCGATGCCATTCTTCGAAGTCGACTCAAAGAAGTTACGCAAAATGCTACTGTATTGATTGTAGCACAACGTGTGGGAACCATTATGGATGCAGATCAGATTATTGTTCTGGATAAGGGAGAAATCGTTGGGCGCGGAACACATGAAGAATTGTTGCAACAAAACGACATCTATCGCGAAATTGCTAATTCTCAGTTTAATAGTCAATCACTAACAGAAGAATAGGAGGGAAAGATGAAACAACATAGTTTTATGCGCTTGTGGAGTTACTTAAAAGTTTATAAACTCTCAGTAATCCTTGCTATCTTTTTGAAGGTGGTGAGTATTGTGATGAGCGTGCTAGAGCCTTTTGTACTTGGTCTTGCTATTACAGAATTGACACGAAATGTGCTGGACATAGCAAAAGGAGTCGAAGGCGCCAGTATAAACACAACATATGTCTTTTGGGTAATGGCACTTTACCTTTTGCGTGGTTTGTTCTATGAAATTGGGGCTTACTATTCTAATTATTTTATGACCAATGCAGTGCAAAATACAGTACGTGACATGCGCAATGAGTTGAGTTCTAAAATTAATCAAATTCCAGTTTCTTACTTTGATAAGCATCAATTTGGAGATTTGCTAGGACGCTTTACCAGTGATGTAGAGACTGTTTCAAATGCGCTTCAACAATCATTCTTACAAGTTGTAAATGCGGTTTTGACTATTACCTTAGTTATCGGAATGGTCTTGTATCTTAATTTTCAACTGGCTTTGATAGTGATTGCTAGCATTCCGTTGACCTATTTTGGGGCGACCTTTATTTTGAAAAAATCACAACCATATTTTAAAAAGCAAGCAGATACGCTAGGTGTCATGAATGGATTTGTTCAAGAAAATCTAACTGGTTTTAATGTGCTGAAACTCTATGGTCGTGAAGAAACATCTTCAGACGATTTTCGAGAAATCACGCAAAACCTCCAAGAAGTCGGGTTCAAAGCTAGTTTTATTTCTGGCTTGATGATGCCAATTTTGAACGCAATTTCAGATTTAACTTATCTGCTTGTAGCAGTTGTTGGTGGTTTGCAAGTCATTTCTGGACAATTAACAATTGGGAACATGCAAGCTTTTGTACAATATGTATGGCAAGTAAACCAACCAATTCAAAATTTAACGCAGTTAGCTGGGCAATTACAAAGTGCTAAGTCTTCGCTGGATCGTATTTTCCAAGTCTTAGATGAACCAGACGAAGTAACGGATATAAAAGAGCAATTAGAACATGATTTGACAGGACAGGTTAGTTTTCAACATGTTGATTTTCAATATGTGGAAAACAAACCGCTCATTCGCGACTTCAATTTGGAGGTAAAGCCGGGTGAAATGGTAGCGATTGTCGGTCCGACCGGTGCTGGAAAGACCACCCTCATCAATCTACTCATGCGCTTTTACGATGTAACAGCAGGTTCAATTTCTGTTGATGGTCACGATATTCGCAACTTATCGCGCCAAGATTACCGCAAGCAATTTGGCATGGTCTTGCAAGACGCTTGGCTCTATGAAGGAACAGTAAAGGATAACTTGCGTTTTGGAAATCTGAGTGCAACAGATGAGGAAATTGTGGATGCTGCCAAAGCTGCTAATGTAGATCATTTCATTCGGACACTTCCAGGTGGCTATAATATGGAAATGAATCAGGAGTCTAGCAATATCTCGCTGGGGCAAAAACAATTATTGACCATTGCGCGCGCACTATTGGCAAATCCCAAAATCTTAATTTTGGATGAAGCAACCTCGTCGGTTGATACGCGCTTAGAGCTCTTGATTCAAAAAGCGATGAAGAACCTCATGCAAGGACGGACAAGCTTTGTCATTGCTCATCGCTTATCGACAATTCAAGAAGCTGATAAAATTTTAGTGCTTAAAGACGGACAAATTATTGAACAAGGAACTCATGAATCACTTCTAGCTGATAGAGGCTTCTATTATGATTTATATACGAGCCAATTTGCTAAGAAAGAAGCCTAACGAATAAAGGAGCAAAAGAAAACTCCAATTAAACAATAAAAACACGAACTCTGTCTTTGACTAGTTGCTAGCTAATCTGGACGAGTTCGTGTTTTTTTATCTTTGGTGACATAAAGCTAAAATGCAATTGCTCTGTCTCACAACTATTTTTTGCTAAATCTTCAAAACTGCATGACATTTCTTCCGTCCGCCCAGCGGACGAAGTGAACTAGTTTTGATTTATATTGTCAGCCGAGCGGATGGGGTGGATTAGTTTTGATTTATACTGTCAGCCCGGCGGACGAAGTGAACTAGTTTTGGTTTATTGTGTCAGCTGGGCGGACGAAGTGAATGAGTTTTGGTTTATAGTGTCAGCCGAGCGGACGAGGCGAATGAGTTTTAGTTTACTTTGTCGCCCCGGTCGACAGCTTCAATCGTTTTCTACGAATTGTTCATTCCGTTAAGTAAAATTACGCCTTATCGAAAGAGGCTAGTAAGCCAAACAATGAAATACAATCCAAGAAAAACGGCATGCCATTTCCAATAAAGCACAATCAGTCCAAGCGTTTCACGTATCCAAGATGATGGGAGAAAATAAAGTGCTGTTCGGGAACCTATACTACGTCCTTTTAAACCAAGCTTTCGCATGTAAATGCCTGCTCGCAAAGAGTGGAAAGAGTTGGTGACGACCAAGCAGCGGTAGTTTTTCTCACGTTTCTCATCCAAAATTGCTTTACTAAAACGCAGATTTTCTAAGGTAGTTGTTGACTGCCGTTCAACGATAATATCTTCCTCTGAAATACCAGATTCCATTAAATACTGTGCCATGGCATCTGCTTCGGTTAATGTTTCGTCCGTACCTTGACCGCCAGACACGACAATTTTAGGAGTATGATTAAATTTTTCATACATCATTTTTCCTTTTTCGAGCCGTTGAGCGAGAAGAGGTGGAACCTTGTCTCCTATCAAACCAGATCCTAAGATGATGATGTAGTCTGGATGTTTTATGACGGGCAATACATTATAAACAAAACCGTAAAGGATATAGGTCACATAAAGATAGCTACCATAAATTAGAAGTCCATTTGTGAGGGAAAGCATTTTACGAAGAACAATAAAATGGGGAAAGAAAAAAGTAAGCGCTAGGGAAAGAGCAATAGCGAGTCCATAAAAGAGGGAGAGGAGGTTTGCTAAACGCCTGCCTTCAAAGGTCATCATCTGTCTGCCATTAAAAATGAGATAAATGGTTGAAATTATAACACTCAAAGGAATGAAAAGTGCTAAGATGAGCAAAAAAAGCATTGCCAGATTTCTATTGACAAGTTGTTCCATATGCATCACAAACAAACCAGAAACGATAGCGGCAAATAAAATTAAAACGATACTAAGCAAATACGCATTGAAGAGTAGCCTTGGCTCTATATAAAACAAGACAAGAAAAAGAAGAGCAGGAAGAAGCCAAATAAGATGCAATACCATAATGTGATAACAATCCTTTCAAACAGATTCCTTTTTAGTATAGCATAAAAGTTCCTGTAAAAAAGTAGATTTAAAAAACAATGGACTTAAAAATTGAAATATTATTAAAAAATATGGTATAATGTTTTTATGTCTTGGGGTCGTTACGGATTCGACAGGCATTATGAGGCACATTTTGCGACTCATCGAGCGGATGTAAAGCGCCAGTTAAACATAACTGCAAAAAATAATAATTCTTACGCTTTAGCTGCCTAAAAAACAGCCAGCGTGACCAGATTCGGATCGCTCGTGTTCGATGACCGGTCTTAATAATAGCGAGATACGATTAAGCCTTGTCTAGGGGCTTGATAAGAGACTGATAGACTCGCTTGGCTTGGGCTTGAGTTATGTGTCAAAGCGAAGTTAAATCCAATACATAACCTATGGTTGTAGACAAATGTGTTGGCAGGTGTTTGGACGTGGGTTCGATTCCCACCGGCTCCATTTATAAACGTGGAAGATTACTCAAGAGGTTTAAGAGGCTGTGTTGGAAACGCAGTAGGCGTGTAAAAGCGTGCGTGGGTTCGAATCCCATGTCTTCCGTTTTGGTACAAAACGCTCATTGGTGGCGTTTTTTTACTAGAAGATAAAATGAGTGAGAAACGAATTCACTCATTTATTTTTTGAAAAATATTGAAATTTTTCTGAAAAGTAGTAGACTGTTACTAGAAAGTTTGGAGGTTTCTTGTGAAATTATATGTACAATTGATGATTATTTTTTCGATTTCTTTGATAGGAGAAGGGATTTCCTATCTTTTTCATTTGCCGATTCCAGGAAGTATTATCGGTTTAATTTTTCTTTTTTTGGCTTTGCAATTTAAGATTTTAAGATTGCGGCATGTGAGCATGGTGGGAAACTTTTTATTAGCCAATATGACGATTCTATTTTTGCCGCCGGCTGTAGGAATTATGGATAAATTTCATGTCATTGCTCCTTATTTATTGCCGATTGTTTTGATTATTGTCGGAGCGATTGTCATTAATGTGATTGTCATTGCTGTGGTTGTTCATTTGATTAAAAATCGCTTTGAAGGCGACTACGGAGAAGGAGAAACAAGAAATGTCTAATTTGTGGGGCAATCCCTTATTTGGTTTGGCTTTATCGATCTTTGCTTATTTAGTAGGAATGCTGATATTTCGCAGATTTCCTCATCCATTGACAACTCCTTTGTTGCTCGCCACCATATTTGTAATTGTATTTTTAAAATTGACAGGAATTTCCTACAAGAATTACTATGTTGGTGGGGCCTATTTAAATAATCTCATTGTGCCATCAACGGTTGCGTTAGGAATTCCTTTGTATAAAACATTTCATCTCATGAAACACCACGCCAGAAGCATTCTGCTTGGTACTTTTGTAGCAGTAGTGGTTAATACCAGTTTTACAGCTTTGGTCGCAAAGGCTTTTGGAATGGATTTTTTCTTAGCCATTTCACTCTTTCCAAAATCAGTCACAACAGCTATGGCGGTTGGAATTACGGATAAAATGCAAGGGCTAACGACAGTGACTTTGGTGGTCGTAGTAGCAACAGGAATCTTGACAAGTGTGATAGGCCCGACTGTTTTAAGAATTTTAAAAATCAAAGATCCAGTTGCAGTAGGTTTAGCTCTTGGAGGAACGGGTCACGCTGTTGGCACTGGAACAGCTTTTAAATACGGACAAGTTGCAGGAGCTATGGCTGGTCTGGCTATTGGAGTGACAGGGATTATGTATGTCATTGTCAGTCCGATTGTCGCAAGTATTATTTTGAAATAGAAAGAGTTAGAACGACTTGTCATTTTTAATAGAATAAAAAATCTTGTACTAAAAAACTTTTCTGCCCTATTTCCTAAAAAACATGGTATAATAGGGAGTAAAAACTTTTTGATAGAAAGACAGTTATGGATTTAAAAGATTATATTGCAACCATTGAAAATTATCCACAAGAAGGAATTTTATTTCGTGATATTAGCCCATTGATGGCAGATGGGAATGCATACAGCTATGCCATTCGAGAAATTGTTCAATATGCTACAGACAAGAAAATTGACATGATTGTTGGTCCAGAAGCGCGTGGTTTTATTGTTGGATGTCCAGTAGCTTATGAGCTTGGTGTTGGTTTTGCTCCAGTACGTAAGCCTGGGAAATTACCCCGTGAGGTTATCTCAGCTAGTTATGAAAAAGAGTACGGTATAGATACCTTAACAATGCATGCAGACTCCATCAAATCTGGACAACGTGTACTGATTGTTGACGACCTCCTTGCAACGGGCGGAACGGTTAAGGCAACGATTGAGATGGTTGAACGACTAGGTGGTATCGTTGCAGGCTGTGCTTTCCTTATTGAATTAGATGAGCTTAAAGGTCGCGAAGCAATTGGCGACTACGATTATAAGGTTCTCATGCACTATTAAGATATAAGTGAAAGTCAGATCCTCTTTAAGCGAAAATGTCATTTAAAATTAAGAAATTATTAACTGTTGACATTTTAAGATCTGAGAATATCTTGATTTTGAATTTAATGCCGCAAAAAATAGTGACGGAAACGCAGTTGTTGCGCTAGATCCCCATCCCAGAAAATTATTTCAACTCTATGTTTGCGATGGAATCTAGCTGAGGCACTGTTCTTCAACAATTGTATCAACTATGCTGTTTACCAAGAAACGCCATTTGACTGGAAAAATGCAGCTAATGTCGCTTTCTTGTTTGCTTATTTATAAGAGGTGTTATGACTTATTTATCAGCGTATAAGACGGGCAATTTAGTATTGCCAACAGAGCTTCTTTTTCATTTTCATGAGATATTTGATAATAGTGACGACTTTTTGGTTTGGCAGTTTTTCTATTTACAAAATACAACGTCATTAGAAGAGATTTCTCCTAATCGGATTGCGGAAAGTATTGGGAAGTCAGTCACAGAGGTCAATCGTTCTATGTCAAATTTGACAGAAAAAGGGTTGTTGCAGTACAAAACGATTGTACTTAATGGTGAGATTGAGGCTGTTTTTGATGCACTGCCAGCACTTGAACGATTGGATGAAATTGTAGAAAGTCACTCAACGGTCGTACAGCCTATTTCTCAAAATAATTTAAAAGACTTGGTTGAGACTTTCCAAAGAGAATTAGGTCGTCTCTTGACACCATTTGAAATAGAAGATTTAACAAAAACAATTCAAGATGATAAGACCAGCCCAGAACTCGTCACAGCTGCTCTTCGAGAAGCTGTTTTTAACGGCAAAGCAAATTGGAAGTATATCCAAGCCATCTTACGAAATTGGCGTCGTGAAGGTATTACAACAGTAAGCCAAGTCGAAGCGAAGCGAGAGGAACGTGAAACAACCAATCCGCAAAATATCACCGTTTCAGATGATTTTTTGAATGCTATGGATTTGTGGCGTGATTAAGATGTCGAAGTTTATTTTTCATGAAAAATTGAGCATGAAATAAGTAATAGTAAAAAAATGATAATGAAGGCTCTATAATTTCTGTAGTGATAAAATCTACTTCAGAGATGATAGAGCTCATTTTTGATGCTGATTTACCCAAAGTTGAGTCTCTAGCCAATGATTGAAATAGTAGGAGAATATAGAAAACTGAGTATAAAAATGCCAATGCCTAATCATTTGGACGAGAGAAATTTTTAAATTTTTCAGAAAAATATTTAGTTATTCCTTCTAAAAGCATTTTAGATTTTTCCATTAAAACTAAAAATGCAAGCGTTTTAGATAAAAATTAGAAAAAGGATTGCTAAAAATGAAAAGGTAGTATAGAATGGAATTAGTGAGAAATAATATAATAAAAGGAGTCGTTATATGAACTATAAAGAAGTTTATGAACAATGGCTAAACAATGATTTTTTCGATGAAGAAACAAAAGCTGATTTGTTATCTATTAAGGATGATGAAGCTGAAATTGAAGATCGATTTTATAAGGGACTTGAATTTGGGACAGCCGGTCTTCGTGGGAAATTGGGTGCTGGTACCAACCGCATGAATAAATATATGGTAGGAAAAGCAGCACAAGCATTGGCTGAAACACTAAAAGATCATGGTGAAGAAGCTGTTAAAAGAGGTGTTGCAATCAGCTATGATGTTAGATATAAATCAAAAGAATTTGCTGAGTTGACCTGCTCTATCATGGCTGCTCATGGCATCAAAACTTATATTTACAATGGCATTCATCCTACACCAATGTGCTCATATGCGATTAGAAAATTGCACTGTAAGGCTGGTGTGATGGTGACAGCTAGTCATAATCCACAAGAATACAATGGCTATAAAGCATATTGGGAAGAAGGGTCACAAATTTTAGATGACATTGCAGGCCAAATTGCAGGTCACATGGATGAAATTGTCAACTTTGAAGACATCAAATCTATTCCTTTTGAAGAAGCCTTGGAAAGTGGTCTTGCAAATTATATTGATGCATCTGTCGAAGAAGATTACTACAAAGAAGTTCTTAACTTGACCATCAATGAAGATGTTGATAAATCTATCAAAGTTGGCTATACGCCTTTGAATGGTACAGGAAACATTCCGGTTAGAGAAATTTTAAAAAGAAGAGGTTTTGAAAATATCTACGTCGTGAAGGAACAAGAATTTCCTGATCCAGATTTTACAACAGTTGGTTATCCCAATCCAGAATTTCCAAAAGCATTTGCCTATTCTGAAAAACTTGGAAAAGAAAATGATTGTGATATTTTGATTGCCAATGACCCAGACTGCGATCGTGTTGCGCTGGAAGTAAGAAATGCAAACGGTGATTATGTCTTTTTAAATGGAAATAAGATTGGTGCTTTGCTTTCTTATTATATTTTCTCACAACGTTCTGCTCTCAATAATTTACCTGAAAATCCTGTCATGGTGAAATCTATTGTTACAGGTGATTTATCTAGAGCGATTGCGAAGAAATATGGTATTGAAACAGTAGAAACCCTGACTGGATTTAAAAATATTTGTGGCAAAGCCAACGAGTATGATCGTACTAAAGAAAAAACGTATGTTTTCGGTTACGAAGAAAGTATCGGTTTCTGTTATGGAACATTTGTTAGAGATAAAGATGCTGTCAGTGCTTCTATGATGATCGTGGAGATGGCTGCTTACTTTAAGAAACAGGGTAAGACTCTGTTAGATGTTTTAAATGATATTTATGCAGAATTTGGTTTCTATAATGAAAGACAAGTTTCTCTTGAGTTAGAAGGTGTAGAAGGTCAAGAGAGAATCGCTCGAATGATGGAAGAATTTAGAGAACATCCGTTGACAACAATTGGAGCAATGGAACTTGAAAAAGTGATTGACTTTAAAGATGGCTATCTTGATTTTCCAAAACAAAACTGCTTGAAATATTACTTTAAAGATGGTTCATGGTATGCACTCAGACCGTCAGGGACCGAACCTAAAATCAAACTATACATCTATTCAATTGGTAAAGACGAAAAGGAAAGTGTTGAAAAACTCGATCTCATCGAAAAGGCTTGCCGAGAAAAAATGGATAGTGTAAAATAAGCACATATAAAAAACTTGAAGTTCTCTTTTGAGAACCTCAAGTTTTTTTGCGTTTTAAAGACTAGTCGAATGTTTTGGTTGTACTTTTTGTTCTGGATAGATATAATTCATAGCATTGTTGATGGCTGTAGGAGCTTCCCCAAGACCAGTTGCAATCAAATCAATTTTACCATCATAGCTGCAACAATCTCCAGCAGCATAGATCCCTACAACAGAAGTTTCTTGTTTGCTGTTCACAATAATCTTATGACGATTAAGCTCCAATCCCCATTTTTTTAAGTTCCCAACAGATGATTTAAAGCCATAATTGACGAAAAGTTGATCCAGCGGAAGAAGCTCCTTTTCATCACTCTTTACTTTAGTGATTTCAAGATGAGTAAGTTTGTTTCCTTCGCCGATAAGCTTATTTGGTACAAATGGTGTTTTGATTGTTACATTTGAAGCTTTTAATTCATTCACACTATGTTCTAAAGCTCGGAAGGTGTCTCGACGATGGATGATATGTGTCGGAGCGATTTTATCAAAAGCAAGTGCCCAATCCACTGCAGAATCACCACCTCCTAGAACCACAATGTTTTGTCCAGCGTATTGATTGATATTGGAAACGTGATAATGAATGTTTTCAAATTGTTCTACATTGTCCAAATCAAGTGAGCGAGGTTTAAAAGCTCCACCTCCCATGGCAATTAAAATTGCTCTTGAAATGTGTTTTCCTTTACTTGTCGTCAAGGAAAACAATCCATCATTTTTTTCAATATCTAATACTGTCTCATCAAGGTGAATGCTTGTTTCAAACGTTTTCAGTTGCTCAATTAAACGTTCAGTCAGTTCTTCACCAGTTAAATCAGTAAAACCAGGAACATCCAGAATTTTCTTTTCAGGATAGAGAATGGCGGGCTGTCCACCGAGCTGAGGAAGTGAATCAATCACATTCACCTTTGCTTGACGCATGTGTGCATAAAAAGCAGCAAAAAGTCCCACGGGACCTCCACCAATGATCGTAATATCAAAAATTTCAGACATGATTTCTCCTTAAAATGATAACGTATTTCTATTTTATCACAAAATGTAGGAAAACTATAAAGAATACGTGTTAGCAGGCATGAATTATGATACAATAGTTACAGATTATATTATTAATTAAGGAGAAATACATGCAAGCAGTTGCACATTTTATTGAAACATTTGTTCCAAATCACTATACGATTTTTTTAGATTTGAATCGGGAGCAAAAAACATTTACAGGTAAGGTAACTATTAGCGGAGAAGCAAAAGGTGAAAAAATCTCACTTCATCAGAAAGATTTAGTGATTCAATCTGTCGAAGTAGCTGGTCAATCACGCCCATTCTCTGTAGATAATGAAAATGAAGCAGTTTATATTGAGCTTGGTCATTCAGGAACTGTTGAAGTAACTCTCTCTTATACAGGTAAAATTACAGATAATATGACAGGAATTTATCCTTCTTACTATACTGTTGATGGAGTTAAAAAAGAAGTGCTTTCTACTCAGTTTGAAAGTCATTTTGCGCGTGAAGCTTTTCCAAGCGTAGATGAGCCAGAAGCAAAAGCAACTTTTGATCTTTCTTTGAAATTCGACCAAGTAGCAGGAGAAATAGCGCTTTCAAATATGCCGGAAATTGATGTAGAAAATCGGAAAGCAACTGGTATCTGGACATTTGCAACAACGCCTCGTATGTCTTCTTACCTCTTAGCATTTGCAGCCGGCGATTTGCAAGGTGTTACAGCTAAAACAAAGAATGGCACTTTGGTGGGGGTATACTCTACTAAAGCCCACCCTGCTTCAAACTTAGAGTTTGCCCTAGATATTGCAGTTCGCTCTATTGACTTTTATGAAGAATATTATGGGGTGAAGTATCCAATTCCTCAATCCTTACATGTAGCTTTACCAGATTTCTCTGCAGGTGCTATGGAAAATTGGGGCTTGGTCACTTATCGTGAGGTTTACCTCTTAGTAGACGAAAATTCAACTGTTACTAGTCGTCAGCAAGTAGCTCTTGTGATTGCTCACGAATTGGCGCACCAATGGTTTGGTAACTTGGTCACAATGAAATGGTGGGATGATCTTTGGCTCAATGAAAGCTTTGCTAACATGATGGAATATGTCTGTGTGAATGCCATTGAACCAACTTGGAACATCTTTGAGGATTTCCAAACAAGTGGCGTTCCTCTGGCTCTAAAACGGGATGCGACTGACGGTGTTCAATCTGTCCATGTGGAAGTAAAACATCCAGACGAAATCAATACCTTATTTGATCCTGCGATTGTTTACGCTAAAGGAAGTCGTCTCATGCACATGCTTCGTCGTTGGCTAGGAGATGAAGCTTTTGCAAAAGGCTTGAATGCTTATTTTGCCAAACATCAATATGGTAATACAATTGGTCGTGACTTATGGAATGCTCTTGGTGCAGCTTCAGGACGTGACGTAGCAGCCTTTATGGATTCGTGGCTAGAACAACCAGGCTATCCTGTTTTGACAGCGATTGTGGAAAATGACACTCTCAAAATTTCTCAAAAACAATTCTTTATTGGTGAAAAAGAAGAAAAAGGTCGTCTATGGGTTGTACCATTGAATAGTAATTGGACTGGTATCCCAGATACTCTAGAAACAGAAACGCTTGAAATTCCAAATTATACAGCTCTTGCAGCTCAAAATGAAGGAGCGCTTCGTTTTAATACAGAAAATACAGCGCATTACATTACTGATTATCAAGGCGAATTGCTAGACAATATTTTGGCAACTATTACAGACTTAGATAATACAAGTAAGCTGCAAGTGGTGCAAGAACGTCGTTTGTTGGCTGAAGCTGGTTTCGTTTCATTTGCAGACTTGATTCCAGTGGTTAAAAAATTGACCAATGAAAGATCTTATCTTGTAGTATCTGCTGTGAAAGCTGTGCTAAATAGTTTGAAGACTTTTGTGGACGAAGGGACAGAAACAGAGGTTGCTTTTAAGAAATTACTTGTTAAGTTGAATCAAGCTAACTTTGACCGACTTGGTTTTGAAGCTAAAGCAGGCGAAACAGATGAAGATGAATTGGTTCGTCAAATCGTTGTAGCGAATATGATTGCGGCTGATGATGAAAAAGCGAGTCAAAAAGCTAGCCAAATTTTTGAAGCTTATCACGATACTTTGGAAAAACTTCCTGCAGCCACTCGCTTGCAAATTTTGATTAACCAAATCAAACGCCATGAGACAAAAGAATTGACCGATAAATATTTAGCAAAATACATTACAACGGTTGACGGCAACTTCCAACGTCAATTGGCTTCGGCTCTTTCTTATACGAAGAACGAAACAACACTCACTCATCTTTTAGAAGAATGGAAAAATAAAGATATTGTAAAACCGCAGGATTTAGCAATGAGCTGGTATTTTACTTTCTTACAACATGATTTCACACAAGGAACTGTCTGGACTTGGGCGCGTGACAATTGGGATTGGATTAAGGCCGCTCTTGGTGGAGATATGAGTTTTGATAAATTTGTCATTTATCCAGCAAGTGCTTTCAAGACGCATGAACGTTTAGCAGAATACAAAGCCTTCTTTGAACCACAATTATCTGATTTGGCAATTAGCCGTAACATTAGTATGGGAATCAAAGAAATTTCCGCTCGTATTGATTTGATTGACAAAGAAAAAGCAGCTGTTGAAGCAGCAATCAAAGCGACAGTATAACAGTATAGAAAAGAAAAGGTTGAATGCGAATTTCAGCCTTTTCTTATTGTATTTCGATATTTTATTAAAAATGATAGTTTTTGAAAGAAAATGCTTGACTTTGAAATAAATTGGTGTATAATAAATCTGTAAACGATTGCAGGAAGGGGTGGGATTATCTTAAAATCAGAGCGAAAACAGGTAATTTTAGAGGAAATTAATCGTCATCAAGTTGTTTCACTAGATACTTTAGTTCGTCTATTAGATACGTCTGAATCGACAGTTCGTAGAGATTTAGATGAATTGGAGAGTGAAAGAAAACTGCGCCGAATTCACGGTGGTGCAGAAAATATTCATTTCCTTCAAGAGGAAGAAAGCAATCAAGAAAAATCTATCAAAAACGTTCAAGATAAATTACGAATTGCTCAAAAAGCAGCGGAATTGATTCAAGAACAAGATGTTATTTTTATTGATGCTGGAACGACAAATGAATTGTTAGTGAATGAACTTTCAAATAAACATATGACGGTTGTGACCAATTCTATTCACCATGCGACAAAATTAGTTGAGAAAAACATTCCAACAGTTATTATCGGAGGGGTGGTTAAAAGCTCAACAGACGCTAGTATCGGGGGGGTTGCTTTGAATCAAATCGGCCAGTTGAATTTCAACAAAGCCTTTATTGGTATGAATGGAATTGATGAAAATTTCTATACAACACCTGATATGGAAGAAGGAGCAGTCAAACGAGCGATTCTTGAAAACGCCAAGCAGACCTACATCTTAGCTGATGCTTCAAAAATCGGTCATTCCTCTTTCGTGAAAGTCGCCCCTATCAAACGTGCTAGCATTATTACGAGTGCATGTGCCAATGAGCAATTGGAAAAGATAAAAGAAAAAACGGAGGTTATTGAAGTATGATTTATACTGTTACGCTTAACCCTTCTATAGACTATATTGTCCGTTTGGATAAGGTCAATGTTGGAAGCGTGAATCGTATGGAGAGCGATGATAAATTTGCTGGTGGCAAAGGTATCAATGTCAGTCGTGTGCTCAAACGTTTGGGAATTGATAACACAGCGACTGGCTTTATAGGTGGTTTTACTGGAAAATTTATTACTGATACCTTGGAAAATGAAGCGATTGCGACTAATTTTGTTCAAGTGTTAGAGGATACGCGCATCAATGTGAAAATTAAAGCAGATGCTGAAACAGAAATCAATGGAACGGGTCCGATCGTCACATCAGAGCAATTAGCAGAATTGAAAGAAATCCTTTCAGGACTGTCAGAGCAAGATACAGTGGTGTTTGCAGGATCAAGCAACAAAAATCTGGGGAATATCGTCTATAAAGAGTTGATTCGTTTAACGAGACAAACTGGTGCACAGGTTGTTTGTGACTTTGAAGGACAAACCCTTATTGATTCACTGGAATTTCAGCCATTGTTGGTTAAGCCGAATAATCATGAACTTGGTGATATTTTTGGAGTGAAGCTGGAAAAGCTGGATGAGATTGAAAAATATGCTCGTGAAATTCTAGTCAAGGGAGCCCAACATGTCATTATTTCTATGGCAGGTGATGGAGCACTTTTGGTAACAAAGGACGGAGCATATTTTGCAAAGCCAATCAAAGGAATCGTAAAAAATTCTGTTGGGGCTGGTGACTCCATGGTTGCAGGCTTTACTGGTGAATTTGTTCGTTCAGGAAATCCTGTTGAAGCTTTTAAGTGGGGAGTAGCTTGCGGGACTGCAACAACCTTCTCTGATGATTTGGCGACAGCCGATTTCATTAACAAAACGTATGAAAAAGTAGAGGTAGAAAAAATATGAAGATTCAGGAATTACTGAGAAAAGATGTAATGTTGCTTGATTTACAAGCGACTGGAAAAACAGCTGCTATTGATGAAATGATTCATCGTTTAGTTGACAGTGGTTATGTGACAGATTTTGAAACATTCAAAGAAGGAATCTTGGCTCGTGAAGCTTTAACGTCAACAGGCTTAGGGGACGGAATTGCCATGCCACACAGCAAAAATGCCGCAGTCAAAGAAGCAACCGTTCTTTTTGCAAAATCAAACAAAGGTGTGGATTATGAAAGTTTAGACGGGCAACCGACAGATTTGTTCTTCATGATTGCTGCACCAGAAGGAGCGAATGATACCCACTTGGCTGCACTTGCAGAATTGTCCCAATACCTGATGAAAGATGGATTTGCAGATAAACTTCGTCAAGTGACTTCACCAGACGAAGTGATTGCGTTATTTGACCAAGCGTCTGATAAAGCAGCAGAGTCTGCAACGGTAGAAACGGCAAGCAAAGATGGTGATTTTCTTGTTGCAGTTACAGCATGTACAACAGGTATTGCACATACTTATATGGCTCAAGAAGCGCTTCAAAAGGTAGCCGCCGAAATGGGAGTTGGTATCAAAGTCGAAACCAATGGTGCTAGTGGTATCGGAAACAAACTGACAGCAGAAGATATTCAAAAAGCAAAAGCAGTTATTATTGCAGCTGATAAAGCTGTAGAAATGGATCGATTTGATGGGAAACCACTGATTAATCGTCCGGTTGCTGATGGTATTCGTAAAACAGAAGAATTGATTAACTTGGCATTGTCAGGAAAAGCAGAAGTATATCATGCAGCCAATAAAGCAGCTGCGTCCTCTTCAGCGAATGCAGCAGGCGGTTTCTACAAACACTTAATGAGTGGTGTTAGCCAAATGCTTCCATTTGTTATTGGTGGTGGTATTATGATTGCTATTGCCTTCTTGATTGACCAAGCGATGGGAGTTCCAAAAGATCAATTGGCAAATCTTGGAACTTACCATGAGCTTGCAGCTATGTTTAAGAATATTGGTGGTTTGGCTTTTGGCTTTATGCTTCCTGTTCTTGCTGGTTATATCGCTTATTCTATTGCTGAAAAGCCAGGTTTGGCACCAGGGTTTGTAGCAGGTAGCATGGCTTCGGCAGGTCTTGCTTTTGGAAAAATTCCATTTGCAGCAGGCGGGAAAGCAACCCTTGCTCTTGCTGGCGTCCCTTCTGGTTTCCTTGGAGCCCTAGTGGGTGGTTTCCTTGCAGGTTACGTTGTAAACTTTCTTAAAAAAGCCTTGAGTGGTCTTCCAAAATCACTAGAGGGCATCAAGTCCATTCTACTTTACCCGCTGTTGGGAATCTTGCTAACTGGCTTCTTGATGTTATTGGTGAATATTCCAATGGCAGCTATCAATACTGGATTGAATAGTTTCCTAGAAGGTTTATCTGGTAGTTCAGCTGTCCTTCTTGGACTCGTTGTAGGTGGTATGATGGCTATTGATATGGGTGGTCCTTTCAATAAGGCGGCCTATATCTTTGGTACAGGAACTCTTGCAGCAACTGTTTCAACAGGTGGTTCAGTTGTGATGGCAGCAGTTATGGCTGGTGGTATGGTTCCTCCTCTAGCAGTCTTTGTTGCAACGCTTTTATTCAAAGACAAATTCACCGAAGAAGAACGTAATTCAGGTTTGACAAACATTGTTATGGGGCTATCATTCATCACTGAAGGTGCCATTCCATTTGGTGCTGCTGACCCTGCTCGCGCTATTCCAAGCTTTATGGTTGGCTCTGCCTTAGCAGGTGCCCTTGTCGGCATGGCTGGTATTAAACTAATCGCACCGCACGGAGGTATCTTTGTTATTGCACTTACTTCAAATGCTCTTCTCTATATCATCTTTATCTTGATTGGCGCAATTGTAAGTGGTGTGCTATTCGGAGCACTTCGTAAACCATTGAATAAATAATGATGAGTTTCATCATTCTAGGAGTTGGAGAAAAAATTCTCTGACTCCTTTTTAATCCTAAAAGAAACATTGGCAGAAGATGATTTTCATACTGATTAAAATAGTCAGGTGCTGGAAAATATGATATAATTTTACTAACGCATATTTTGAGGAGAAACGAAATGGAATTACAACGTGAAAAAGAATTTGTTAGTCAATATCACTATGATGCTCGTAATTTAGAATGGGAAAAAGAAAATGGAACTCCAGAAACAAAAGTGGACGTCAATTTTCAATTGTTAAATCAAGATCAGGAAGGGCAAGTGACCTCTATTGTTGTAATTGTGAGCTTTATGATTGTCTTTGATTCTTTTGTCATTAGTGGAACAATCTCGCAAGTCAATCATATTCTTGGGCGAATTGTGAACGAACCGAGTGAGTTTGAGCAGGATGAGGTGGAGCAATTAGCTCAGCCAAGTTTGGCTGTATTAAATCGTTTGACCTATGAAGTAACAGAAATCGCCTTAGATTTACCAGGCATCAATTTGGAGTTTTAATGCATGAAATTAGCTGTAATTACTGATTCGTCAGCATATTTAAATAATAAAGTAGCCGAAAATGAGCATTTATTTGTCCTAGATATTCCCGTTAGTATAGACGGGGTTGAGTATATTGAAGGAAAAAATCTTTCTGCTAGTGAATTTTATCAAAAAATGGCAGCTTCTAGTGAATTGCCAAAGACGAGCCAACCGAGTATTGCTAGCTTAGTAAATATCCTTTCTTTAGTAGAAGGACAAGGTTATACTCATGTCATTGGTTTGTTTTTATCGAGTGGAATTTCTGGTTTTTATCAAAATATCCAGTATTTGAAAGATGAATTTCCAAGTTTAGAAATTGCTTTTCCGGATTCAAAAATCACAAGTGCGCCACTTGGAATGATGGTGGAGCATATTTTGAACTGGACTAAACAGGGATTATTGTTTGAACAAATTTTAAACAATCTTGAAGTTCAAATTAAGGGAATTGGTGCTTTCATCATGGTAGATGACTTAAATCACTTGGTGAAGGGTGGTCGTTTGTCTAACGGTGCTGCAATTCTTGGAAACTTGCTCAGTATCAAACCAATTCTTTACTTTAATGACGAGGGAGTCATTGAGGTTTATGAAAAAATTCGTACCGAGAAAAAAGCTACGAAACGTCTGGTTGAGATTGTCAAAGAACAGACTGCACAAGGAAATTACCAGGTGATGATTATTCATGGAAATGCACGGGAAAAAGCAGAACTTCTACATAAATTATTAGTAGAAGAACGAGTTACTGGAGAAATTCCCATTGCAACATTTGGCAGTGTGATTGGAACTCATTTGGGAGCAGGAAGTATTGCTCTTGCTTATATCCCGATTGTCTAAGGTGCAATTCGCCTATCCTAAAAGGCTTTATGGGAAATGCCTATAAGTTGGTGATAGAGTGTATTAAGAGCATGGCTTTGCTTCTGTGGTTAGAGTGATTGGGATGAAATTACAAAGTTCATCGAACCTTCACAGGCAAGATGGCTAGGAGATATGCTTGCTCCTAATTTTGCTAAGGGATAGATTTTCCTGATAGTGTGTTCAATTAAGTTTAAGTAGTAAATAATTTTCAAATGAGCCACATCATGATTAGAAAAATATGACGATTGGAATATTTATTATGAGATTAGAAAATCTGCCTTCTGAATTTCAGGAGGCTTTACCAGTATTAAAGAAGATCAAGAATGCCGGTTTTGAGGCGTATTTTGTCGGTGGGTCAGTCCGCGATGCTTTATTGAATCGACCGATTCATGATGTGGATATCGCGAGTTCCAGTTATCCAGAAGAAACCAAACGTATTTTTGAACGAACGATTGATGTTGGGATTGAGCACGGGACAGTTTTAGTATTAGAGGACAATCATGAATACGAAGTGACGACTTTTCGGACCGAGGATATTTATGTAGATTATCGTAGACCTAGTCATGTTACCTTTGTTCGTTCTCTAAAAGAAGATTTAAAGCGGCGCGATTTTACGATCAATGCTTTGGCTTTGGATGAAACAGGGAATGTGATTGATTTATTTGAAGGATTGAATGATCTAAAACATCAGATTTTACGTGCTGTAGGAACACCTTCGGAGCGTTTCACCGAAGATGCCTTGCGTATCATGCGAGGATTTCGTTTTCAGGCTACTCTGGGTTTTGCGTTAGACAAAGACACATTCAATGCCATGAAAATGTGTGCTCCGCTATTAGAAAAAATTTCTGTAGAGCGGACTTTTATTGAATTTGATAAATTACTGACAGCGTTTTATTGGCGTAAAGGATTGAAAAGTCTGATTGCCAGTGGTGCAACGGATTATTTACCTGACATGCGCAGCAGCCAATCACAATTGGAAACGATGTTTGATGTTGAAGCAGATTTTAAATTTACGAGTTCAGAGCAAGCCTGGGCTGCTCTTCTAATGGTTCTTCAAGTAAAAAATGTTAAAAAATTCCTAAAGCATTGGAAAACTTCAAATGAATTTCAAAAGCGTGTAGAGCAAATTGTTATGATTTATACTATTCGCCAAACGCATTTTCTGAATAAGGAAGAATGCTATCGTTTTGAATTGGACCTGATGATACAAGCAGAAGAAATTCGTCAAGCACAGGGATTAGCTGTTGATTTTGAAAAGATTTATCTTACTTATAATTCACTAACGATTCATGATAAACATGAGATTGTCGTCAATGGTGGCCTGTTAATCAAAAAGTTTGGTTTTAAGCCTGGACCTGCTTTAGGACAGCTCTTGACTGAGATTGAGATGGCTATTGTGAATGGCGTCTTGGACAACTGCCTTGAAGCTATTTTAGCTTTTGTAGAGGAGAGAAGATGAGTGACTTTATTGTTGAAAAGTTGACTAAAACGGTAGGAGATAAGACTGTTTTTAAAAATATTTCCTTTATTATTCATGGTTTGGATCGCATTGGCTTGATTGGGGTTAATGGAACTGGAAAAACAACTCTTTTGAACGTTCTGTCTGGAAAATCTGGATTTGACGGGGATGTCAATCCCTTTTCTGCTCATTCAGACTATAAAATCGGTTACTTAACTCAAGAACCGCACTTTGATGACAATAAAACGGTGCTAGATACAGTTTTGTCTAGTAATTTACGAGAAATGCAGCTCATTCGTGAGTATGAGCTACTACTATCTAACTATGATGAAAATAATCAGTCTCGTTTAGAGAAAGTGATGGCTGAAATGGATGCTCTTCAGGTCTGGGAAATCGAAAGTCAAGTTAAGACAGTTTTGTCTAAGCTGGGGTTGAACGACTTATCTGCTAAGGTTGGCGATTTGTCAGGAGGTTTGCGACGTCGAGTTCAATTAGCACAAGTTCTGTTAGGAGATGATGACTTATTGCTCCTTGATGAACCAACCAACCATTTGGATATTGATAGCATTGAATGGCTGACGAATTTTTTGAAGAATTCCAAAAAGACAGTTCTTTTTATTACCCATGATCGTTATTTTTTAGATTCTGTTTCAACTCGAATTTTTGAGTTAGACAGTGGTAGTTTAGTTGAATATCAAGGAAATTATCAGGATTATGTTCGTTTGAAAGCCGAACAGGATGAGCGTGATGCTGCTCTTTTACATAAAAAGCAGCAACTGTATAAGCAAGAATTGTCCTGGATGCGCCGTCAGCCACAGGCCAGAGCAACCAAGCAGCAAGCACGAATCAATCGTTTCCATGACCTTAAGAAAGATTTAGCGGGTCAGGCAACTGACAGTAGTTTGGAAATGAATTTCGAAACCAGTCGTATTGGTAAGAAAGTGATTGAATTTAAAGATGTTGACTTTGCTTATGGTGACAAGAAGATTCTTTCTCATTTTAACTTATTGATTCAAAATAAGGATCGGCTTGGAATTGTGGGTGATAACGGTGTTGGAAAATCTACTTTGCTCAATCTGATTGCTGGGAAATTAGCACCTCAATCTGGTCAACTTATGATTGGTGAGACAGTTCGTGTGGCTTATTTTTCACAGCAAATTGAAGGATTAGATGGGTCTAAACGTGTTATCAATTTCTTGCAAGAAGTGGCTGAGGAGGTTAAAATAGGCAATGGAACAACATCAATTGCGGAACTATTGGAGCAATTCCTCTTCCCACGCTCTACTCATGGTACTTTGATTGAACAGCTTTCTGGTGGAGAGAAAAAGCGTCTTTATCTACTGAAACTTCTCTTGGAAAAACCTAATGTCTTGCTTCTTGATGAGCCAACCAATGATTTGGACATTGCAACTCTGACGGTATTGGAGAATTTTCTGCAAGGTTTTGCTGGACCAGTCATTACAGTCAGCCATGATCGCTATTTCCTTGATAAAGTAGCAGATAAGATTTTAGCTTTTGAAGTGGGAACTATCAGAGAGTACTTCGGGAATTACACGGATTATTTAGATGAAAAAGCTTTTCTGGCTGAGAGTTCTGCCATTTCCAAAAAGACTGGAAAGGAAAAGACAGTGAAGGTGCGTGAAGAGAAGAAGCGCATGAGCTATTTTGAAAAGCAGGAGTGGGAGTCTATTGAGGGTGATATAGAGAAACTTGAAGAGGAAATTGCAACTATTGAGCGGAAAATGCTGGAATATGCTTCGGACTTCGGTCAACTCGCTGAACTCCAAAAAGAACTGGATGCCAAAAATGATTTCCTTTTGGAAAAATATGAACGCTATGAATACTTGAGTACATTAGTATAGAGTTAACAGCTACATATATGTATCACGAGCATCTTTACATTTTTAAACAAGGTCTATTTACAAATCCTATAAAATTTGGTATAATACCAATTAATTAAATAAGAATCCGCAAGACTAGTAGCTTAGGGGAAGTTTGACAGGGAGAAGAACCAGAGACTGAGAGTTCTTTAGATGAAAACTAGGTAAATTCACTTGCAAAGGGATTTAGAATTAAGGTCTGGAAAACCAGATGAAAACGGATGGTACCGCGTGTCAACGCTCCGCTTATGGAGTCTGACAAGCGGTTTTTTATATTTGGAGGAATTATGTCAACCATTGAAGAACAATTAAATAAGCTTAGAGAAGAAACTCTGGCGTCGCTGAAAAAAATTTCAACTGAAAATGAAAAAGAAATGCAGAATCTGCGTGTTTCTGTCCTTGGAAAGAAAGGCTCTTTAACAGAAATTTTAAAAGGTATGAAAGATGTCTCTGCTGATATGCGTCCGATTATCGGGAAACATGTCAATGAAGCACGGGATGTATTGACCGCTGCTTTTGAAGAATCTGCAAAACTATTGGAAGAGCAAAAAGTTGCCAATCAGCTGGCTAGGGAGTCAATAGATGTAACACTTCCGGGGCGGAAAATTCTTGCTGGGAATCGTCATGTTCTTAGCCAGACAAGTGAAGAAATTGAAGATATTTTTATTGGGATGGGTTATCAAGTTGTAGATGGTTTTGAAGTCGAAACAGACTATTACAACTTTGAGCGGATGAATTTACCAAAAGACCACCCAGCGCGTGATATGCAGGATACTTTCTATATTACAGAAGAAATTTTACTACGGACTCACACTAGTCCGGTTCAAGCTCGAGCGATGGATGCACATGATTTTTCTAAAGGACCTTTGAAGATGATTTCGCCAGGGCGTGTGTTCCGACGGGATACGGATGATGCAACGCATTCTCATCAATTTCATCAAATTGAAGGTTTAGTTGTCGGAAAAAATATTTCTATGGCAGATCTTCAAGGAACATTGGAGCTCATTGTGCAAAAAATGTTTGGTGAAGAGCGTCAGATCCGTCTGCGTCCATCTTACTTCCCATTCACAGAGCCTTCTGTTGAGGTGGATGTTTCCTGCTTCAAATGCGGTGGTCAAGGGTGCAATGTTTGCAAAAAGACTGGCTGGATTGAAATTATGGGAGCCGGAATGGTGCACCCTCGTGTTCTTGAAATGAGTGGCATTGATCCGGATGTTTATTCTGGTTTTGCCTTTGGCCTTGGGCAAGAACGTGTGGCTATGTTGCGCTACGGAATCAATGATATTCGCGGATTTTATCAAGGAGATGTTCGGTTCTCAGAACAATTTAAATAAATGTATGTTAATAAAAGTAAAAGAAGAACAGGTTGAAGTTCTAAGAGCACTAGAAGTGCAGACTTATCTAGAAACTTTTGGCCCTTACATCAAGGCAGAAGACATGCAAGATTATTTTGCGCATAAGCTCTCACTTGAGCGGATTCAGAAGGATTTGGCACTGGTAGAGTCAGAGACCTATTTTGCGTTAGATGAAACAGAGAAGATTGTTGGTTTTCTCAAATTTAACTGGGGGCAGGAACAGACTGAACCAGTAGAGTCAGACTATTCAATGAGGAATGCTTTTGAGGTGCATCGTATCTATGTTTTGAAACCGTATCAAGGACAAGGTTTTGGCAAGGAAATGTTTGAATTTGCCCTGCAGGAAGCCATGAAACGAAAATGTTCATGGGTGTGGCTAGGCGTTTGGGAAAAGAATTTTAAGGCCCAAAACTTTTACTTTAAATATGGTTTTGAGCGTTTTAGTGAGCATAAATATGTGACAGGTGAAACGGTTGACATTGATTGGCTCATACGGAAAAAATTAAAATAATTGAGAAAGCGTTGAGCACTGTTTTCGTGTTCTCAATAGCTCTGCGAATTAAAAGAAAGGAAATAAATATGAGGTGAAATTTTTGAGAAAAAGCAAAAAATTCTCAAAGATTTTGATGTACTCATATAGATGAATTATGCTAGTAAGTTATAAATGGTTAAAAGAACTAGTTGATGTAGATGTGCTAAGTGAAGAATTAGCTGAAAAAATGTCAACAACAGGAATAGAAGTAGAAGGGGTTAGTTCACCTGCTGAGGGATTGTCAAACATTGTCGTTGGTGAAGTGGTCAGCTGTGAAGAGGTGCCTGAGACGCACTTGCATGTATGTCAAGTGAACGTGGGAGAAGAAGCACTTCGACAAATCGTTTGTGGCGCTCCAAATGTACGAGCAGGAATCAAGGTTATGGTAGCTCTTCCCGGAGCTCGTATTGCGGATAATTACAAGATTAAAAAAGGAAAAATCCGCGGTTTAGAATCTCTTGGAATGATTTGTTCTCTTGGAGAATTAGGTATCTCTGACTCGATTGTCCCAAAAGAATTTTCTGAAGGGATTCAAATTTTGCCAGAAGAAGCTGTACCAGGAGATTCCGTTTTTCCTTATCTTGACTTGGATGATGAAATTATTGAGCTTTCTATTACGCCGAACCGTGCGGATGCTCTTTCAATGCGTGGGGTAGCATATGAGGTGGCAGCGATTTATGACAAATCAGTTCATTTTCAAGATTTTCCGTTACTAGAGACAGATAGGCAAGCAGCAGAACAACTATCTGTTGCCATTGAAACAGAAAAGGCGCCTTTTTATGCAGTGCGTATTTTAGAGAATGTTACCATTACTCCAAGTCCGCAGTGGCTTCAAAATCTACTTATGAATGAGGGAATTCGCCCAATCAATAATGTAGTAGATGTGACAAATTATATGTTGCTATATTTTGGTCAACCAATGCATGCCTTTGATTTAGATACTTTCGAAGATAATCAAATTGTCGTACGTGAAGCACGTGCAGGTGAAAAGTTAGTAACTCTTGATGATGAAGAGCGTGATTTAGAAACGAGTGATCTTGTTATTACCGTAGCAGATAAGCCTGTAGCATTGGCTGGTATTATGGGTGGAAGTGAAACGGAAATCTCCCCTAAATCAAGGCGTGTAGTGCTTGAGGCAGCAGTTTTTGATGGAACTTCCATTCGTCAGACGAGTGGGCGTCTCAATCTTCGCTCAGAATCATCCTCTCGTTTTGAAAAAGGAATTAACCTAGCAACAGTAACAGAAGCCCTCGATGCGGCAGCTAGCATGATTGCAGATCTTACAGGAGCAAATGTACAAGCTGGTATCGTTTCAGCAGGTCAAGTGGACACATCGGATGTTGAAGTTGCTTCAACATTGGCAGATGTCAATCGTGTGCTTGGAACAGAATTGACTTATACTGATATTGAAGATGTTTTTCGCCGTCTTGATTTTGGTCTTACTGGTAATGCAGAGAAATTCACAGTGAGTGTACCACCTCGTCGTTGGGATATTCATATTGAAGCTGACCTTTATGAAGAAATTGCACGTATTTATGGTTATGATAGATTGCCGGCAACATTGCCTAAAGATGATGGAACTGCTGGCGAATTAACAGAAACCCAAAAACTTCGTCGCAAAGTTCGTACTGTTGCAGAAGGTGCTGGTCTGACGGAAGTCATCAGCTACGCCCTAACCACTCCTGAAAAAGCTATGCAATTTAGTATGAAGCCAAGTAACTTGACAGAATTGATGTGGCCGATGACAGTAGAACGCAGTGTTCTTCGGCAAAATATGGTAGCTGGTATTTTGGATACTGTTGCTTATAATATTGCACGGAAAAATAAAGATTTAGCACTGTACGAAATCGGAAAAGTCTTCGAGCAAGCTGGAAATCCAACAGCAGAATTGCCAACTGAAATCAATAGCTTTGCCTTTGCTTTGACAGGTTTGGTAGCTGAAAAAGATTTTCAAACTTCTGCTGTACCAGTTGATTTCTTTTATGCAAAAGGAGTTCTGGAAGCACTGTTTGACCGCCTTGGACTGAAAGTAGAATACACAGTGACGCAAGCATTAGCCAGCATGCATCCGGGACGTACAGCAGCCATTTTGCTGGACGGACAAGTTATTGGCTTTGTTGGTCAAGTTCATCCAGTAACTGCTAAGGATTATAATATCCCAGAAACGTATGTAGCAGAAATCAACTTAACAGCTATTGAAAAAGCGATTCAACCAGCAAAACCATTTGTAGAAATTACTAAATTCCCAGCTGTAACACGTGATATAGCACTGCTTCTGAAAGCAGAAATCAGCCACAAAGAGGTGGTTGCAGCTATTGAAGCTGCTCGTGTGAAGCGTTTGACAGATATCAAATTATTTGACGTCTTCTCAGGTGAAAAACTGGGACTCGGCATGAAATCAATGGCTTACACCTTAACTTTCCAAAATCCAGAGGATACTCTGGAAGATGAGGAAGTAGCTCGTTATATGGAAAAAATCCAAAAGTCTCTTGAAGAAACGATTGGTGCAGAAGTGCGGTAATACTAGAACTAGGAGTGAGACAGAACTAAAAATTTTAGTTCTTAGTCTCACCCCTATTTTTATCTTGTAAATCTTTCTTCTTCAAAAAATATGGTGTATAATAGGGGCAAAGTTTTTTATAAATAAGTTGACATAGGAGAAAATAATGACAGTTTTTGCGAAACTTTGGAAAGCATTTTCTGACTTGCCAGAAGTGACAGCTATTGCTTTAGGAGGTTCTCGTAGTGGAGAAACTTATGATGAGACTTCGGACTATGATTTATATATTTATTGCACAAGCATTCCAGATGAAAATAGCCGAGAGTCGATTTTAACTAAATATTGTTCTTACATGGAAATGAGCAATCAGTTTTGGGAATTGGAAGATGATTGTACCTTAAATAATGGTGTTGATATTGATATTCTTTACAGGAATATCTGTCATTTTGCAACAGATCTTGAAAATGTTATAGAAAAATACCAAGCCGGGAATGGCTACACTACCTGCTTTTGGCACAATTTAAAAACTTGCAAGATTCTGTATGATGCGGATGGAGAATTAGGTAAATTGCAAGAACGGTTTAACGTTCCTTTTCCTCCGAAATTAAAAGACAATATCATTTCACGAAATCTTAGTTTGTTAACCGGACATTTGCCGTCCTACGATACGCAGATTTTAAAAGCAGCAAAACGAAAAGACTTTGTTAGCGTTAATCACCGTGTTACAGCTTTTTTAGAATCCTATTTTGACATTATTTTTGCAGTTAATGAATTGACCCACCCCGGCGAAAAGAGAATGATGTCGTATGCAAAAGCTCATGCAAGCCTTCTTCCCAATCAATTTGAGAAATCTTTAAATGCCTTATTAATGAGCATCACTGCTAGTCCTGAAATTCTTGAAAAACAATTAAGAGAAATAATTGTAAATTTAGAGAGAATTTTATCATAAAATCGGCTGGAATTGAGTATAAAAAAACGGTTTAAGCCGTTTTTTGTATTTAGTAGATTTTTCTTGAAATCATTATAAAAAGCTCCTTTAGTAGTTTCTTCTGCAGAGAGAGTCAAAAATATTTTGGGCAGTCTTATTGTTTGGTTGTGGCTAGTCATGTTTTTCGGATTGCAGTTTTTTTCTCTCTGACTCATGAATTTTTCCTATTTCTTTAAAATTTTTTCCATGATTGTTTGTTGGGGCTTTAGATCTAAACGTTCATAAAAGCGCAAGGCAGCGACATTATCATTCCATACATCAAGGGTTAAGTTGTAACAGCCAATTTCTTGGGCAAATTCTTCTGCAAAATGGCAGAGTTGCTCACCAATTTTTTGACCACGAGCATTTTCATCAACGCAAAGGTCTTCAATAAAAAGCGTTTTGATAGGTGTTTGTGCGAGACTTTGTGGTTCTTTAATGATACAAAAGAGATGACCTAAGATTTTTCCTTCTTCATTTTCAAAGACAAAGATTGGTGTATTTTCCTGAGACATCAGTGTTTTCAACTGTTCATCGTTGAATTTGCGACCACTCTCTTTGAAAATATCTGGTCGGACTTTATGATGAACAAGCAAGACTTGCTCTAAAAGATGATTGAGTACTGGAATATCGCTTGGGATTGCTTTTCTAATAGGCATAGTGAACTCCTTTTGTGACCGCCGGTCATTTTTATATAAAATATTATATGACTATCAGTCATTTTTGTTAAGAACAAAATTCAAAAAATTTTTGAGTCATATAAAAATAACCTGCTATGAGCGAGTTTTAAGATTGTTTGTACAATATTTATTTTATTAGCTTAAAGTAAGGATGGTTTTTTAAATTTTTAAAAATAGGAATAGTAACAAGACTAATTACGATGAGTTTTATGAGATCTGGTAGGATAAAAGGACTAATTCCAACAGTGATAGCTTTATCCAAACTAAATCTTGTTAATAACATTAAACCAAGTACTCCGCCGATAAAAACCAAAGCATCTCCAAGTAGATTGGCTAAGAATATCGTCAAAAAGCTGCTATTTTTTGATGTTAGACTGGCAGTTACCAGAGCATAAAACAAATAAAACCAGAGATAACCTGCATTTGGGCCGACAAGTGCTTGTAATCCGCCGCTTCCGCCTGCAAAAACAGGGAGTCCAATAGCACCTAAAAGAAGATAAAGTGTAACTGCTAATAGGGCTTCTTTTCGATGAAAAATGGTGGCTACTAAGCCAACTGCCATATTTTGCAGAGCAAAAGGAACTGGACCGATAGGAATGGTAATTTGAGCAAGGACGGCTATTAAAGCTGCACCAACAGCTGGTAAAACAACAGTGAATGATTTTTTCATTATTGTAACCCTTTACTTTATAATATGGTAACCATTATAAAGTAAATACGAAAAATGTCAAGTAATAAATAAAAAGGTGAAAGCATAAACTGAATTCACCTTTTGTCGAAGTAGTTATTTTTTGTGGTATATTACTTTTCCTTTATTTTTGTTGCGAAAGTATAATATCAAAAATGCAATTAGTCCAAAGATATTTAAAAAGATAAGTAAGATAGTTACAAGAATTATTTTTACTTTTTTCATAGGAAAACCTCCTAAAATAGGTTTGATATGATCAGAACAAAGATTTACATCTTTATCGACTAAAAAATCAAAGAAAAAAGAGAGGCTGGGACAAAAGTTTTCAACTTCTGAAAGAGTTTCGTGATAAACAAATGACGCAGTAGCTGATTGGACTCTTTCTTCGCTGTTCAAGCTCACAAGAGTTCCTAATCATCTTTGCGGGGGGTGGAACTACGAACTTAAAATTTTTAATTTTGAGTTCTGTCCCACTCCCAGCGGATAAAATGAAGGAATAAGTTATGGAATGAGAAGAAGTTATCGTGTAAACTAAAAGAGTCAGAAATGCTGGCTGCATTTCTGACTCTTGAGATAAGGCTGGAAAAATTTTAAGAGTAAGACATTTATGGGAATTGTTTCCACTCTCAGCGCATGGTAACAAATTCTTCTGATCCAGTAGGATGGATGGCAACGGTCGCATCAAAATCTGCTTTGGTCGCTCCCATTTTAATAGCAACTGCAAAGCCTTGAATCATTTCATCAACTCCGTAACCGATTCCGTGGAGACCAATGACTTTCTCATCTGTTCCTGTTGTAATCAGTTTGAACTTAGCTTGTTGTCTGTGTTGGGTGACAGCTGAATACATGGAAGTGAAACCAGAGGTATAAATGTGAAGGTTTTCTGCTCCATATTGTTGAATGGCTTGTTCTTCAGTCAAGCCAACTGTCCCAATTGCTGGGTGAGAGAAGACAACAGTTGGAATGTTAGAATAATCCATTTTAGCTTCAGTTTTTCCATTAAATAAGCGCTCTGCTAAGGTACGCCCTGCCTTGATAGCAACAGGGGTTAATTCTTTTTCTCCTGTAACATCTCCTAGAGCATAAATACCTTGTGTTGCTGTATTCTGAAACTCATCGACTGTGATAAAGCCACGAGTATCAAGGGTAACACCAGCAGCTTCTAAATTTAATCCTTCGGTGTTGGCAGTCCGCCCTGTTGCCCAGATGACGTGTTGGGCGACGTGGCTCGTTCCGTCCTCAAAAGTGATGCGAAGCAAATCGTTTTCAACTTTTTCAAGCTTTTTTGGTATTTTGTGGGTGTGTAGAGTAGGACCTGATTTCTTCATTTCTTCTACAAGACCTTCTATGATATAAGCATCAAAATTACGGAGAGGACGTTCTCGACGGACAAAGAGATCGGTTTGTACACCTAAAGCATGCAGAAGTCCAGCTAGTTCAACTGCGATATAGCCTGCACCAAGAATGGCAACGGATTGCGGGAGTTCTTCCCATGCAAAGACATCGTCAGAAGTTTCACCTAATTCTGCTCCGGGGATTGCTGGAATATGAGGATGAGCACCAGTTGCGATAACAATATGTTTAGCTTGAATGATCTCGCCATTTACTTCAACTGTATGGCGGTCTATGAATTTGGCACGACCTTCAATCAGCTCAACTCCATTCCGAGTGAAACTATTATGGTAAGAATGGCGTGCACGGTCAATATATGCTTCGCGATTCTTTCGAAGTGTCCTAAAATCAAATTGCTGATTATCTGAAGTAAATCCATAATCTGGTCCATAGTCTTGAATAGCTTCGGCAATTTGTGCACCATACCACATGATTTTTTTTGGAACGCAACCGACGTTGACACAGGTGCCTCCTAATTTCTTTTCTTCAATAACGGCAGCTTTTGCACCATGTTCTCCAGCACGGTTCATGGTTGCTATTCCTCCGCTACCGCCACCAATGGCGATGATGTCAAATGTTCTCATACGAGTCTCCTTTTTATCTGTAGTATGAAATTATTGTAACGTTTTTAGAAAATGATTGCAAAAATCTGCTACAAAAATTGATAGAAGATTTGACTATTTAATTGTATTATTGTATTATATATTTAATACAAAAAGAATAAAGAATAGAAGATAGAAGATAGAAGAATGATAAAAGAGTAAAGAAATTGTTTGTAAATGTTTTCTTATTTCTAATTGTGTATGTTATAATATAAAAAATAATGGACGATTTTCATCAGGAGGAGAAAGAGATGAAAAAATTGAAAAAATGGCAGTTGTTTAGCCTAATTGGTGTAACTACGGTTGTTATTTTAGGAGCGATAGGTACGATTCTCTTGTTCAATGGTAATAATGTCGCTGATAAAGAGAAAACGATCCAAGTGCAAAAAGTGAGGGAAGGATCAGTTGCTTCGTCTGTCTTATTGTCAGGAAATATTGCAGCTACTAATGAGCAGTACGTCTATTATGATAGTACCAAAGGTGATTTGGATAGTGTTCTTGTAAATGTTGGAGATAAAGTAACAGCTGGTCAAGCTTTGGTACAATACAAGAGTGTGGAAGCACAAGCTGCTTACGATACTGCTGTTCGCGCGTTAAATAAAATCGATCGCCAAATTTATGATTTAAAAACGTATGGAACAACTATTGAAACGACAGGTGATGC
This sequence comes from Streptococcus sp. HMSC034B05, assembly GCF_001809055.1. Lineage (NCBI taxonomy): Bacteria > Bacillati > Bacillota > Bacilli > Lactobacillales > Streptococcaceae > Streptococcus > Streptococcus sp. HMSC034B05. The sequence goes on along the minus strand of NZ_KV795621.1, from coordinate 152,474 downwards.
AGCTACGGATGATAAAACAACTGCATCTGCACAACGGTCTGTTGATTCCCAACTAAAGGATTTGCAAGACAATCGTGCAGATGCAGAAGCTAATGTCAATAAAGCACAAGCCCAGCTAAATGCGACGACTGTAACGAGTGCAAATGATGGAACCGTAGTAGAAGTAAATCGCGATGTTTCTAAGTCTACAACAGGAGCAAATCAAACACTTGTTCATATTGTTAATAACGGCAACCTTCAAGTAAAAGGGGAGCTATCAGAGTACAATTTAGCAAATCTTTCCGTTGGACAGGAAGTGACGATGACGTCCAAGGTTTATCCAGACAAGAAATGGACTGGAAAAATCAGCTATATCTCCAATTATCCGAAAGACAACCAAAATACAGCAGCAGCTGGTGCAGGGAATGCGAGCTCAGGAGCAAAATATCCATATACAGTTGATATTACAAGTGAAATTGGTGATTTGAAGCAAGGTTTCTCCATTAATATTGAAGTGAAAAATAGGACAAGAGGTATTCTTGTGCCAGTCAGCAGTATCGTTTCTGAAAGCAATAAGAGCTATATTTGGACAATAGAAAAAGGAACTGCGAAAAAAGTTCAAGTGACACTTGGAAATGCAGATGCTAAACATCAAGAAATCTCATCTGGTTTGACAAAAGATAGTAAAGTTATCACCAATCCGACAGATAGCTTGAAAGATGGTCAAGAGGTGAAATCATATGAAGAAACTCATTGATTTAAAAAATGTGAATAAAAGTTATCGCAATGGAGATCAAGAACTTCAGGTCTTGAAAGATATTCATTTGGCTGTTGAAGAAGGTGAGTTTGTTGCAATTATGGGGCCTTCTGGTTCAGGTAAGTCAACGCTAATGAATATCATTGGTATGCTCGATAGACCAACGAGTGGAGAGTATTATTTAGAAGGAGAAGAAGTCGCCAAACTAGGTGAAAAGAAGTTAGCAAAAGTCCGCAATCAGCAGATTGGCTTTGTGTTTCAACAATTCTTCTTGTTGTCAAAATTAAATGCTCTTCAAAATGTAGAACTTCCTTTGATTTATGCCGGAGTTTCTCAATCCAAACGAAAAGCTTTAGCGGAGCAATATCTTAAAAAAGTTGAGCTAGAAGCGCGTATGCACCATTTACCGTCAGAACTTTCTGGCGGTCAAAAACAGAGGGTAGCCATTGCGCGTGCCTTAGTTAATCATCCTTCCATTATCTTAGCAGATGAACCAACTGGTGCTTTGGATACCAAGACAGGTGAGCAAATTATGGAATTGCTGACGGAGCTAAACCGTGAAGGGAAAACGATTATCATGGTCACTCATGAACCAGAAATTGCAGCCTTTGCAAAGCGCCAAATTGTCATTCGTGATGGTGTCATTTCATCGGATACTAAGAAAGGAGAAGCATGATGCAGAATTGGAAATTTGCAATTAACTCCATTATGGGGCATAAAATGCGTTCTTTCTTAACGATGTTGGGCATTATTATTGGTGTTATGTCTGTCATGGTGATTGTGGCTCTAGGAAGTGGTATGTCAAAAGCTTTCACAGATGTCTTAGGTGGCGCTCAGCAAGATGTCTCCATATTTTATTCACATAAAAGAAGTAAAAATGGAGATGGGGTTAGAAGTTATCAAGAAATGCGTGAAGATGCTGACAGTGGAAATAGCGATGATACGGTTTCGACTGAAGTAGAGCCCGAAATCAAAGAAGCTTGGGTCAAACAAGCAGTGAATGAGATTAGCGGGATTGATAACTATTATGTCACAAATAATACAACTGCTACGGTAAATTATGGTAAGAAAAAAGCGGATAAGATTCCTATAATAGGTATTAATTCAACTTATTTTACAGTAAAGAAATTTCAAATCGTTGCAGGTCGGATTCTGACAGCAAATGATTATCAAACATTTGCAAGAGTTGTTTTGATAGATACAAAATTGGCTGATATTCTTTTTGGAGGTGCAGACAAAGCACTCAATCAGATTGTTCAGCTAGAAAATAATAACTACCGTGTAATTGGTGTTTATAAAGATCCAAATGAAACACGAAATCGTTTAGCCAATATGAACAACGGAAATTTGCTAATGGCTAACACCCAGTTGGCGGTGGAATACAATGCTGCCGAGATTATGAATGTCGTGGTGCACGTCAAAAAATTAGATAATGTATTGAAAGATGGAAGTGCAGCAGCGCGTTTGATGACAAAGTTATCTGGCGTGAAAGAAGGCGAGTACCAAATGTTGGACCAAGCTGGTCAATTGGCTTCTATTCAAAGCCAGATTGCTATCGTACAAATAGTTTTTGGTGCAATTGCAGGAATCGCCCTCCTGGTTGGCGGTATCGGTGTGATGAATATCATGCTTGTATCGGTGACAGAACGCACCCGCGAAATCGGTCTTCGAAAAGCGCTTGGAGCCACTCGTGGAAATATCTTGATGCAATTTGTCATTGAGTCAATGGTGTTGACCGCAATCGGTGGTCTGATTGGGCTTGCTTTAGCATTTCTTATCGTAGCCTCTATTGGTCATAACTTAGATTCATTTTTCGGAGCTCCTCCTACTATTACAACAGTATCTGCTGTTGGAAGTGTCTTTTTTTCAGCGACTATCGGGATTATTTTCGGTATTTTGCCAGCTAATAAGGCGTCCAAATTGGATCCGATTGAATCCTTACGTTATGAATAAATGGATAATCTTCACAGTGTAAGAAAGAATGTTTTATAAAAAAACTCCAACAACTACTCATCTTTTAGTGAGTTACTTGTTGGAGTTTTTATGGTATATAAGCTAGTTTAGTGTGATACACGTTTACGAGCTGCTTTTTTGCGATTTTCTTCGATGAAAGCTGCTTTCTTTTCTTCAGGTTCAATCACTTTTTTCTTAAATGTATAAACTGCACCTGCAACAGCAGCAACAGTACCAGCAACCCCAGTAACAACCCCTTTAACAAATCCTTTAGCCATTAGATTTCTCCTTTTTTGAACTTTATTTATGTTATAATATATAGTAACGAAAAATTAAATTTTTTTCAAGGGAAAAGATGAAAACAAAGGTAATTGTGATTATAGGCCCTACAGCAGTAGGAAAGACAGCTCTTAGTGTAGAAATTGCAAAACGTTTTAATGGTGAGATTATTAGCGGTGATAGTCAGCAAGTCTATAAAAAACTGGATATAGGAACGGCTAAAATCACTCCAGAAGAGCAAGAGGGGATTCCTCATTATTTGATAGATGTGCGAGAAGTGAGTGAAGCTTATTCAGCTTTTGATTTTGTAAAGGAGGCAGAAACTGCTATTAAAACGATTGTAGCAAAAGGGAAAATACCTATCATTGTGGGAGGAACAGGACTTTATATTCAAAGTCTACTGGAAGGTTATCATTTGGGTGGTTCAGCTTCTCGTGAGGATATTTTAGCCTATCGATCAGAGTTAGATACTTTAACAGATGAGGAATTGTTTAGCACAATAGCAAAGCTAGGATTGACTATTCCCCAGATTAACCGTAGGAGAGCTATGCGAACATTAGAAATTGCTCATTTGGGGAAGGACCTTGAAAACAAACAGTCTGATTATGATGCCCTGCTAATTTGTCTAGATGATGGCCGAGAAGTTCTCTATGAGCGTATCAATCAGCGAGTGGATCTAATGCTGAAGGCTGGGCTTTTAGAAGAGGCAAAGTGGCTTTATGATTATTATCCGCATGTTCAAGCTAGTAAGGGAATTGGCTACAAGGAACTTTTCCCTTACTTTGCTGGGGAGCTGACCTTGGAGGAAGCTACGGATAAAATCAAGCAACATACTCGTCGCTTTGCCAAACGCCAGCTAACTTGGTTTCGCAACCGCATGAATGCAGCCTTTTATCAGGTTTCAAAACCGAAGGACAAAGAGCGGCTGATGCAGGATATAAAGGAATTTATGAATGATTGAAACAGAAAAACAGCAGGAACGAGTCATCCTTATCGGAGTAGAATTGCAGGGAATAGATAATTTCTCCCTGTCTATGGAAGAATTAGCCAGTCTAGCCAGAACTGCTGGTGCTCAAGTGGTGTCTTCTTACATTCAGAAACGAGAAAAGTATGATAGCAAGACTTTTATTGGTGCTGGAAAATTAGAAGAAATAAAACACATGGTAGAGGCAGATGAGATCTCCACCGTAATTGTCAATAATCGTTTGACACCTCGTCAGAATATCAATTTGGAAGAGATTCTAGGGGTCAAGGTTATTGATCGTATGCAGTTAATTTTGGATATTTTTGCTATGCGGGCTAGGAGTCATGAAGGGAAGCTTCAAGTGCATTTGGCTCAGCTCAAGTACTTATTGCCGCGACTGGTTGGACAGGGTATTATGCTTAGCCGTCAGGCTGGGGGAATTGGTTCTCGTGGCCCCGGTGAAAGTCAGTTAGAACTCAATCGTCGTAGTGTTCGTAATCAGATTCATGATATTGAGCGACAACTCAAAATTGTAGAAAAAAATCGAGCAACTGTGCGGGAAAAACGTTTGGATTCTAGTGTTTTTAAAATCGGTCTGATTGGTTATACTAATGCTGGGAAGTCCACTATTATGAATGCCTTGACGAACAAGAATCAATATGAGGCAGACGAGCTTTTTGCCACTTTAGATGCGACAACTAAAGGTGCTAATCTGACGGGGAGGCTGAATGTAACATTGACGGATACGGTTGGTTTTATTCAGGATTTGCCGACTGAGTTAATATCTAGCTTCAAATCGACCTTAGAAGAGAGCAAAAATGTGGATCTTTTGGTTCATGTGATTGATGCCAGTGATCCGAATCACGAGGAACATGAAAAAACGGTCTTGGCAATTATGAAAGACTTGGATATGCTAGATATTCCTCGCTTGACCCTTTATAATAAAGCTGACAAAGCAGGAAATTTTCTTCCAACTTTAACTCCCTATGTCTTGATTTCGGCAAAGATGGAAAATAGCAGAGCAGTCTTACAAGAAGCTCTGTTGGATAAGATGCGAGAATTATTTGTTCCTTTTTGTATCAAGGTTGGCTCTGGCAAGGCCTATAAGTTGTATGAATTAGAAAGTCTAGCAATTATTGATAAGAGAGAGTATGTGGAAGAAAGTGAAATGATTTCTGGCTATATAGCAGAAAAAAATAAATGGAGACTAGAAGAATTTTATGACTGATTATATCAATTTAGCGCTTAAATACGGTGGCTTTACGAGTTTAGATCGTATTTATCTAGAAAAAATTTTGGATAAGCTGTCCAATTCGCAAAAGTTGACTTTTATCACACCGCCACCTAGTGTAATCAATGCGTATTTTTCTGAACTCTACCAAAAAAAGAGTCCAGAGGCAGCAACGGATTATTTTTTAGAATTGAGTAAGGAATTATTACTTTTTAACAGCTCTCCTAATTTTGAGGAGGAAAAGCCTTTTATCCGACTGAATCTTTCAGGTAAATCTTATGGTTTTTGTTTTGAAAACGAAGATGGAATTGGATTAATTTTTCCAGAAATTCCAGAGGTGATTGAGCCGGATTTACTCTTTGAAATTGCTCAGCTTTTCCCTCATTATCTAGTTTATGAAGATGGAAAAGTTATTCGGATGATACCGGCTGCTCCTGAAGAAATTGTGCAAAAGCAGGTGCTTTCCGCTCTAACTGACTGCTATGAATTGGCGGATGGAAGGATAAAACTGGAAGGCTATAATCAGGAAGAGTTAAGTCAGCTGGCTCAAACCTATTCCGGTCAGCTTTATTATCGTTCTCAGAATCGCTCTGCGATGATTTATATTAAGAAAAAATAGAAAGAAAAAGATGCAACTACAATTTTTAGGTACAGGAGCTGGTCAGCCTTCTAAGGCTCGTAATGTTTCTAGTCTGGTTTTGAAACTATTGGATGAAATCAATGAAATTTGGATGTTTGATTGTGGTGAAGGAACCCAGAATCGCATTTTAGAGACGACGATTCGTCCCAGAAAGATTAGAAAGATTTTTATCACTCATTTGCATGGGGATCATATTTTTGGTCTACCGGGTTTTTTATCCACTCGATCATTTCAAGCTAATGAAGAGCAAACAGATATTGAAATATATGGACCGGTCGGTATTAAAAGTTTTGTCATGACGAGTCTTCGTGTGTCGGGGTCGCGCCTGCCTTATCGGATTCATTTTCACGAATTTGACGAAAAACACTTAGGGAAAATTTTAGAAACCGATAAATTTACAGTTTATGCAGAGAAACTAGACCATAGCATTTTTTGTGTGGGTTATCGCATTATGCAGAAAGATTTGGAAGGTACGTTGGATGCTGAGAGGCTGAAAGCTGCTGGTCTTCCTTTTGGCCCTCTTTTTGGTAAGGTAAAAAACGGGGAAGATGTAGTGCTAGCAGACGGAACGAAAATTATAGCAGCAGATTATATTTCAGCTCCGAGACCCGGTAAGGTTATCACTATTCTGGGTGATACACGTAAAACGCATGCTAGTGTAAGACTTGCTATCAATGCAGACGTCCTGGTACATGAGTCCACTTATGGCAAAGGAGATGAGAAAATTGCTCGCAATCACGGTCACTCTACCAATCTACAAGCAGCAGAAGTCGCTAAAGAGGCTGGTGTTAAGCGTCTCCTGCTCAACCATATCAGCGCGCGTTTTCTATCAAAGGATATTGGTCAAATGCGTAGCGATGCCAGTTCTGTTTTTGAAAATGTCCACTTAGTCAAGGATTTAGAGGAAGTAGAGATATAAATCTAAATAGAAGAGCAAAATGAAAGGAACGCATGAAAATACTATTTGTAAGACATGGGAAAGATTCTGCTCAACATAGAGGTGGCTGGAGTCAGCTTGATCTTCTTCCTGAGGGAAAAAGGGAAGCAGAAGAGTTGGTGGATTACTTAGTCCGATACAAAGAAGCCTATCACCTTACGAAAATTATTACGAGTGATTTAAAAAGAGCCGAGACTACAGCGGAGATTTTGGCAAGAAAACTTCAGTTGCCAGTAGAAAAAGAAAGTACCTTACGAGAAACGAATAATGGTGATTTAGCAGGAATATTAAATAGCGAGGCTGATCAAAAATTTCCTCATCTTTATTTTAGAAGTCTTGCAATGGACGAGCATTATCCAAATGGAGAAAGCCCGATAGAATTTTATCAACGGATAAAAACATGGTTTCAATTGTTTTTGCAAGAGAATAACGACTCAGATGAGACACAAATTGTGGTTACACATGGTGGAGTGATAAACATTATCTATCATTTGGTGAACAAGAGAGAGTGGACAAATAAGAGTCGGCTTTTTCTTGTGAAACATTGCAGCATTAGTTTATTGAATACAGAAACGCTTGTTTTTGAGATTGAAAACCAAACGGATTTTTTGAAAGAAAAGTAAGGAGAACACATGCGAACAATCGTTATCACAGGAGCCAGTGGCGGTGTGGCTCAGGAAATGGTGAAGCTGTTGCCAAATGATCAGCTGATTTTAGTAGGACGCAGTCGGGAAAAATTAGTAAAGCTTTATTCAAATCATGCACATTGCGAATTCGTTGAGTTAGATATTACGAATGACCAATCTTTAGAAACCTTTACTAAAGAACTATACAGTAAGTATGCACAGGTAGATGTTCTCGTTAACAATGCTGGTTATGGGATTTTTGAAGAATTTGACAAGATTAGCAACGAGGACATTCATGCCATGTTTGAAGTTAATACCTTTGCTCTTATGAATCTATCTCGTCTCTTTGGGGAGAGAATGAAGCAAGTGGGACGTGGGCATATTGTCAATATTGTTAGTACAGCTGGGTTGATTGCTAGTGCTAAATCTAGTCTCTACTCAGCTACTAAATTTGCTGGAATTGGTTTTTCAAATGCTTTGCGTTTAGAGTTGATGCCTTACAATGTCTATGTGACGACGGTTAATCCAGGACCGATTAAGACGGCTTTCTTTGACAAAGCTGACCCCGATGGTAGTTATGTTAAGGCGGTTGATAAATACATTTTGGAAGCAGATACTGTTGCTAAGCAAATTGTGGACAATTTTGGAAAAAAGAAGCGGGAGCTGACGATGCCTTTCGCTCTGAAAGCAGCCCACAAACTTTACACGCTTTTTCCAAATGTTGGTGACAAACTAGCTAGTAAAATGTTCAATTATAAGTAGGAGAAATTTATGGATGTGACAGCTTACAAGGCATTTTTAAACCAACCATGGGGCAAGCTTTATTATGATATTCTCTTTGCTCAGCTAACTCATATAAAAAATAAGGAAGTACTAGATTTCGGTAGTGGTTTTGGCTTGGTAGCGGATTTTTTAGCACAAAACAATCAGGTGACAGCCATAGAGCCAAATGGTGAAATGATTGCAGAACGGAAGAGGAATTTTCATTATCATCAACTACAAGGTAGTCTGGAATTGTTGAAGGGAATTCCAAGTGCTCGTTTTGACCTTATCATTTGCCACAATGTTCTGGAGTATGTGGATACTCCAGCTCTTTATCTAGCTGAATTTAGCAGATTGTTGAAAAAAGGCGGACAAATTTCGCTCGTTAAGCACAATGAAGTGGGGCGAATTATGCAGACAGTAGTGTTTGCAAATGATATGAATTTAGCATTAGATTTATTATCAGGGCAGTCTTATCAATCGCATACAATGGGACAAGCAACCTATTATGATTTAGCAGACTTATTACAAAAGGTCACGTCTGAATTGACTGTTCAGAATTATCAAGGAATTCGAATTTTTTATGGCTTGCAAGACAATGCAGTTAAAACAGCAGTCACTTGGCAGGAAAAGATGTTGAAGATAGAGCTTGCAGTTTGCCAACAGTCTCCTTATCGTGATATTGCTGCTTTTCAACATATTTGGCTGCAAAAAGGATTCAAGAATGATTCATTATGTTGAAAATAAACAAATAACTGTTGAGGAATTGCTTCTGCTTTATCAATCTGTTGGTTGGAGTAACTATACGGATTATCCAGAGCGACTAGAGCAGGTCTTTCAAAATTCTCTTTACACTGTGGCAGCGTATGACAATGACTGTCTTGTCGGTCTTCTTAGAGCAGTAGGAGATGGAGCTTCTGTTCTTTTTATCCAAGACCTACTGGTTCTACCAAATTATCAGAGACAAGGCATCGGACGTAAACTCTTACAGACTACTTTGGAAGAATGGTCAGATGTTTATCAGATGGAGTTAGTGATAGATCAATCTGATAAGACGCTATCTCTTTATCAATGCCTTGGATTTCGAAAACTGTCTGATTCGAATTGTACAGGTTTGATTTATGTAGGATAACCTAAGATGCTATATGTATAAAATTAGAAGTTCAGACTAGTGAAAGCTAGTCTTTTCGTGTTATAATAAAAGTTATATTGTAAAAGAAAGATGATTTCATGATTACATCAAAATATGATTGGCAAATTGCTACAAATTTTTCAGATGAGGACTTTATTAAAAAAGCTAAAAAACTGGGCTTGGAGACTTCGGTAGCTAATCTAGTCTACCAGAGAGGTATCCAGACAGAAGAAGCATTGCGAGACTTTCTAGAGCCTAGTTTGGACCAGCTGTATGATCCTTATGAATTGCATGATATGGATAAGGCAGTGACGCGCATTCGTCAAGCGATTGAAAATGATGAACAAATCTTGATTTATGGAGATTACGATGCGGATGGAATGACTTCAGCTTCCATTGTTAAAGAAGCGTTAGAGCAACTTGGAGCAGAGTGTCAGGTCTATCTGCCCAATCGATTTACAGATGGTTATGGTCCTAACGCGAGCGTTTATAAGTATTTTATTGATAATCAGGGTATTTCCCTCTTCATTACAGTGGATAATGGAGTTGCAGGATTGGAAGCTATTGAGCTAGCTCAGTCTATGGGAGTGGATGTGATTGTGACGGATCACCACTCTATGCCGGAAATACTTCCTGATGCTTATGCAATTGTTCACCCGGAACATCCAGAAGCTGATTATCCTTTTAAGCACTTAGCTGGCTGCGGCGTGGCTTTTAAGCTAGCAACTGCCCTTTTAGAGGAAGTTCAAGTAGAGTTGCTGGATTTAGTAGCTATTGGGACTATTGCAGATATGGTCAGCTTGACAGGGGAAAATCGGATTTTGGTCAAATATGGCTTGTCTGTTTTGAAAAACACCCAGCGCATCGGTTTGCAGGAACTTTTCAAAATAGCAGATATACAGTCTGACGAGCTGAACGAAGAAACAGTCGGTTTTCAAATAGCCCCTAGACTCAATGCTCTAGGTCGATTGGATGATCCCAATCCTGCTATTGAACTTCTGACCGGCTTTGATGAAGAAGAAGCGCGTGACATTGCCCTGATGATTAATCAGAAAAATGACGAACGCAAGGAGATGGTGCAGCATATCTATGATGAAGCTAAGTTTATGATTGATCCTAAGAAGCCTGTTCAGGTTCTAGCTGGCAAGGGTTGGAATCCAGGTGTTTTGGGAATTGTAGCAGGGCGACTTTTAGAAGAGTTACATCAGCCGATCATTGTGCTGAATATTGAAAATGGTTTAGCCAAAGGTAGTGCTCGCAGCATTGAAGCAGTTGATATTTTTGAAGCTCTAGATCCTCACCGAGAGTTATTTGTAGCTTTTGGTGGGCATGCAGGGGCAGCTGGCATGACCCTTGAAGTCAGTCGATTAGAAGAACTCAGTCAGGTTTTGGAGGCTTATATTGAAGATAATCAAGTTGATTTGTCAACTAAGAATGAACTCTTTTTGGATGAAGAATTAGCTTTGCCAGATCTGACATTAGAGACCCTCAAAAACTTTGAAAAGTTAGCTCCTTTCGGCATGGACAATAAAAAGCCTATTTTCTATTTGAAAGATTTTAATGTTGAAAATGTCCGCACTATGGGGATGGGGAATGCGCACCTTAAGCTGAAAATTTCTCAGGCTAGCGCAGTTCTTGAAGTAGTGGCTTTTGGTCTAGGTGAGCTTGCGACAGAATTTTCCCAAACTAAAAACTTAGAGCTAGCAGTCACTCTGTCGGTCAACAAATGGAATGGTCAGACTAGTCTGCAACTTATGTTGGTAGACGCTCGAGTCAACGGAATTCAGCTCTTTAATATTCGAGGTAAAAATGCTCGGTTGCCTGAAAATGTTCCTGTTTTACGTTTTTCAGGAGAAATTCCTGATTTGAAAAAGAGCAGAGCAGTTGTAGTGTATGACTTACCTGAGCACCTAAATCAGCTCAAAGCAATTATTCAACAGGGCAATTTTGAAGCAATCTACTTTAAAAATGAGATTGTTCAGCCCTATTATTTGACAGGTTTCGGAACAAGAGAGCAGTTTGCTAAACTCTATAAAACGATTTATCAGTTTCCAGAGTTTGATATACGCTACAAATTGAAAGAACTAGCTGCTTATCTCAAAATTGATCCCATCCTACTCATTAAGATGATTCAAATTTTTGAAGAGCTAGGCTTTGTGACGATTCAAGATGGGGTTATGCAGGTAAATAAAAACGCAGAAAAAAAAGCTATTGAGAGTAGCCATATTTATCAAGAACTCAAAAAAATGGTCAAGGAGCAGGAGCTGATGGCTCTAGGAACTGTTCAAGAAATTTATGATTATCTGATGGAAAAAGATGAATGTTCAAACTAGAAGTTAGATGAACCATTTATTTTGAGGAGTTAGCCTTTGTAGTCAAGCTATGAAATGGGCTATGAAGCTTTGAGTAATGAAAAAGTCATGAGTAAGATGAACTCATGACTTTATTTTTTGTGAGTATTGCTATTAGATGGTATTATCTACTGTAAATTTACTTTATGTTTGAGGATATAATAAGTTCCAGCATAGTAAATCAGACCTAAAAGAAGAGATACGACTATCTCACCAAAACTACCTAAAGTATTAAGTGATGGGAAAGCCGAAACGCTCAAATTAGCGACGATAAGCAGAGAAAAATGAATTCCAAAATAAGTTAGAAAGGCTATTGCAGTGCGGTGATCTTGGAAGAGTTGACCGATAGAGATAGAAAGATAAATCAATAGGATATTTGGGATAAGGACTACAAGATAGTATCCAAATGATTTCAAGGCTTCACCAGTCATTTCCCAAAAGTGTTTACCAAGTAATCGAACAACTGTTTCAATTTCAGATTGTGTATGAAAAGCAGTTCCCACAATAAGGGCAATGATGAAAAAACTAAGAAATAATGCAATGGTACTAAGAATCGTCCATATAATAGCGCCAAGTAATTTTGAAAGGATAATTTGGTGTTCATTAACTGGTAAGGTGAGCGTTAGGTATCCTTCTCTTTCATAAACACTATTTTTAAAACGACGAATAATCAGAAAGAGTGTTGAAATTGCAAGTGCCACAAGGAGACCTGAGAAAATCAGCATTGTAAAACCGAAGAAAGTACTTGTTATACTCCCTGCTTCATTAGTAGAAGACTGCAAACGGTCGAAAAAGTTCCTTCCGTTTGCAAAATGTCTTAGCCAAAGTCCAATACTAATAGATAGAAAGAGTACGATTCCATATAATCCTAAATACCACTTATTTACATTTTTAAATTCATATTTTAATAAATTCCAAAACATAGTTAATCTCCTTCATTTATCTTAAGCTTTAAATTCTTGTCGGAAGAGTTGGTCAATGGATCCACCAGACTCATAACGAATATCATCTACATTGCCTTGCCGAACGACCTTGCCATTATCAATAAAGATAATTTCATCTAAGATTGGTTCAATATCTGAAATCAAATGTGTTGAAATGAGAACAGAAGCACTAGGTGAATAATTGTTGATAATCGTCTGTAAAATGTAGTCTCGTGCTGCTGGATCAACTCCTCCAATTGGTTCATCAAGAACATAAAGTTTGGCTTGGCGGCTCATGACCAAAATCAACTGAACTTTTTCTTTGTTTCCTTTGGATAATTTTTTGAATGCTAGATTTTCGTCAATGTGAAGATCTTGTAACAAGGCTTGAGCACGCTCCATCTCAAAATCTGCATAGAAAGATTGAAAGTACTGCAAAGCATCTTTGACTTTCATTTTTTCATTCAGGTAGGTCGTATCTGGTAAATAAGATACGATTTTTTTGGTTTCTGGTGACGGTTGAAGCCCATTGATGAGAACTTTCCCATCATTTGGCTGGAGCAAACCATTGATAAGTTTAATTATAGTTGTCTTTCCAGAGCCATTTGGACCGAGCAAGCCGATAATTTTTCCAGCTTCGATTTCAAAATTGATGTGTTCTAAAGCAGGTGTGCTGCCGTAGGATTTTGAGACATTTTCAAATGCAAGTAAAACCATTTCCTAAACTCCTTTTATATAATCTTCAACAATTGTTGGTAATTCTTCTTTCTGATAACCAAAATGAATCATACCATTTACAAATTTCTCCACTTCCTCCTTAGAAAGTTTTTGTCTGGTTTTTAAAATCAAGTCATGATTATCAGTGACAAAACGTCCTGCTGTGCGTTGAGAATAGACAAAACCATCTTTTTCCAAGTCAGATAAAGCTCGTTGGATAGTATTTGGATTCACACCGGCTTCTGCAGCTAATTCTCTAACGGCAGGTAATTTCTCACCAGCTTGTAGCTGGTTGGAGATGATTTGCAATTTAATCTTATCCATAATCTGTAAATAAATGGGAAGATTGTTATCAAAAGTCCAACTCATGATTTCTCCTTTTTGTATCTTTGTACTAATTAAACAATACAATATTTTTGAAAAAATAGCAAGTTTTTAGAAAAAAATTCTGTATTTTTTCTTCGGCAAGCAAAATAGAAATTTAGTATAATAGAAAAGAGAAGAAACAAAGGAGAATGCCGTGGTTGCTCAATTAGATACGAAAACTGTTTATACATTTATGGATAGTTTGATTTCTATAAAGAAATATGTGAAAACAGCTAAAGCATTAGGATATCAAACTCTAGGGATGATGGATATTGACAATCTCTATGGAGCTTATCATTTCATGGAAATTGCGACTGCGCAAAAAATTCAGCCGATTTTAGGTATAGAAATGACCTTGGATTATGCAGGGGTTCCTCTTAATCTCCGTTTTCTAGCTCTTGATAGTCAAGGGTATCGCAATTTAATGAAACTTTCTACATTAAAAATGATAGGAAAGAGCAAGTGGGAAGAGTTGCAGCATTTATTGGAAGGGATAGCGATTATTGTTCCTGTATTTGATGGAATTCGAGACTTGGATTTGGGAAAAGATTTTTATATAGGTGTATTTCCAGATACTCCTCAACAAGATTTCATGCATAAAACTGTACCCTTGCATACGGTTCGTTACTTTGATACTGGAGATTTAGAAACATTGCAGATGCTACGGGCCATTCGGGAAAACAGTAGTTTGCGAGAAGTTGGACATTTGCCAAGCAATGAGTATTTATTATCGTCTAAGCAGTTTACACAGGCTTTTCAGAAAAATTTTCCAGAGAGTCTGGATAACCTGGAGCAGTTAGTCTCAGGTGTACATTATGAAATTAATACAGAGTTAAAATTACCGCGTTTTAATCCAGAACGACCGGCAGTAGAAGAGCTACGAGAACGAGCTGAGGCTGGATTAAAAGCAAAAAAATTATGGACAGAAGCGTATCAAGAACGCTTGAATCAAGAATTGGCTATCATTCATCAAATGGGTTTCGATGATTATTTTTTGATTGTCTGGGATTTGCTGCGCTTTGGTCGCAGTCAGGGTTATTATATGGGCATGGGTCGTGGATCTGCAGTTGGAAGCCTAGTTGCCTATGCTCTTGAAATTACAGGGATTGATCCTGTTGAGAAAAATCTAATTTTTGAGCGATTTTTAAATCTGGAACGTTATACTATGCCTGATATTGATATTGATATTCCCGATGTCTATCGTCCAGAATTTATCCGCTATGTCCGCGATCGTTACGGGACGATGCATACAGCGCAAATCGTGACCTATTCTACTTTTGGGGCTAAGCAAGCAATTCGTGACGTTTTTAAACGCTACGGGGTGCCAGAATATGAATTGACCAACATTACTCGTAAAATCAGTTTTCGTGATACATTGACTTCAGCTTATGAAAAAAATATGTCTTTTCGTCAGATTATTAACAGTAAACTGGAGTATCAAAAAGCTTTTGAAATTGCGAAAAAAATTGAAGGAAATCCACGTCAGACCTCGATTCATGCAGCAGGTGTGGTGATGAGTGATAATGATCTGACAGAGCACATTCCACTTAAATATGGGGAAGATATGTACATCACGCAATATGATGCACATGGGGTTGAAAGCAATGGCCTGCTCAAAATGGATTTTCTTGGCTTGCGCAACCTGACCTTTGTTCAACGAATGAAAGAAGCAGTTTTGGAGAAGTACGGTGTTGCTATTAACATTGCAAAGATTGATCTGGAGGATACTATAACCTTGCAGCTTTTTGCAGCGGGCAGAACCAAGGGTATTTTTCAATTTGAGCAAGCGGGCGCTATTAACCTTTTGAAGCGTGTTCAGCCTGTGCAATTCGAAGAAATCGTCGCCACTACATCACTCAACCGTCCAGGAGCTAGTGATTACATAGATAATTTTGTGAAAAGAAAGCACGGACAAGAAAAGGTAGAAATGCTGGATTCAAGTTTGGAAGCTATTTTAGCTCCAACTTACGGTATTATGCTGTATCAAGAGCAGGTAATGCAGGTTGCTCAGCGTTTTGCTGGTTTTAGCTTAGGCAAAGCCGATATTTTGCGGAGAGCTATGGGGAAAAAAGATGCTACTGAAATGCATCGAATGGAAGCAGAATTTGTTACAGGAGCACTTGATCTTGGACATTCTGAAATCAAAGCAAAAGAAGTGTTTGCGGTTATGGAAAAGTTTGCAGGTTACGGATTTAATCGCAGCCACGCTTATGCATACTCCGCCCTTGCTTTTCAGTTGGCATATTTCAAAGCGCACTATCCTGATATTTTCTTTGATATTATGCTGAATTATTCAAGCAGTGATTACATCACAGATGCGTTAGAGTTCGACTTTCAAGTCGCTTCTTTAAATATCAATAACATTCCTTATCGAGATAAATTCCAAGACAATCAGATATATTTAGGCTTGAAAAACATTAAAGGATTGCCACGCGATGTTGCTTATTGGATTATTGAAAATCGTCCGTTTTCAAATGTAGAAGACTTCGTTTTGAAATTACCAACACAATATCATAAGGTTCAGTTACTAACCCCCTTAGTACAAATCGGCTTATTTGATGTATTTGAAAAAAATCGTCAAAAAATCCTGCAAAATCTTCCCAATTTGTTTGTCTTTGCAGATGAATTAGGCAGCCTTTTTGCAGATACAAATTATAGTTGGACAGAAGCGGAGAATTATACAGAAGCAGAGAAATTTGAGCTAGAAAAGGAAATTATCGGTGTTGGTTTGAGCGAGCATCCTTTGGTAAAGCTTGCAAAAGCTGCTACTCAATCCTTTACTCCTATTCAAGAGTTAGTTGAAAACACTCATGCGACGATTTTAGTAGAAATTTTGTCTATTCGTGTCATTCGTACCAAAACGGGTGAAAATATGGCGTTCTTACAAGTAAGTGATACTAAAAGAAAAATGGAAGTGACAGTGTTTCCAGATGCCTTTAAACAGTTCGGCAAAGGTTTGCATGAAAAAGGTTTCTATTATCTGACTGGTCGGATTCAGAAACGAGAGAATCGTTTGCAGATGATTTTAAACCATTTGCAGGAAGCTAACACAGAACGTTTTTGGATACAAGTAGAAAATCATGAAAGTGATGCAGAAATATCCGCTATTTTACAGCAATTTCGAGGAGATATTCCAGTCGTTATCCGTTATGAAAATGAAAGAAAGACAGTAGCAATTACGCAATATCGTGTTCAAAAATCAGATAAATTACAAGAAGAATTGAAAAAAATAACCATGAAAACGATTTATCAATAAAAAATTAGGAAAAAAGAAGAATTTTGATTTTGATTGTGGTATAATCAAGGGTGAATGTAAAAAGAAAAAGGAGCACAAACGAATGAAACGTATTGCTGTTTTGACTAGTGGTGGAGACGCCCCTGGTATGAATGCTGCTATCCGTGCAGTTGTTCGTAAAGCAATTTCAGAAGGAATGGAAGTTTACGGTATCTATGACGGTTATGCCGGCATGGTTGCTGGTGAAATTTATCCGCTTGATGCCGCATCAGTTGGAGATATTATTTCACGTGGTGGTACTTTCCTTCACTCAGCTCGTTATCCAGAATTTGCCCAATTAGAAGGACAATTAAAAGGAATTGAGCAACTTAAAAAACATGGTATTGAAGGAGTTGTGGTTATCGGTGGAGACGGTTCTTATCATGGCGCTATGCGATTGACAGAACATGGCTTCCCAGCTGTCGGACTTCCTGGCACGATTGACAATGATATCGTTGGTACAGATTTTACAATCGGTTTTGACACAGCTGTTACAACTGCGATGGATGCCATTGATAAGATTCGCGATACCTCATCTAGTCACCGTCGTACTTTTGTTGTTGAAGTAATGGGACGTAACGCTGGAGACATCGCTCTCTGGGCTGGTATTGCTACAGGTGCCGATGAAATCATCGTTCCTGAAGAAGACTTCAAAATCGAAGATATCGTTGCAAGTATTAAACGTGGCTATGAAGAAGGTAAGAAACATAATATTATTGTTCTTGCAGAGGGTGTTATGTCGGCCGATGAATTTGGTAAGAAGTTGAAAGAAGCTGGTGATGTGAGCGATCTTCGTGTGACGGAACTTGGACATATTCAACGTGGTGGTTCCCCAACTGCTCGTGACCGTGTTCTTGCTTCTCGTATGGGTGCTCATGCCGTTACCCTTCTTAAGAAGGGTATTGGTGGTGTTGCGGTTGGTATTCGTAATGAACAAATGGTTGAAAATCCAATCCTTGGTACAGCAGAAGAGGGTGCTTTATTTAGTTTAACAGAAGACGGTAAGATTATTGTTAATAATCCACATAAAGCTGATCTTGATCTTGCTAAATTAAACCGTAGCATTTCAATGTAATTTTAATTTGTTATTCTGGTCATAAAGACCATTTAAATAAAAAGGAGTTTTCATATATCATGAATAAACGTGTAAAAATCGTTGCAACTTTAGGTCCTGCGGTAGAAATCCGTGGTGGTAAAAGATTTGGTGAAGATGGCTATTGGAGCGAAAAATTAGATGTTGAAGCATCGGCTCAAAATATTGCAAAATTAATCCAAGCTGGTGCAAATACATTCCGTTTCAACTTCTCGCATGGTGATCATGCAGAACAAGGTGATCGTATGGCTACTGTGCACCGTGCAGAAGAAATTGCTGGTCAAAAAGTTGGTTATCTTCTTGATACAAAAGGACCTGAAATTCGTACAGAATTATTTGAAGGTGACGCTAAAGAATACTCTTACAAAACGGGTGAACAAATCCGTGTTGCAACGAAACAAGGTATCAAATCAACTCGCGAAGTTATTGCTTTGAACGTAGCAGGTGCACTTGACATCTTTGATGACGTTGAAGTTGGGAAACAAGTTCTTGTTGATGATGGTAAACTTGGTCTGCGCGTTATTGCAAAAGATCCTGCTACACGTGAATTTGAAGTAGAGGTTGAAAATGATGGAATTATCGCAAAACAAAAAGGTGTGAATATTCCAAATACAAAAATTCCTTTCCCAGCGCTTGCTGAACGCGACAATGATGATATTCGTTTCGGTTTGGAACAAGGAATCAACTTTATCGCTATTTCATTCGTACGTACTGCAAAAGATGTTAATGAAGTTCGTGCAATCTGTGAAGAAACTGGTAATGGACATGTGAAATTGTTCGCTAAAATCGAAAACCAACAAGGTATTGAAAACTTGGATGAAATCCTTGAAGTAGCTGATGGTATCATGATTGCTCGTGGTGACATGGGTATTGAAGTTCCATTTGAAATGGTTCCAGTTTACCAAAAAATGATTATCACAAAAGTCAATGCAGCTGGTAAAATTGCGATTACCGCAACAAACATGCTTGAAACAATGACTGAAAAACCGCGTGCTACTCGTTCAGAAGTATCAGACGTGTTTAACGCTGTTATTGACGGAACAGATGCAACAATGCTTTCAGGTGAATCTGCAAATGGTAAATACCCACTTGAATCTGTAACAACTATGGCTACAATTGATAAAAACGCTCAAACTCTATTGAATGAATATGGACGTTTGTCATCAGTTGACTACGCTCGTAGTTCTAAAACAGAAGTTGTTGCTTCAGCAGTGAAAGATGCTACAAACTCAATGGACATCAAATTGGTCGTAACAATGACTGAATCAGGAAATACGGCTCGTTTGATTTCTAAATATCGTCCAGATGCTGACATCTTGGCAATTACATTTGATGAATTGACACAACGTTCATTGATGTTGAACTGGGGTGTTATTCCAGTAGTAACTGAAAAACCTGCATCTACTGATGATATGTTTGAAGTTGCTGAAAAAGTTGCTCTTGAAAGTGGTCTTGTGGAATCTGGCGACAATATTGTGATTGTAGCTGGTGTTCCGGTCGGAACTGGTGGAACAAACACAATGCGTATCCGTACAGTACGTTAATTTGTATTACTAAAAGAAAAGAAGCTTATCAATCAACGTTTTTCTAGCTTGATTGGTAGGTTTTTTAGTTGCAGATAAAAATAGGAATAGCAATTTACTTTTTCCGCCTTTGTTTATTTTCTGAAAACATGATATAATAAATAAAAGAAGAGGAGAGAGAATGGTAAAGAGAGATTTAATTAGGAACATTATTATTTTATCCGTCATTGTAATAATTATCGCTTGTTTGCGAATTTTTATTTTTACACCATATGGCATTACCGCAAAAGAAGCGAATCATTTTTTGAAAGACAGAGATATTGTTATTGCCAATAAGAACAAAAAAATCAAAAGAGATGATTTTGTATTGTATGAGGTGGATGGAAAAGAATATGTCGGACGTGTCGTTGGTTTAGGAAATGACTCTGTCGTTTATATGGATGATGTACTGTACTTAAATAATAAAATTAAGTCAGAAGATTATTTAACGAAAGATAAGGAAAAATATTTAGCGAAGGCTACTAATACAGGCTATTTCACTCATGACTTTACTATTCAGACATTAACAAAATCAAATACAAATATAATCCCAGCAAAATCTTATTTGATCTTAAATGATAATCGACAAAATATGGAAGATAGTCGGAAATTTGGTTTGATTGCAGAGAAACAAATTAAGGGAGTTATCTCTTTTAGAGTGCTCCCCTTGGATCAATTTGGTTTTATTAAAATGAAGTAGCATTAAATGTTAAAAAAGCGAAACTGAAAATTTATGTTTCAGTTTCGCTTTTTCGTGTTTCCTGATGAAAAACATTTTGCCATGTTTCGTGACGACGCCAAAGACTGGTATGGATAATTCCATCTTCTTCATAACAAATTAATTTTGTTTTTTGACTGATAGAAGTTAAATGGAAATTTTTAATAGGAGATTGCTTTCCTTTTTCGATTTGAAATTCTTTTTTGTTCATTTGGTAGCCATCTTGGGAAATGTAAACAAATTCAGGAGCTAGTAAGTCCTCTAATTGGCTTCCCTGCTCGACTAATTGTTCTCTCATAAATAATTTTCGATAAACATTGTCCAAAATTTCATCCTCTGGGATAGGTGCGGGCTCAATGTGGATGTCAATATCAAAAACTCCAAATCGATCTTTGAGCATAAATTCAACTTGATCGGCAATTTCATGACTTTCATAGACAGATAAGTCGGGATTCATTTCTAAAATGAGGTCAAGATAGATGTTACTACCATAAGTACGACCTCTTTGAGATTTAACACGGGAAATTTTAGGGATTTCTAAAATGGCTTCTTTGTATTCTTTTAAAAGATTTTCATCAAAACCGTCTGATAAACTAAAAGAGGATTCCATAAAAATTTCGTAAGCCGTTTTAAGAATGAAAAAGGTGATAATGATAGCAATAAGTTTATCCACAATCGGGAAATTTAAGGCACTTGCGATGATTGCAATCGTTGTACCAAGAGAAGTGATAGCATCAGATAAATTATCTTTGGCAGCAGCATCAAGAGCTTTAGAATGTGCTTTTTTTGCTAAGGATTTATTATAAAAGTAAACACCAGTCATAATCAAAGCGGAGACCATTCCAACTAACGCACCCAAAGGATCAATGATTGTTTCTTGGCGAGAGATAATTTTTTGAACGGTATCAATCAGAACATCAAAGCCAACAAAAAACATGATAAGAGAAGTGACAAGACTAGCCAAGTCTTCAATTTTCCAGTGGCCAAATTTATGATCAGTGTCAGCTGGCTTGCGTGCCATACGTAGTCCAATCAAGACGGCAATATTAGCCACAATATCTGAAACATTGTTAAAACCATCGGCTGTCAAACTGGAGGATTGTAAGGTAGAGCCAGCAATAATTTTAGCAATTGATAAGATGATGTAGGTTACAATAGCTAAAATAGCACCGCGCTCTGCGAGTTTAAGATTTTTTGCTGGATTATTCATGAGTTTTCCTTTCAGAAAGTTTATTATAACGCTTTTTACGTGATTTTTCAAACTTTTATAGGACGAAATGGTATGAAGACTTCTCTTTCTAGTTTAGCTTATGAGTTATTTTTGTTATAATAGAACCATTGACTTTGAAAGAGGAAAAAAGATGAATCCCTTATTAACAGGTATGAATAACCGTCAAATGGAGGCAGTTCAAACAACGGAAGGTCCTTTGCTGATTATGGCAGGAGCTGGGTCTGGAAAAACACGTGTTTTAACCCACCGTATTGCCTATTTGATTGATGAAAAGTTAGTCAATCCTTGGAATATCTTGGCAATCACCTTTACCAATAAGGCTGCTCGAGAAATGAAGGAGCGGGCATTTTCCTTAAATCCCGCAACAGAAGATTGTTTAATTGCGACTTTTCACTCGATGTGCGTGCGGATTTTGCGTAGGGAAGCTGACCATATCGGCTATAACCGCAATTTTACGATTGTCGATCCTAGTGAGCAGCGAACACTGATGAAACGGATTCTCAAAAACCTCAATCTAGATCCTAAAAAGTGGAATGAGCGCGCCATTCTGGGCACCATTTCCAATGCGAAAAATGATTTGATTGATGAGATTGCTTATGCAGCTCAAGCTGGTGACATGTATACAGAAATTGTAGCTAAGTGCTATGAGATGTACCAAAAAGAACTCCGTCAGTCAGAAGCGATGGACTTTGACGACCTGATCATGCTGACTCTGCGACTTTTTGACAACAATTCTGATGTTTTAACCTACTACCAGCAGCGCTATCAGTATATCCATGTCGATGAGTATCAGGATACCAACCACGCCCAGTACCAACTGGTAAAATTGTTAGCTTCTCGCTTTAAAAATATCTGTGTAGTTGGGGATGCTGACCAGTCTATCTATGGCTGGCGGGGAGCCGATATGCAGAATATCCTGGATTTTGAGAGGGATTATCCGGAGGCCAAGGTGGTCCTGCTGGAAGAAAATTACCGCTCGACCAAGACCATTCTGCAGGCTGCCAATGATGTTATCAAAAATAATCGTAACCGCCGTCCCAAAAATCTTTGGACTCAGAATGAAGATGGCGAAGAAATTGTCTACTATCGAGCTAATGACGAGCAGGATGAAGCTCTCTTTGTTGCTCGGACCATTGTTCAGCTGACCCGAGAAGGCTACAGTCATAAGGATTTTGCAGTTCTTTACCGTACCAATGCTCAATCACGGACGGTGGAAGAAGCCCTGCTCAAGGCTAATATTCCTTATACTATGGTCGGTGGCACCAAGTTCTATAGCCGCAAGGAAATCCGGGATGTCATTTCCTACCTCAATATTATTGCCAACACCAGTGATAATATCAGCTATGAGCGGGTGGTGAATGAGCCCAAGCGTGGTGTTGGTCCGGGAACAGTAGAGAAGATTCGGAATTTTGCAGCCAGTCAAAATGTGTCTCTTTTAGAAGCCTCCTCACAGATTATGCTTTCACCTGTCAAGGGGAAAGCCGCTCAGGCAGTTTTTGACTTTGCTAATCTCATTTTGAATCTGCGCGAACGATTGGATGAGTTGACGGTGACAGAATTGGTGGAAATAGTTCTTGAAAAGACGGGTTATACTGAGCAATTAGTAGCTCAAGGGACGCTGGAAAGTCAGGCTCGGATCGAAAATATTGAGGAGTTCCTATCTGTAACCAAGAATTTTGACGAGAATCCTGACAATCTTGTTGATGAATCCGGCCTAGACAAGCTTAGCCGCTTCCTCAATGACCTAGCTTTGATTGCAGATACAGATGATAACGCTCAGGAAAACTCAGAAGTGACACTTATGACGCTACATGCTGCCAAGGGGTTAGAATTTCCAGTTGTTTTCATTATTGGTATGGAAGAAAATGT
Source organism: Streptococcus sp. HMSC034B05 (assembly GCF_001809055.1). Classification (NCBI taxonomy): domain Bacteria; kingdom Bacillati; phylum Bacillota; class Bacilli; order Lactobacillales; family Streptococcaceae; genus Streptococcus; species Streptococcus sp. HMSC034B05. The sequence goes on along the minus strand of NZ_KV795621.1, from coordinate 129,110 downwards.
CTTCCCACTTAGTCGTGCGGCAGAAGATGAAGATGAGCTAGAGGAAGAGCGCCGATTAGCCTATGTCGGAATTACTCGTGCTGAAAAAGTCTTGCTCCTAACCAATGCTAGTTCACGGCTACTTTACGGGAAAACTAATTACAATCGGCCAACTCGTTTTCTCAATGAAATTAGCTCAAGCTTGTTGGATTATCAAGGATTAGCTCGACCGGTCAATACGTCTTTTAAAGCCTCCTATGTAAATGGAAAAACTATCCAGTTTGGTCAAGGAATGAGTCTCGCGCAAGCATTACAAGAACGAAAACGACAAGCAGCACCAAGTAGTATTGCCTCAAGTCAGTTGCCGTTCGGTAAGAATGTGGAAGCGACTCAGCCAGATCTTGATTGGGCTATCGGTGACATTGCGCATCATAAAAAATGGGGAGACGGAACTGTATTGGAAGTATCAGGTAGTGGTAGTAGCCAAGAATTGAAAATCAATTTTCCGGAGATTGGATTAAAGAAACTTCTGGCCAGTATTGCCCCTATTGAGAAGAAGTCATGAGTAACATTTTGATTGAACTTAGATAGACAAATTTAGCTTTCATGGGTTTAGGAAAAACCAAAAAAGGCGATAGAACTGGTTCAGAAAGATATATCGTTCTAGTTATTACTACAAGGTAGTTGAACCAGTTTTAGAAACAGATCTAGAGATGAAAGTGAAAAATATTTTTTGGAAAACAAGGCTCGATTTGGAGCTAGAAAAATCAAACAGGTGCTTAAAGCCGAAAGATTTCAGCTATCACGTCGTCGAATCCGCCGAATCATGAGTCGATTAAACCTCGTTTGTGTGTCTCAAAAAATGACCTTTAAGCCTTAAGCCCTATTTAAATATGAGGCTTTTTTTCTGCAATGAAAAAAGCCCTCTAATCTCTACAGTGGATTTACTTACTACAGAAATGATAGAGCCGAAGTTTACTGTTTTTCATTTGTATCTAAGAATGATATAATGAAATGTAGAAATTTCTTGAATGAGGTGTCTTATGAACGAAATCAAATGTCCCAATTGTGGGGAAGTCTTTACAGTCAATGAAAGTCAGTACAGCGAGCTTCTGGCTCAGGTGCGAACGGCGGAGTTTGACAAAGAGATCCATGTTCGAATTGAGCAGGCGTTAGCTCTGGAAAAACAAAAGGCACAGAATGAGCAACAGCAAACATTAAGCCAGAAAGAATTTGAAATCCAAGAACTCAAGGCGACTATTTCCAATTTTGAATCACAAAAAGAACTGATAAAAAAGGATACAGAGCGGGCGCTGTCTGAAAAACTCATTAATAAAGACAAGGAGTTGCTGGACTTGCAGTCGCAACTGGATCGTATGAAGTTGGAACACCAAAATGAATTACAGGCTTCGCTGACAACCATTGAAAAAGAACGTGACCAGATTCAAAACCAGCTTTTATTGCAAGAGAAAGAAAATGAATTATCTCTTGCATCTATTAAACAAAATTACGAAGCTCAGCTAAAGGCAGCCAATGAACAGGTGGAATTTTACAAGAACTTTAAAGCACAACAATCTACTAAAGCCATTGGAGAGAGTTTAGAACACTACGCTGAAAGCGAATTTAACAAAGTTCGCAGCTTTGCTTTTCCTAATGCTTACTTTGAGAAGGATAATAAAATTTCTGAACGAGGATCCAAAGGGGATTTCATTTTCCGTGAGTGTGATGAAAACGGAGTAGAAATCATTTCTATTATGTTTGAAATGAAAAATGAAGCGGACGATACGGAGAAGAAGCATAAAAATGCTGATTTTTACAAAGAATTGGATAAGGACCGCAGGGAAAAGAAATGTGAGTATGCTGTTTTGGTAAGCATGCTAGAATCAGACAACGACTATTTCAATACCGGTATTGTCGATGTTAGCCATGAATATGAGAAGATGTACGTGGTGCGGCCACAATTTTTCATTCAGTTGATTGGACTTTTGCGCAATGCTGCGCTCAATTCTCTCAAATACAAGCAGGAGCTGGCTCTGGTTCGCGAGCAGAATATTGACATTACCCACTTTGAAGACGATTTAGAAACCTTTAAAGTAGCCTTTGCTAAAAATTATAATTCAGCTTCTAAGAATTTTAACAAGGCGATTGAAGAAATCGATAAAGCTATCAAGCGAATGGAAGCAGTCAAACAAGCGCTTCAAACATCAGATAACCAGCTGCGCTTAGCTAACAACAAACTGGACGATGTCTCAGTCAAAAAACTGACCCGCAAAAATCCAACCATGAAAGCCAAGTTTGAAGCCTTGAAGGAAGACTAGAAGGATCCTATGCAGATACGTAAAGCAACCATAAAAGATGCTGAAGCCTTACTGTCTCTATACGAAGACTTGGGCTATCCAACGACCGCATCTAATCTGGCTCGGTGTTTAGAAATAATTCTCTCTCAGCCACATTATAGCTATCTTTTAGCTGAAAGAAACGGAGAAATTTTAGGTTTCTTAGGTTATGCAAACCTCTTCTTTTTTGAAGTAGCTGGCTCTTACTATCGTATTTTGGCTTTGTCTGTTGCAAAAGAGGTAAGGTGATAAGGAATTGCTAATAAGCTCATCAATAAGTTGAAAAAACAAGCGGTAAAAGAAGGAATTAAGGTACTGGCTCTAAACAGTGGATTAACTGCTGAACGAAATGCTGCACATCGGTTTTATCAGGCAGTTGGATTTGAAAAAGTGACTGCCGGTTTTGCTTTGTATTTAAAAAGTCAACACAAATAAATCATGAGAAAAATAGTAGGGGAAACAAGGTAATGTCTACAGCAAAAGGGAGGATCTTATATTTTAACGAAAAAAGTATCGATTATATAACTTTTGGAAAGGGCAAGGAGACTCTCATTATGATACCCGATTTGGGAGATGGACTAAACACAGTCAAGGGAATGGCACAGAGTTTATCTTTTGTTTATAGATATCTAGGGAAAAGTATCAAGTATATGTATTCAGTCGTATCAATGAGTTACCCAAAAAATATTCTACAAAAGATATGGCTGCAGATATAGCGGAAGCTATGAATGCTTTAAGCATTGAATCGGCTTTTGTATTGGGGGGTCACAAGGTGAATGATTGCTCAGCATTTAACCTTAGACTTTCCAGAAAAGGTGAAAAAATTGGTGTTAGCAGTGATGGCAGACCAATCCACTAGTTTACTTGAAAAACGAGTTAAATTGCTTATTGCTAGCGAGAGAAGGAATTATACAGAATCGATGTTGGATATAGCTCGCATTTCTTATACAAGCAAGAGCTATTCCTACCTTCGCTATCTTTATTGGTTTTGAGCCAGCTTGGGAAAATAAAAGATCAACATCGTTTGTCAATACAAGCGCAGTCTTGTTTAGAACATCGCTCGAATTTGTTAGAGAGTACAATATGTCCAACACTTATTATTGATGCAGCTGATGATCAAGTTATCGGACTGGATACCTCGTGTGAGCTGGAGCAAACCATTCCAAAGAGTCGCTTGGAAATTTTAGCAGACTGTGGACATGCTCTTTATGAGAAAAATAAGGAATTTAATCAATTGTTGCTAGGATTTTTAGCAGAATAAAGGAATCAAATGGACGGAATTATCAATTTAAAAAAGGAAGCGGGGATGACCTCGCACGATGCGGTTTTTAAGCTGCGCAAGATTTTACAAACTAAGAAAATCGGTCACGGAGGAACATTGGATCCAGATGTGGTGGGGGTTTTGCCTATTGCAGTCGGGAAAGCCACGCGATTGGTAGAATTTATGCAGGACGAAGGTAAAATCTATGAAGGAGAAGTCACTTTAGGTTTTTCAACAACAACTGAAGATGCGAGCGGTGAGGTGCTTGCAAAGACTCCTGTATTGGCTCCCTTGGATGCAAAATTGGTAGATGAGGCTATAGCTAGTTTGACAGGTCTCATTACTCAGATTCCTCCCATGTACTCGGCTGTCAGGGTGAATGGACGAAAACTCTACGAGTATGCTCGAACTGGAGAAGCAGTAGAGAAACCGAAGCGACAAGTGACAATTTACAGCTTTGAGCGGACTACCCCCATTTCTTATGAAAATCAGACAGCCCGATTTAACTTTCGAGTTAGATGTAGCAAAGGCACTTATATCCGCACGTTGGCAGTTGATTTGGGAGTAAAATTGGGATATGCTTCTCACATGTCTCAATTGACTCGGACTTCTGCAGCTGGTATGCTTTTGGAGGAAGCCTTGACCTTGGATAAAATAGCAGAGCAGGTAACAGTAGGGGATTTCTCCTTTCTCCAACCACTCGAATTGGGCATAGGAGATTTGCTTAAGGTAGAGCTTACTGAAAATCAAGCTGAAAATGTTCGATTTGGTCGATTTATTGATGTAAATTCAAATGAAACTCAAGTAGCTGGATTTTTTCAAGGGAAATTGCTTGCTATTCTAGAAAAGCGTAACAAAGAATATAAACCTAGAAAAGTATTTCTTTAACATTTTGTGATAAAATAGATAAGTGATGAAAACGATTAGAATTAAAAATGAGCAAAACATTCAACAAATTGAACATACAGTATTAGTGCTAGGATATTTTGACGGATTACATAAAGGTCATCAAGCACTGTTTGCTGAGGCGAGAAAAATTGCAGCAGCAAAGGATTTGAAAATTGCAGTGCTGACTTTCCCAGAATCTCCCAAATTAGCCTTTGTACGGTATCAGCCTTCGTTAATGCTTCATTTGACCAGCCCAGAAGAGCGCTTACAACAATTAGAAAATCTTGGTGTAGATTATCTTTATTTGGTTGATTTCACTAGTCAGTTTGCTCGCAATACGGCTGAACAATTTTTTACAAAATACATCTCGCGTTTGAAAGCAAAAACAGTCATTGCAGGTTTTGATTATCATTTTGGTTCTGATCGACGCAGTGCGGAAGATTTGGAGAAACTGTTTGAAGGACAAGTTATCATAGTTCCTTCTGTAAATTTCAATGGAGTAAAAATTAGCTCAACTCGCATTCGAGAGACGGTACTGGCGGGAAATGTCGCAGAGAGCAATCAATTGCTGGGCTATTCGCTATCCACTAGTGGAATTGTTGTTCATGGCAATGCAAGAGGGCGAACGATTGGCTATCCAACAGCAAATCTTGCTCCGCTGGATCGAGTTATTTTACCAGCAGATGGTGTCTATGTGGTCGATGTAGAGCATGACGGACAGATGTATCGCGGAATGGCTAGCGTCGGGAAAAATGTCACTTTTGAAAGTGATGAACTTCGTTTTGAAGCTAATATTTTTGATTTTTCACAAGATATTTATGGTGATACCATTCGCATTTTTTGGTTGGATAAAATTCGAGATATGGTAAAATTCGATAATGTGGACAAACTAGTCAAACAATTGCAAGCCGATAAGGAAATCGCAAGATATTGGACTTCTAAAAATGAAAACCACTAAATCATGTATTAAGCTTCTTATTTTTCCTAAAAAAATAGGAGAAAATTTGTAAAAATGCCTAGTAATCTTACATAAAATTTAGTATAATGATAACAGTTACAAATAATAAGAAGAGAAATGCATGGTTACACTATTTTTATCACCGAGTTGTACAAGTTGTCGCAAGGCGCGTGCATGGCTATCCAATCATGAAGTTCCTTTTGAGGAGCACAATATCATGACGAGTCCTTTATCTGCTCCAGAATTACAACATATCCTTTCTCTGACAGAGAATGGAACAGATGACATCATTTCAACTCGCTCCAAAATATTTCAAAAATTAAATTTAGATGTTGAAAGTTTATCAATTTCTGAATTACTTCGTTTAATCGAAGAAAATCCAAGTCTTTTGCGCCGCCCGATTATTTTAGAAGGTAAACGAATGCAAATTGGATTTAACGAAGATGAAATCCGTGCGTTTTTGCCTCGCGGATATCGAAAACAGGAATTGCGCGATGCAACTCTAAGAGCTGAGATTGAATAATATGAATAAAAACTATCGTTACCCACTAGACATATCGTGGAGCACTGAAGAGCTTGCTTCAGTGCTTTCTTTTTTGAATGATGTTGAGCAGGCTTATGAAGCGAAAATAGCAGCAGAGAAGATATTGGCGTCCTATCAACTCTTCAAAAAAATTGTTCCAAGCAAAGCTGAAGAAAAGCGGATTGGACGTGAATTTGAAATAGCAAGTGGCTATTCCTTATATCGAGCTGTTCAAGCTGCAAAACAAAAGGAGAAAGGAATGTTTTCTCTTGGAAAAGAAATTTAATTTTGCCAAACAAATTGTTCTGAATGTAGCTTCTTACATCAAAGAGCATTTGGATGATCAATTAGAAATCGAAACCAAATCCAGTCCGTCTGATTTGGTAACTCAAATGGACAAGGAAGTTCAGGATAATTTAGTAACCTGGATTTTAGAAGCTTATCCTACGGATCACATTTTAGCTGAGGAAAATGGACTGCGTCATTCTATTTCGGATGGCAATGTTTGGGTCATTGATCCTATTGATGGTACAAATAATTTTGTCGCACAAAAAGCTGATTTTGCTGTTGTATTAGCTTATTTTGAAAATGGGATTGGTCAATTTGGTGTCATTTATGATGTGATAGGAGACAAGTTGTACCATGGTGGTGGTCAATTTGATGTCTATTGCAATGAGCAGAAATTGCCTTCTTACCAAGATCGTCCCTTGAATCAATTTTTAATGGCATCAAACGCTGGTATTTTTGAGCGCAACGATTGGGGAATTGCTGATTTGGCGAAAGAAACCTTAGGAGTTCGAGTGTATGGAAGTGCTGCAATCAGCTTTAGTAAGGTTTTGTCAGGTCAACTTTTGACTTATATTTCCTATATTTGCCCTTGGGATTATGCTGCAGCTTCCATTATGGGAGATAAATTAGGATATACGACAGTGACATTTGATGGTAAGCAGCCTGATTTTGAAAGTCATCAGGGGATTATGATGATTCCAATGATGAAATTGGACGAAATTAAAAAATACATATATCGAAAGCGAGAGGATTAGATGCATTTTCCAAAAGGATTTAAAGAAAAATACTACAATCTTTTGGGAGAGGAGGCTCCCTCTTTTTTTCTAACTTTTGATGAGGAGCCGGTTTCCGCTTTTCGAGTAAATCCACTAAAAGAACATCAAAAACATTTTCTAAATCCTATCTCCAACACGAACTGGGGTTATTATGGCAAGATTTCTGGAAAATCAATAGAGCATGTTACAGGCTTGGTGTATTCTCAAGAACCTGCTGCGCAAATGGTTGCTCAAATTGCAGCACCGCGTCAAGATATGAAAGTGCTTGATTTGGCTGCAGCGCCGGGTGGGAAATCCACTCATTTGTTGTCATACTTGAATAATACAGGTGTGCTTGTTTCCAATGAAATCAATTCAAAGCGTTCGAAGGTTTTAGTAGAAAATATTGAGCGTTTTGGAGCGAGAAATGTAGTGGTGACGAATGAATCTGCTGATAGGTTAAGCCAAGTTTTTCAGGGTTATTTTGATTTGATTGTCTTAGATGCACCTTGCTCTGGTGAAGGAATGTTTAGAAAGCAGCCGGAAGCAATGGAATATTGGAATGAATCTTATCCGACTCAGTGTGCGCAGGTTCAGCGTGAGATATTGGAAAATACGGTAAAAATGTTGGCGACGAATGGCGAACTCATTTATTCCACTTGTACTTGGTCACCAGAGGAAAACGAACAGATAGTGGATTGGTTGTTAGAAAATTATCCACTTGAATTAGTCGAAATTCCTAAAATCAATGGGATGATTGCAGGTATTAACTTTCCAGAAACTGCACGTATGTATCCTCACCATTTCAAAGGTGAAGGTCAATTTGTTGCAAAATTTCGCCTTTGTAGTAAGCAGTCAGCAAAAAAATTAAAAGTAAAAAAGAGCCATCTGACATCTGAGAAGAAGATGTTGTGGCAAAAGTTTCAAAGAGAACATCTAGCTATAGATCTGACTGGAGAATTACAGACTTTCGGTGATCATTTGTATCTGTTACCACTAGGGCTGCCAGATATGTCGAAATTAAAAATTGCTAGAAATGGCTTATATCTGGGAGTCTTTAAGAAAAAACGTTTTGAACCAAGTTTTGCTTTGGGCCTTGCTTTAAAACCAAACGAGGTGAAGCGAGTAATTGAAATTGATGAGGAGCAATTTAAAAAATATGTTGCTGGTGAAATAGTAAATCTCGATCAAAAATATGGAAATGGTTGGTACCAGATAATCGTTCAAGGCAATGGTCTAGGATTTGCAAAAGTAACTGGAAATATTCTGAAAAATTATTTTCCAAAAGGCCTCAGATTTCAATAAAAAATCTTTCCAAAATCATCTATATATGTTATAGTGAGATGAGATGCAAAGAAATTAGAAAAACCATAGATTAGCAAGCGTTTTCATATCTTAAAAGGAGATTATTTTGGTAAAGCATAAAAAAATACTTTTGTTTATTACTCTTATGGTTTGTAGTATCAGTTTGTCAGCTTGTGCCTCCTGGATTAACCGTGGTGAATCAATAACAGCTGTAGGTTCAACTGCTTTGCAGCCTTTGATTGAAGCAGTTGTAGACAAATATACTGAAGAAAACCCGAAAAAAATTGTCAATGTGCAAGGTGGTGGATCAGGTACAGGATTATCACAAGTTCAATCAGGTGCAGTAGATATTGGAAATAGTGATTTGTTTGCAGAAGAAAAAGACGGAATCAAGGCTAAAACTTTGGTGGATCACCAAGTTGCTGTAGCGGGTACTGCGATTATTGCAAATAAAGGAATTAAAGTAAATAATTTATCAACAGATCAACTACGCAAAATTTTTACTGGTGAATATACGAACTGGAAACAAGTTGGCGGGCAGGATTTGGACATTACAATTATCAATCGTGCGGTCGGTTCTGGTAGCCGTGCTGTTTTTGATAGTATTATTATGAAGGGCAAGGAAGCCAAGCAGGCGCAGGAGCAAGATTCTAACGGAATGGTCAAAACGATTGTGTCGCAGACTCCAGGTGCTATTTCTTACTTAGCTTTTTCTTATGTTGATACAAGTGTAAAAAGTTTAAATTTGAATGGCTATAAGCCCACAAAGAAAAATGTAACACTTAATAATTGGCCACTTTGGTCTTACGAACATATGTACACTAAGGGAGAACCCAATAAACTTGCTAAGAAATTTCTGGATTATATAATGACAGCAGAAGTACAAAATAATATTGTGGGAAAAATGGGCTATATTCCTATCAATGATATGAAAGTGACTCGTAGTCTTGATGGAACAATTAGCTCAAAGTAACAGAAAGAGTATAGAATAACATGAACGAAGTAGCAAAAAAGATGCTGACAAAGTCAAAGAATTCTCGTTTGGAATCTTTTGGAAAAACCATTACCTTTCTTTGTATGAGTTTAATTGTCTTTGTCGTTGCAATGATTTTATTGTTTGTAGCAGAGAAAGGTCTTTCGACCTTCTTTGTTAATAAAGTAAATATCTTCAGTTTTTTTTTCGGAGCAACATGGAATCCATCTGGTAAGGAATTTGGCGCTCTACCGATGATTCTTGGCTCTTTCCTCGTAACTCTTCTATCAGCGTTATTGGCGACACCATTTGCAATTGGAGCGGCTGTTTTTATGACGGAGGTTTCTCCTAAAGGTTCAAAAATTCTCCAACCGGCTATTGAACTTTTAGTCGGAATCCCATCGGTTGTATACGGTTTTATTGGCTTACAGGTTGTCGTTCCCTTTGTTCGTAGTATGTTTGGCGGGACAGGGTTTGGAATTTTATCGGGGATTTTTGTTCTCTTTGTCATGATTTTACCGACGGTGACTTTTATGACAACAGATAGTTTACGGGCTGTACCGCGCCATTATCGAGAAGCCAGTATGGCGATGGGAGCTACTCGCTGGCAAACTATTTGGCGCGTGACGTTAAAAGCAGCTCGATCCGGTATTTTTACAGCTATTGTCTTTGGAATGGCTCGTGCTTTTGGTGAGGCGTTGGCGATTCAAATGGTTGTAGGAAATTCAGCCGTTATTCCAACCTCTTTGACGACACCTGCTGCAACTTTGACTTCTATCTTAACAATGGGAATTGGCAATACTGTTATGGGAACCGTTAATAACAATGTCCTTTGGTCACTCGCTCTGGTTTTACTTTTGATGAGCTTAGCTTTCAATACTGTGATTAAGTTGATTACAAAGGAAAGAGGTAAGAAGAACTATGCACGCTAAAAAAATAGATAAATTGGCTACGGGTGTCCTCTATACCATTTCAGGAATCATTGTGAGCATTCTTGCCTCTTTAATTCTTTACATTCTAGTAAGAGGATTACCTCATGTCTCTTGGAAATTCTTGACTGGACAATCGTCTTCCTATCAAGCGGGTGGAGGAATTGGAATTCAGCTTTATAACTCGTTATTTCTGTTAGTTATTACTTTAATTATTTCCATTCCGTTATCAATGGGAGCAGGAATTTACTTATCTGAATATGCTAAGAAAGGGTTGGTAACAGATTTTGTCAGAACTTGTATTGAAATTTTATCATCTTTGCCTTCCGTTGTTGTCGGTCTCTTTGGATATTTGATTTTTGTTATTCAATTCCAATATGGTTTTTCAATCATTTCTGGTGCTCTGGCTTTAACTGTATTTAATTTACCACAAATGACTCGTAGTGTAGAAGATAGCTTACAGCATGTGCATCATACACAGCGTGAAGCGGGACTTGCTCTTGGCATTTCTCGTTGGGAAACAATTATTCATGTTGTAGTTCCAGAAGCATTACCAAGTATTGTGACAGGAGTTGTATTAGCTTCTGGACGAATTTTTGGTGAAGCAGCTGCACTTATCTATACAGCAGGTCAATCCGCCCCAGCCCTTGACTGGTCAAATTGGAACATTTTTAGTGTAACCAGCCCAATCTCTATTTTTCGTCAGGCTGAAACATTGGCTGTTCATATTTGGAAAGTCAATAGTGAAGGAACGATTCCTGATGCTGTGGAAGTGTCAGCTGGATCAGCAGCGGTACTTCTCATCTTTATTTTAATTTTCAATCTCAGTGCTCGTAAACTTGGAAGTTACCTGCATAAAAAATTAACATCTGCCTAAAAGGAGAAGAAATGACAGAGTATAACTGGAATGAAAAACATATTGTTACTTTTCCTGAAGAAGAAGTTGTGTTATCAACAAAAAATTTGCATGTTTACTATGGTAAAAATGAATCCATTAAAGGGATTGATATGCAGTTTCAGAAAAATAAAATTACAGCTCTTATAGGACCTTCGGGTTCTGGGAAATCAACCTATCTTCGTAGCTTGAATCGAATGAATGATACGATTGACATCGCCAAAGTTACTGGTGAAATCTGGTATGAAGGGATTGATATCAATCGCTCAGACATCAATGTTTATGAAATGCGTAAGCATATCGGAATGGTTTTTCAAAGGCCAAATCCATTTGCCAAGTCCATTTATCGTAATATTACTTTTGCGCATGAACGTGCTGGTGTCAAAGATAGGAAGATTTTAGATGAAATTGTTGAAACATCTCTAAAACAGGCAGCTCTTTGGGAACAGGTAAAGGATGATCTTCATAAATCTGCTTTGATGTTATCAGGCGGTCAGCAGCAACGTCTCTGTATTGCTCGCGCTATTTCCGTAAAGCCAGAAATACTTTTAATGGATGAACCTGCTTCTGCGCTCGATCCAATTGCAACAGCGCAGTTAGAAGAAACAATGTTAGAGTTGAAGAAGAACTATACGATTATCATAGTAACTCACAGTATGCAACAGGCGGCACGTGCTAGTGACTATACTGGTTTCTTCTATCTTGGTGATTTAATCGAATATGATGAAACTGCCAAGATTTTCCAAAATGCTAAGTTGCAGTCTACCAATGATTATGTTTCTGGCCATTTTGGATAAGAAACTGTGATTAATTTAGAATTTATTAAAGGATTATCAGAATGACAGAACCTATTTTACAAATTAAGGACTTGTCGGTTTATTATAACAAAAAGAAAGCCCTCAATAGTGTATCATTAGATGTATTGCCTCATGAGATTACAGCTTTGATTGGTCCTTCTGGATCAGGAAAGTCAACCCTTTTAAAAGCAATCAATCGGATGGGAGATTTGAATCCAGAGGTTACAACGACAGGTACTGTAATTTACAATGGACATAATATTTATAGTCCGAGGACAGATACGGTAGAGCTTCGAAAAGAAATTGGAATGGTTTTTCAACAGCCCAATCCATTTCCAATGACGATTTATGAAAATGTTGTCTATGGTCTGCGAATCAATGGTGTTAGAGACAAAGAGGTGTTAGACGAAGTTGTTGAATCTTCACTCAAGAGTGCATCTATTTGGGATGAGGTGAAAGATCGTTTATATGATTCAGCAATTGGCTTGTCAGGGGGTCAGCAGCAACGTGTCTGTGTGGCGCGTGTTTTGGCAACGAGTCCAAAAATTATTCTTTTAGATGAGCCGACATCAGCACTTGATCCCGTTTCTGCCGGAAAAATTGAAGAAACACTTCATGGCTTGAAAGATAAATATACGATGTTACTGGTGACGCGTTCGATGCAGCAGGCTAGCCGTATTTCAGACAAGACAGCGTTCTTCCTGGGTGGAGATTTAATTGAATTTAATACTACAAAAGAAATGTTTCTCAGTCCAATTCATAAAGAAACAGAAGATTACATTACAGGAAAATTTGGCTAGAAAGATGGATGCTACTTTTTGTTAGTTCAGCCAATCACGAGGATTATTGATCCTCTTTATATCTGACGAAAGGAAATTTTATGCTTAGAGTACAATTTGAAGAAGATTTAGCAAAACTTCATAACCAATTTTACGCGATGGGAAATGAAGTGTTATCACAGATTAACCGCACAGTTCGTGCATTTGTGACCCACGATCGTGAATTGGCAAAAGAGGTTATTGAAGAAGACGCAGAGGTCAATGAATATGAAGTAAAGTTGGAGAAAAAGTCTTTAGAAATCATTGCTTTGCAGCAGCCTGTTTCACAAGATTTACGAACCGTTATTACAGTTTTGAAGGCAAGTAGTGATGTGGAAAGAATGGGGGATCATGCCGTTTCCATTGCACAAGCAACGATCCGTATGAAAGGAGAAGTTCGCATCCAATCTGTTGAAGAAGAAATCAGCAAGATGGGGCGTGATGTTAAGAACTTTGTGGAAGCAGCACTTGAACTTTATCTTAATGGTGATGTGGATAAGGCTTATGAAGTTGCAGCTATGGATGAGAAAATTAATCAGTATTTTGATGATATTCGAGATTTGGCAACGCAAGAAATTAAGGCAAATCCAGATTTGATTGTTACAGGCCGTGATTATTTCCAAGTTATTTCATATCTGGAACGTATTGGTGATTATGCTAAAAACATCTGCGAGTGGGTTGTTTACTTTGAAACAGGTAAAATCGTTGAAATGTAAATACTAACTTAAAAAATTTGAGAATAATTTCTCAGATTTTTTATTTTCTTCTTCCTTTTCCGAATAAGGATATGAGGAGGTTTTTTATGTATAGTATTTCATTTCAGGAAGATTCTTTATTGCCAAGAGAACGTTTGGTAGCAGAAGGTGCAGAACAATTGAGCAATCAAGAATTATTATCCATTCTTATCCGAACTGGCAATAAAAAAGAAACTGTTTTTCAGGTTTCCCAACGAATTTTATCAACAATTTCTAGTTTAAATGATTTGCGTAATATGACACTACAAGAATTACAATCAATTTCTGGAATTGGGCGTATCAAAGCTATTGAATTGCAAGCCATGATTGAGTTGGGACAGCGAATTAGTAAAGCAGAATTGATTATGCAAGAGCAAATTTTAAGTAGTCAAAAGTTAGCGAAAAAAATGCAACAGGAATTGGGGCATAAAAAACAGGAACATCTTGTTGCTTTATATCTAGACACTCAAAATAAAATAATTCATCAACAGACTATTTTTATCGGCAGTGTGTCACGTAGCATTGCAGAGCCGCGAGAAATTCTGCATTATGCCGTGAGGCATATGGCGACATCCATTATTTTGGTACACAATCATCCTTCAGGAGCTGTATTACCAAGCAGAAACGACGATGAAGTGACCAAACATGTAAAAGAAGCGTGTGAGCTAATGGGCTTCATCTTACTGGATCATCTCATCGTCGCTGAGAAAGATTATTATAGCTATCGAGAAGAAACGGAATTGATTTAGAGTTTATTGACAACATAGTCAAAGAGTAACCGATCTTTAGGACGTGTTTCAAATAAGAATTCTGGATGCCATTGAACTCCCAGATAAGCGATTTCATCAGTTGTAGTAATGGCTTCAATGGTATTATCTTTTGGATCATGGGCGATGACTTCGACATTTTCTGCTAAATCTTTAATACTTTGATGATGGAAAGAATTTATATGAGATACTTCACCATAAATCTTTTCCAAAACAGAACCAGGTTTGGTGACTAATTTTTGAGTAGTATACTCTGCAGAACTGTCTTGCCAATGATGTTCAATATCTTGATAAAGAGTTCCGCCCATTGCGACATTAAACAATTGTGTACCGCGGCAAACAGTAAAAATTGGTTTTTGCTGTTGGATCGCTTCATGGATTAAGGATAATTCAAACACATCACGCTCCAAATGATAATCATCACTATCAATCATTTTTTCTTCACCATAGAATTGTGGTGATACATTTTGCCCACCTGTTAGGATAAGTTTATCAATTATCTTGATGTAATGCTGAGCCATGTCTGCATCTCCAATTGGCAATATGACAGGAATTCCACCAACTTCTTTTACGCCTTCCACAAATCCTTTAGCAGCATAACTCATGATGGCAAATTCGTCTTCAGGGTTGGGTCTTTCATTTCCAGTAATTCCGATAATGGGTTTCTTCATAAATAAATATCTGCTCTTTCTAATTATTTAATACCCTTTTTTCATAAAGTAGAGGAGTGTTTGCAGCTCACTTGTCAAGTCAACATATTGAACAACAACATCTTTTGGAACGGTTAAGTGAACGGGTGAGAAACTGAGAATACCTTTTACGCCAGCTTCTACAAGGATAGTTGCCACTTCTTGAGCTCTTGTACTTGGAACCGTCAAAATGGCGGTCTTTACATCTACATTTTTTAGTTTATCATTTACTTGTGAAATGCCATAAATAGGAATCCCGTCATTTGTAATCGTTCCAACTTCTGGATGATCATCTGTGTCAAATGCCATAACAATCTTCATTTTATTACGTTCATGGAAGCGGTAGTGGAGTAATGCGTGTCCCATATTACCGATACCGACTAACATCACATTGGTAATAGAATGATCATGAAGTAAATCAGCAAAAAAATTCATGAGTTTTTTTACATCATAACCATACCCACGACGACCTAATTCACCAAAGTAAGAAAAATCACGACGAACAGTTGCAGAATCAATCCCGATAGCATCTGCGATTTGTTTTGAATTGGCTTTTTCAATTTTTTCAGAATTAAATCGTTTAAAAATCCGATAATAAAGAGAGAGCCTTTTAGCAGTTGCGCGTGGAATGGTTGTATTTTTTTCAGATTTCACAAAATCACATCCTTTCAAAGACTATTTTATAGAAAGTTTGTGAAAAAATCAACTTATTTGATGGAAATAAAAAAGGAGTAGGACAAAAACCAAAACTTTCGATTTGTCACCCTACTCTATTTTTTATCTTTTTACAGTTCTAAAATGAACTGTTGAGCTATAGCTATTTACTTAATGTTCTTGTTTGGTGAAAATACCACGTTCAACCAAACTATCCATTAGAAAATAAAATTTTTCTTGAATGATCTGATTGGTTTCTGATTTGAAAATGTTAACCAAGCGAAGACCAGATTTGTCTGTAATATTGATTTTCACACCTGAGAGCTCTTTGTTGATAATGATTTTTAACAAAAAACCATCACCACTATTTGGAACACTTTCTAATAAACGTGTTAATTCATAATTTCCAACTTTTGTTTCAGAAAAAGTGTTATCGCGCAAAGTAAATTTTTTTACGTTTTCTCTAAGAGAGTAGCTGTATGGGCAATCTTTTAAGTGAATAGTGGTCTGAAAAGCCATCTATTTATCCTCCTAAAATTTCTTTTAATATTGTGGTAAATTGGTGAACTTCTTCTGAAGTATTTTGTTCTGAAAAGCTAATGCGGATAGATTCCTTTAATCGCTCTGAATCACTACCATACAAAGCTTCAAGAACGTGACTTGGTTCAACTGTACCTGCTGTACAAGCAGATCCGGTTGAAATAGAAATTCCTGCCAAGTCTAAACGCATTAGTAATAAGTCATTAGCTTGTTTAGGAAAGCCAAGATTTATTACATAGGGAAGTGTATGAGAATCATGATTGACATAGTAGTCTATTCCGTCCAGTTCAGCGAGAAGCTGTTTTTTTAAGCTTTCCACATGACTTATATTTTCTGGATAGCCCTTAAGATTTTCTTTTAAAGCTGCAATCATTCCAGCGATAGCTGCTAAATTTTCAGTACCTGCACGTCTTTTATCTTCTTGATCTCCACCATGTAAAAATTTATCAAATTTCATCTGATTGGCATACAAGAAACCAATGCCTTTAGGACCATGAAATTTATGAGCTGATGCACTCATAAAATCAATTCCTAGTTCTTCAGGATACACAGGTAATTTGCCCATAATTTGTACGGCATCCACATGATAAGCGGTAGGATGATGTTTCAAAACTTCAGCAATTTCTTTGATTGGAAGCAGGTAGCCAGTTTCATTGTTGGCATACATAGTGGAGACAAGTATAGTATCCTCTCTAAGAGCTTCTTTTATCTGCTGAGCTGTGATTTCTCCATTTTGGGGTTGGATATAAGTCGCTTCAAAGCCAAACTTATCTACCAGATATTCAATAGTTGCAAGCACAGAATGATGTTCGATAGCGGTGGTGATAATGTGCTTTCCTTGGTCTTGATGGGTTAAGGCATACCCTTTTATGGCTGTATTGTTACTTTCTGTCCCACCTGATGTAAAGATGATATGTTGACTTTTAGTATGAAGTAGGTCAGCAAGTTCTTGTCGGGCTTTGCGAAGAATTTTACTAGCAGCTCTGCCGTGGCTATGAATGCTAGATGGATTGCCAAAGGTATTTTCCATAACCTGTGTCATAGCAGTCATAGCAGTCTTTGACATAGGAGTTGTTGCTGCATTATCGAAATAAATCAAGATTTCTCCTTATTTCTTTTTATTGTAAGCAAACAGTGGACTGACTGGTTTTCTTTTATGGATACGAACGATTGCGTCTCCAATTAGCTCGCTTGCAGTAATGTATTGAACATTTTTCGGAGTTTTTTCTTTCGTTGCAACTGAGTCAGTAACCAGGATTTCTTTGATGGGAGAGTTGTCTAACTTTTCAGCGGCTCCCTCAACAAATAAACCATGACTAGAAACTGCATAAATCTCTGTTGCACCTTCGCGTTCAACAATTTTGGAAGCTTCAGCAAATGTACGACCAGTATTTAAAATATCATCAATAAGGATAGCTTTTTTTCCAGCTACATCTCCGATAATATAGCCTTCGTTACGATGGGCATCGTCTTGAGCGTAGTCGATAATCGCAATCGGAGCATCTAAATGCTCTGCTAAACTTCTAGCGCGTTTAACACCAGAATTTTTTGGACTAACCACAACAACATCTTCACCAGATAAGCCCTTTTCACAGTAATGTTTGGCAAAGAGAGGGACAGTGTAAAGGTTATCAACAGGGATATCAAAGAAACCTTGAACTTGAACGGCATGCAAATCAAGGGTCAGAACACGATCAACTCCTGCCTTTACCAACATATTTGCTACCAGTTTTGCCGTAATTGGTTCACGAGGAGCAGCAGTGCGATCCTGGCGCGCATAGCCAAAATATGGCATCACGACATTGACAGAGTTAGCGCTAGCGCGATTGCAGGCATCCACCATGATGAGAAGTTCCATCAAATGATTATTGACAGGGAAACTCGTTGACTGAATGATAAATACATCAAAACCACGTACACTTTCTTCGATGTTAACTTGAATTTCACCATCTGAGAATTGACGTGAGGATAATTTTCCAAGGGGAACACCAGCAGCTTTAGCAATTTTTTCGGCTATATCGTGATTGGAATTTAGTGCAAATAACTTCATCTGTGTTTTATCCGTCAGTATATCCATCATAACTTATTAAGTCTCCTTTTGATTTCTACACTCCATTTTATCAAAAAATAAGCAAAATTTCAGCTTTTTATTCATAAGTTTTGAGCAAATCTTGCAACTTTAGGTTTTGCATATTTATAGTGGATATGATGAGCTTGTAAAAAGTGATTGAATTGTTCTTTTCCAATTTCAGCATCTGTCACTTCCAGCTCTAATTCGTAGTCTGTTTTGTCAAAATAATGATTTTCATCAAGTGCCATCAAGCCAATAGTAGTTTCTTTTTCATAGCGAATAGTTGTCAAGCTCCCTAGGACCTTTAATTTCTCGAGGTTGATAGCAGCTTGAGTCAGCAGGGTGCGTATTTTTCCTTCAGGTAGCACACATGTATTGATGAAAGTGTGAGACTCTTCTAAAGTGAGAAATTGATTGTATTCCATATTACCGACCTGCTGCGGAATTTTCAAAGTTAATTCGGCACGAGTTTCAAAAGTACGAATCCGAAGTGCCATTTTTGCATCTCGAATTGAAAAGTCGGCTGTGTCAATATAGTAGTTTATCTGCTTGGTAGCTTTTATCTTTGAAAACAGTGGTAACAGCTGTTGGTACTCATTTTTTGTCAGAAGCGTTTTGTATTCAATTTCCAAATGATTCATTTTCCAATCCTTTTCTTTTGTTTGAAAGCGATTTATGTTATAATAAGTATTGTGTTTATTTTATAAAAAATTAAGTAAAATGACAAGGTGAGTGTATGCAATTAGAGTGGGAAGAGTTTCTGGATCCTTATATTCAAGCGGTTGGTGAATTAAAGATCAAACTGCGTGGGATTCGTAAACAGTATCGAAAACAAAAAAAGCATTCTCCGATTGAGTTTGTGACAGGTCGTGTAAAACCGATAGAAAGCATCAAAGAAAAAATGGCTTTGCGCGGGATTAAAGAGGAAAATCTAGCGCAAGATATGCAAGATATAGCAGGTTTGCGGGTCATGGTCCAATTTGTGGATGATGTGGAAGAAGTTTTGGATGTTTTGCGAAAGCGGCATGATATGCGGATTGTTCAAGAGCGAGACTATATTAAAAACCGTAAGGCTAGTGGATATCGAAGTTATCATGTCATTGTTGAATACCCAGTTGATACCATTGATGGCAACAAAACAGTTTTGGCAGAGATTCAAATCCGCACTTTGTCCATGAACTTTTGGGCAACAATTGAACATTCGCTGAATTATAAATATAAGGGTGAATTTCCAGATGAAATTAAGAAACGTCTGGAGATTACCGCAAAAATCGCCTATCAATTGGACGAAGAAATGGGGAAAATTCGTGATGATATTCAAGAAGCGCAAGCTTTATTTGACCCAATCAGTCGCAAATTGAATGACGGCGTAGGAAATAGTGACGATACAGATGAAGAATACAGGTAAAAGAATAGGAATTATCAGTAATCGCAGACGGCAAAGCCAAGAAATTTGTCGCCAATTAAAACAAAAATTAAAGCAAAATCATTTTATTTTGAATGATAATAATCCTGACATTGTCATTTCAATCGGTGGCGACGGGATGCTTTTATCAGCTTTTCATAAGTATGAAGAGCAGTTGGATAAAGTTCGTTTTGTCGGTGTCCATACGGGACACTTGGGCTTTTATACGGATTATCGAGATTTTGAATTGGACAAATTAATTAATAACTTAAAATTAGATACTGGTGCGAAAGTGTCCTATCCGATTTTAAATGTTAAAATTTTCCATGGAAATAATGAAATTTGTATAAAGCGTGCATTAAACGAAGCGACAATCAAGCGTTCTGGACGAACAATGGTCGCCGATGTTATTATTAATCAAGTACATTTTGAGCGCTTTCGTGGTGATGGCATTTCAGTATCAACTCCGACAGGAAGTACAGCTTACAATAAATCGTTAGGCGGAGCTGTTCTGCATCCAACGATTGAAGCTCTTCAGATTGCAGAAGTTGCAAGCTTAAATAATCGTGTGTTTCGAACCCTAGGCTCCTCAATTATCGTTCCTAAGAAAGATAAAATTGAAATCGTGCCGACTTGGAATGACCGACATGCGATTTCGATTGACAATCAGAATTTTATGATAAACAATATTTCTAAAATTGAATTTCAAATTGATCAACATAAGATTAACTTTCTTGCTACACCGAGTCATACGAGTTTCTGGAATCGTGTAAAAGATGCTTTTATTGGCGAGGTGGAGGAATGAGGTTTGAATTTACTGCAGATGAACATGTTAAAGTTAAGACCTTTTTAAAAAAGCACGAAATTTCCAAAAGTTTGCTCGCAAAAATTAAGTTTTCTGGTGGAGATATTCACGTAAATGGTAAGAAGCAAAATGCCATTTATTTGTTAGATATTGGCGACAAAGTTGCCATCGATATTCCAGCTGAAGAAAGTTTTAGCAGTCTACGAGCAGTAGAAAGAGAATTAGAAATTGTCTATGAAGATGAACATTTTCTAATTTTGAATAAGCCCGCCGGTGTGGCTAGCATTCCTAGTGTGAATCATTCTAATACAATGGCTAATTTCGTGAAAGCTTATTACATTTCTAAGCATTATGAAAATCAGCAAATTCATATTGTGACACGTTTGGATAAAGATACAAGTGGTCTGATGCTGTTTGCAAAACATGGTTATGCTCATGCAAGACTGGACAAGCAGTTGCAAAAGAAAATCATTGAGAAACATTATTATGCTTTGGTCAAGGGTTCTGAACCGTTAAAGCCAGAAGGAGACATTGTTGCTCCCATCGCGCGAGAAGATAACAGTATTATTACACGCTGTGTAGCGAAAAATGGGAAATATGCTCATACGAGCTATAAGGTTCTAGCGCAATATGGTGATGTTTATCTTGTCGATATTCATCTTCACACAGGACGGACACACCAGATTAGGGTACATTTTTCTTATATTGGCTTTCCGTTATTAGGAGATGATTTGTATGGTGGCAGCTTGACAGATGGCATGACACGACAAGCTCTTCATTGCCATTCATTGCGTTTTTACAATCCATTTCATGAGGAAGTTGTGAATAAATCGAGTCCTCTTCCGGAAGATTTCCAAGCAGTGATTCAAAAATTAAGCAATAAAAAGGAGTAAAACATGAAAATTTTTGAAACGATTCGTGAAGCACTTCAAGACAAAGAAGTAAAAATTGTCCTACCAGAAGGTGAAGAACCACGTATTCTTCAAGCGACAAAACGTTTGGTAAATGAAACAAGTATTACACCTGTTTTGTTAGGAAATCCTGAAAAAATTCGGATTTATCTTGAGATTGAAAGTGTGACAGATGGTTATGAGGTTATTGATCCTCAAAATTGTTCTTGCTTTGAAGAAATGGTGGCAGCTTTCGTTGAACGCCGTAAAGGAAAAATCACAGAAGACGAAGCTCGGAAACTCTTGAAAGAGGATGTCAATTATTTTGGTGTCATGCTCGTTTATCTTGGAAAAGTACAAGGGATGGTTTCTGGTGCAGTTCATTCTACTGCAAGCACAGTTCGCCCAGCCCTTCAAATTATTAAAACCCTTCCTTGGGTTTCTCGTACATCTGGTGCTTTTCTCATGGTTCGTGACGATGAACGTTATGTTTTCAGTGATTGTGCCATCAATATTGATCCAGACGCTAAAACATTAGCAGAAATTGCCATTAACTCAGCATTAACTGCACAAATCTTTGGTATTGATCCGAAAGTAGCGATGCTTAGTTATTCAACTAAAGGATCTGGATTTGGTGAAAAGGTTGATAAAGTCGTTGAAGCCACAAAACTAGCACAGGAAATGCGACCTGACCTTGCCATTGATGGAGAATTACAATTTGACGCAGCTTTTGTACCTAAAACAGCAGAATTAAAGGCTCCTGGCAGCAATGTAGCTGGACAAGCGACTGTTTTCGTCTTTCCTAGTATCGAAGCTGGAAATATCAGCTATAAAATGGCAGAGCGTCTCGGCGGTTTTTCAGCAGTTGGTCCTATTTTGCAAGGGTTGAATCATCCAGTAAATGATCTTTCACGAGGATGTAATGCTGACGATGTTTATAAATTGACGTTAATTACTGCCAGCCAAGTAGTCGGTCATTATTAGAAGAATGACAAAGAATCCAGAGTTCACTTTCTGGGTTCTTGTTTTATTTTATGATATACTAAATTCATGTTAGATTTGAAGAAATACGGAATTGAAATGTGGGAGGATGAAAAAATTACATCCTTTCGCCAAAAGTTACTAATGTGGTATGATGAAAATAAACGTGATCTGCCTTGGCGGAGAAGTAATAATCCTTATCATATCTGGATTTCAGAAATTATGCTTCAGCAAACACGGGTAGACACGGTCATTCCTTACTATGAGCGCTTTTTGGATTGGTTTCCGACAGTCCAAGATTTGGCAATCGCACCAGAAGAACGCTTACTAAAAGCATGGGAGGGACTAGGATATTATTCGCGAGTGCGCAATATGCAAGAGGCGGCTCAGCAGATTGTGGCAGAGTTTGAGGGTGAGTTTCCTCACACTTACGAAGGAATTTTCAGTCTTAAAGGGATTGGTCCTTATACAGCAGGCGCTATCGCTAGTATTGCTTTTGGATTGCCAGAGCCAGCTGTTGATGGGAATGTGATGCGAGTTTTGAGTCGTTTGTTTGAGGTGAATTTAGACATCGGTATTCCAGCCAATCGGAAAGTTTTTCAAACTATGATGGAAATGTTGATTGATCCCGAAAGGCCAGGAGATTTTAACCAAGCTCTGATGGATTTGGGTTCAGATATTGAAGCGCCGGTGAATCCTCGACCAGAAGATAGCCCTGTAAAGGAATTTAGTGCTGCTTTCTTACATGGAACCATGGAGAAGTACCCTATCAAAGCTCCTAAGAAAAAACCAGTTCCAGTTTATTTATATGGTTTGATTATCCAAGATGCTCAAGGACAGTTTCTTTTGGAAAAAAATGAGACTAGCGGCCTTTTGGCCGGATTTTGGCATTTTCCTTTAATTGAAGTAGGTGAATTTCCTGATGATGAACAGTTATCGCTTTTTGAAATAGCTGAAAATCAAGTTTCATTTGACTTATCTCCCAAAGAAAGCTTTGAACAGGATTATGATGTAGTAGTGGATTGGCAGTCAGTACACTTCCCACAGATTCAGCATGTATTTAGTCATCGCAAGTGGCAGATCCGTTTACTTTATGGTCAGGTAGTAAATGCTACAGAAATGCCTAAACAGGAACAAGTTTTATGGTTGCATCCTGATGAATTTGACAACTATCCATTTGCTAAACCTCAGCAAAAGATGTGGCAAGCCTTTCAAAAAGGAAAATTAAAAGGAAATTAAATATTAAGAGACAGGGACGATATGATCCCTGCCTCGTTTGGTGATAGTAAAAAGTTACTGCTTAGTTAGTTTATAATATACTTTGAGGCTGGAAATTTTAATTCCGGCTTCATTTTTATAAGTGAG
Organism: Streptococcus sp. HMSC034B05; assembly: GCF_001809055.1. Lineage (NCBI taxonomy): Bacteria > Bacillati > Bacillota > Bacilli > Lactobacillales > Streptococcaceae > Streptococcus > Streptococcus sp. HMSC034B05. Next base: position 105,504 of record NZ_KV795621.1, on the reverse strand, counting down.
CGAATGTCTTGATTTCGTCAGCCGTCATAGAAGAGTCACAACGGACAGTCACATGACCATTCTCTGTGTGTAAAAATCCTGGCACAGTTGGGATTCCATATTCGGAACGAAAAGCTTGGAGTTCTTCCAGTTCACTAGGTTCCTCACTATTGATAAAGAAAATGTGTGCTTGGGTTTCAGCGACAACACTAGCTAGCGTAGTGGCAAATTTACGACAGTAAGGACATGTTTTTCGACCAATGAAAAATGTAGCTGTTTCTTTGTTTGCAATAGCTTTTCGAGCACGATTAACAGTAGTCATTTCTAAAACTTTGATATCTTGTGCAAATTTTTTCATAAAATAACCTCATTTCTTTTGCTCATTCCAGTATGCCATAAATATAAAAATAATGCAGAGATTTGAAATGAAAAGTAAAATATTGAAAGATGAATGAGACAAAGCAACAGCCTACTAGACTGTTGGAAGTTGTAAATAGAGAAAAGATTATTTTCTTTGGAATTATATACCTGTTTACACAATCACAAAGTTTAGTTGTAAAATTTACAAAAATCTTATTTTAAAATACTCCATATTGTGATTGGTGTAAACTACTATATAGTTCTTTTATTTTTTATTAGTCATTCTTTTAAGTTTGAAAAGCAAATGGCATTTGTGGCTTGCAAAGCAGATTCAAAGCACTGTTCTTTATTATAAAAGCAGTCGAGTCTGAGACATGATCGTCCCAGACTCGAAATTTGAAGATTATAGAAGTGAGATTCCGAAACCAAAGGCTTCAGTTTTTCTGCTTATTGTACAAAGTCGTTGATTTCTGCTTCAATTGTATCAATTTTTGCTTGAGCGTCTTGGCTAGAATTTCCGACAACAGCAATGTAGAATTTGATTTTTGGTTCTGTTCCTGAAGGACGTACAGCAATCCATGAACCATCAGTAAGCGTATATTTTAATACATCACTAGGGGGTGTTGTAAGGGCAGTGACTGTTCCATCAGTAGTAGTGGCAGTCTGAGCTTTGAAATCTTCTGTGACTGCAATAGCAGTAGCATTGAATTCTTTTGGTGCATTATCACGAAACTTGCTCATTATTGCCTTGATTTGTTCAGCGCCATCAACGCCAGACAAGGTGACTGAAATTGTCTTTTCAGCATAATAACCATATTCTTTGTAGATTTCTTCGATTCCGTCTGCAAGAGTCAAGCCGCGAGAACGATAATAGGCAGCCAATTCGGCAACAACTAATACCGCTTGGATCGCATCTTTGTCACGTACAAATGGTTTAATCAAGTAGCCAAAGCTTTCTTCAAAGCCCATCATATAAGTGTGATTGTGTTTTTCTTCAAATTCTTGGATCTTTTCAGCGATAAATTTGAAACCAGTTAAGACGTTGAACATGGTTGCGCCGTAGCTTTCAGCAATCTTGGCTACAAGATCGGTAGATACAATAGATTTGCAAAGTGCTGCATTTGCAGGAAGTGTTCCAGCTGTCTTGTGAGCTTCCAAGATGTACTTAGCCATAATTGCACCAATTTGATTTCCTGAAAGATTGCGATAGCTACCATCTTTTTGGAGAACTTCAACACCAACACGATCAGCATCTGGGTCTGTTGCGACAAGGACGTCCGCACCAACTTTGCGTCCCAATTCTTCAGCGAGAGAGAAAGCCGCCTGGTTTTCTGGGTTTGGTGATTTGACAGTAGAAAAGTCTGGATCTGGCACACATTGAGCTTCAACAACCTGAACAGAATCAAAACCAGCTTGGGCAAATGCTCGACGTGCTAACATTTCACCTGTACCGTGAAGCGGAGTGTAGACGATTTTCATGTCTTTGCCGTATTCTTTAATCAATTGTTGGTTGATGTTGACGTCTTTAACTTCCTTGAGATATTCGGCATCAATAGTTTCACCAATAACTTCAATCAAACCAGAAGCTTTTTCGACTTCAACATCAGCTACTTCAATAGTAAATGGATTTTCAATGGCACGAATATAAGCTGTTAGAGCATCAGCATCATGAGGCGGCATTTGACCACCATCTTCGCCATAAACTTTATAGCCATTAAATGGAGCAGGGTTGTGGCTGGCTGTAATCATAATCCCGGCAAAAGCTTTTAAGTGACGAACTGCAAATGATAATTCTGGTGTCGGACGGAGACTTTCAAATACGTAAGATTTAATGCCATGTTTTGCTAAAACCGCAGCAGATTCAAAGGCAAACTCTGGTGAGAAATGGCGAGAGTCATAAGCAATAGCGACACCGCGTTTTTTGAAATCCTCACCTTTTTCATCAATCAAACGTGCTAAACCTTCAGTTGCCTGACGAACGACATAAATATTGATACGATTTGTACCTGCACCAATCAAGCCACGCATACCAGCGGTACCAAATTCAAGATTTGTATAAAAAGCATCTTCTTTTGTCTTTTCGTCCATCGAATCCAATTCTTTACGAAGGTAGTCTGGAAGTGCTGTAAAATTAAACCATTTTTTGAAATTATCTTGATAAGTCATTGTGAAGTCTCCTTTTATCAAATTTGGAAAGTTTATGAAAACATCTGAAAAATAGCAGCTAATTTTCTTTCCTTAGCGGAATGATGAACATTTTATTTTTCTTAGAATTCTAAACTTTTTATTATTTAACCGTTTTCATTATAGCATTTTTTCATAAAAAAATCACGTTTTCACGTGACTATTTTCTAACTTTTTCAAGTGCTGGGATAATGGTAACCGTCAAAACCGCAGAAATAATCATTTCAGCAATAGAATTGGTTGAAATGACAGAGGCAAGCAGCAACTGAATGTTTCCGTTATACACTTTGGAGAATAGTAGGAAAATCCCCCCTAAAACAAATATGGTATTTGTCAATGAACCAACTGTTCCTGCTAATATAAGTCCAGTCTTATTTTTAAAATATTTATAAACAAAATAAGGTGTGACTCCGATTAAAATTCGCGGAACGAGAGCGATGATAAGCGAATAAATATTCCCATTAGGAACAAATGGACTAAATAGATGACTTGTTGGCAAGAGGACAATTGTATTTGTAACTAGACTAATAATTCCCATTAAAGCACCTAAAAGTGCACCAACTTTTGGTCCATAAAGGATACTAGCAATAATAACAGGAATATGAACAATCGTTGGTTTAATCGGGACGGGGAATAGGTTGAATATCACCGAACTCAATAGATGAATGACGAGCATAATAGCAAAAAAGATAGCAATTTGAGCAATATTAGATTGTTTTTTCATAAATCATTTCCTTTACTTTTTTTATAATCGTTTCTATAGAAGCAAGGGCGCCGATTCCGTGGTCACCACAAGCTAGGACAGTTTCTTTAGGCTGAATAATTTGCCAGCCGTATTTTTCTAGTTTAGATAGATTTTCTTGTGTGATTGGATTTTCATACATTTTTGTATTCATAGCAGGAGATAGCACTTTTTTGACTGTTATAGGCAAAGCGAGAGCAGTGCTTGTTATCATATTGTCTGCAAAGCCATTGGCTAATTTAGCGATGGTATTGGCAGAAGCGGGTGCCACTAAGAAGAGATCTGTTTGCTTAGCGATTTCAATGTGATTGACCTTGTTTGGCGCAGGCTCTTTCATGACATCTGAGTGAACTAGATTTTTTGACAAAACTTGCAAAGTCAAAGGTGTAATAAATTCAGTTGCAGCTTGTGTCATCAGTACCGTAACTGCAAAGTCTTCTTTAGTCAATTGACTAGTCAAGTCAGCAGCTTTATAGGCGGCAATACTTCCCGTGACAGCTAATGTGATATGTTTCATAGATTGTCCTTTGCATGAATATGTGTAAGCAATAGTTGAGCAATTTCTTCTTTAGTGGTTGCTTCTATTACAGAATCTTGTTTAACTAAGTAAGCATGATGTTGATGATTGGAAATATGATCCAAGTCATTTGCCACAATTATTTCAGCTTGATTTTTTACAAGGCTGGCACGAGCAACTGCCAATAATTTTTCCTTAGAAACATCAACTAAGAGTTTAAAACCAATTAGACGGATATTGGGATTCCATTTTTTTACTTGGCTGATAATTTTCGGCGTTTGTTTGAGGAAGAGAACCTGATAATCATCTTGTGATGAAATCTTCCCTTGGACGTTTGTTTTGTTCAAAAACTCTGTTAAATCCTGCGAAGCAGTGATTTGGTCAAATCCTGCCATATAAATAGGAGTATAGTCAGAAACGGCCATTGAATGAATTAAAACATCATGAGTTTTGACCAAAGGCTGCATTGTTTCCAGCAAATCTTGTACATTTTTAATAATTTGAATGGTTAAGTTCGGATGAAAAGCGGGTTTGACAGCACTCTGTGTAGTGACTAAGGTGACCTGATCGCCTCGTGCCAAAAAACTTTCCGCAATAAGTGCACCGAGTTTTCCTGTCGAGTGATTTGTAATAGAACGAACTTGATCAATTTTCTCGCTCGTTCCGCCAGAAGTAATCAATAGTTTCATAACTAAATTTTACACAAAAAAAGTTAATTCGTAAATAAAAAAGACTTTTCCGAACGTTTTTGAGAAGTTTAGCTTTAAAAGAATTTGTTTTCTTTATTTTTTGGTATAATAATCTTATCAAAACTGGAGGATTCCAAATGAAAACGGATATAGAAATTGCTCAGAGTGTTGACTTGCAGCCCATTGCTGATGTGGTGGAAAAAGTTGGAATTGATTATGATGATTTAGAACTTTATGGCAAATACAAAGCTAAATTGTCTTTTGATAAGATTCAGAAATTGCAAAAGAGTCCAGTTGGTAAGTTGATTTTGGTAACAGCGATTAATCCGACATCTGCCGGAGAAGGGAAATCGACAATTACCATTGGTTTAGCAGATGCTCTTAACAAAATCGGAAAGAAAACCATGATTGCGATTCGAGAACCGTCTCTTGGGCCAGTTATGGGAATTAAAGGCGGAGCTGCTGGAGGGGGTTATGCACAGGTTCTACCAATGGAGGACATCAACCTGCATTTTACAGGAGATATGCATGCGATTACTACCGCTAACAATGCCCTTTCTGCTCTGATTGACAATCATCTTCATCAAGGAAATGATTTAGGAATTGACCAACGGCGTATCATTTGGAAGCGCGTGGTAGATTTGAACGACCGTGCTTTGCGGCACGTTACTGTCGGTCTGGGGAGCCCAGTTAATGGAATTCCACGGGAAGATGGTTTTGATATTACGGTTGCATCTGAAATAATGGCTATTCTCTGCTTATCGACAAGTATTGAAGACTTGAAAGAACGTTTAGCTAGTATCGTTATTGGTTATCGTCATGATCGGACGCCTGTTTATGTTCGAGATTTGGAAGTAGAGGGAGCTCTTGCTCTTATTTTGAAAGATGCTATTAAGCCGAATCTAGTACAGACTATTTATGGAACTCCTGCGTTTGTTCACGGCGGACCGTTTGCCAATATCGCCCATGGCTGTAATTCTGTTCTGGCGACAACAACAGCTCTGCATTTGGCGGACTACACAGTGACTGAAGCTGGTTTTGGCGCGGATCTAGGGGCTGAGAAATTCCTAGATATCAAGACACCAAACTTACCAACTTCACCGGATGCTGTGGTTATCGTAGCAACACTCCGTGCTCTTAAGATGAACGGAGGTGTAGCCAAGGATGCCTTGACCGAAGAAAATGTAGAAGCAGTGCGGGCTGGATTTGCCAACCTCAAACGTCATGTGGAAAATATCCGTAAATTTGGCATTCCAGCTGTTGTAGCAATCAATGAGTTTGTTTCTGATACAGAAGCTGAAATTGCTGAGCTGAAAGTACTTTGTGCTCAAATTGATGTACCTGTGGAATTAGCTAGTGTCTGGGCAGATGGTGCTGACGGTGGATTGGCTCTTGCGGAAGTTGTGGTCAAAACGATTGAAACGAGACCCGCTAAATACACTCGACTCTATGATAATAATCTGACAGTTGAAGAAAAAATCGAGAAAATTGTCAAGGAAATCTATCGTGGAACAAAAATTAATTTTGAAAAGAAAGCAAAAACTCAAATTTCTCAAATTGTCAAGAACGGCTGGGATAAGCTGCCAATTTGTATGGCCAAGACCCAGTACAGTTTTTCAGATAATCCAAATCTTCTGGGAGCGCCAGAAAACTTTGAAATCACTATCCGCGAAGTAGTTCCAAAATTGGGTGCAGGTTTTATTGTCGCCCTAACTGGTGATGTTATGACGATGCCCGGATTGCCAAAACGACCTGCAGCACTCAACATGGACGTAGCAGCAGATGGTACAGCGATTGGACTGTTTTAAATAACAAGGTTCGCAAGAGCCTTTTATTTTTGAATTTGGTAAACTATGTATAGTTGTATAGGCTTAAATAAAAAGGTTGGAAGGAAAGATTCGTTAGGCTGAACATTAGATTAGCTCATAAATCTGATGTTGCATCCCTTGTAGCGCTCTACGCTCCTTATGTAGAAAATACTGCTATTACATTTGAATGCCAGATTCCCAGCGCCGAAGAATTTACCGATCATATTGAAAAGACTTTGAAAAAATATCCTTATCTAGTGGCAGAGGAAAATGGGGAAATTTTCGGTTATGCATATGTTTCGACTTATGATAATCTAGAGGCCTACAATTGGGCAGCTGAATTGTCAGTTTATGTAGCTAGTGAGAGTCGTTCGTGATCGTAGGGGAGGTAGCTCTCTCTATGATGAATTGGAACTGCTTATTGAACAGCAAGGCATTGTCCATTTTCTAGCTTGTATTGCCCTGCTGAATGATGCCAGTATTTCTTTACATAAAAAACGTGGTTACCAGCAAGTGGATCATTTTCCCAAAATTGGTTACAAATTTGGTCAATGGCACGATAACAACGTGGTTGCAGAAGAGTTTGGGTAAACCAGCAGAACCGATTAAATTATTTAAAGATATGGGGCTTGAAAATGAATAGTGATATGAAAGCAGAAGATATTTTTCAAGATTTAAAAGAAGTAGCTAACAGTGATGATGCGATTCACATGAAGGTGTATATGAAAAATCAGTTTGAATTTTTAGGAGTAAAGACACCTATTAGGCGGCAAATTTCTAAAATATTTTTTAAGAAAAGTCACAAGTCTACGATAGATTGGAAATTTATCAATCAGGCTTGGGAAAATCCCTATCGTGAAATGCAATATGTGGTGCTGGATTATTTACAACTAAAACAAACATCTTTAGCCTCAAACGATTTAACAAAGGTAAAGAAATTGGCACAAATAAAGCCTTGGTGGGACACGATTGACTTTTTGAGCCGTTCGGTAGGTTATATTTGTTTACATTATCCTGAGACAAAGAAAATAGTATTGGATTGGAGTACGGATGAGGACATTTGGTTGCGCCGATTGGCTATCGAACACCAATTACTTCAAAAAGAGCAAACGGATGTTCTGCTGCTGGAGCAAATCCTGATTAATAATCTTAATCAGACCGAGTTTTTCATCAATAAGGCCATTGGCTGGGCGCTACGTGATTATTCAAAGACTAACCCTGATTGGGTGCGGGATTTTATCCAAACGCATAAAGAAGGTCTGACATCTCTCAGTATCAGGGAAGGAAGTAAGTACTTGTAAAGGTATATAAAGTTTCGATTTATTGATGAATGCTTTTGATAATAGTAAAACGCCCTAAATTATGTTTAGAGCGTTGCGTAATGTTAAATATTCTTTTGTTCTAAATGATGGATACGATTATATCTAGTATAATGGACGATAATAATGGTTAAAATAGCAGTGACTGTCCAGATAGCATATTGATGAATGAAGCGTGTGAGAACTCCAGTGAAAATAGCTCCTCCGATGAAACTGGCAACAATCATAGAGTAATTAACAGCCTGTCTTTGAATAATATGTCTACGCTCTTTAAAACGAATATACTCGTACCAAGCAGTGACCATTTTCCGATAATTTCCTGAGGTCATCATAATCATGTAGGGGTGAGACTCGACTTTTGAGCCTGTATAAGTTAACATGACCATTCCTGTAGAGGTTGCAAATAATATCACCCAGATAAAATAATGAGAGTGAAAGAACGGAAAGAGGAAAGTGATGAGAGTTAACGGTAAGATTCCCCAAGTACGCCAATGTGAACTTTGAGCCTGTTCTTTAAGTAGAATACCAAGGATAAAACCAAAAGTAAAGAAGACAAGTGAAAGAATGCGATAAGCCGTCTTTACGGTTGGACCATCCCAGTCGGCTACAATTAAAAGAATATTCCCTGTTTGGGTTGCGATTAGCGTACTAAATTGCATATGCGAGAAAACATCAAGGCAGCCACCTACAGCACCAAGTAAGAGAGCCATTATTCTCGTGTCCTGAGGCATAAGGACAGGCTGTTTTGTTGTATCCATAACTTTTTATCCTCCTAAAATTATTTTACTCTTTTAAAATGTTAATTTCAAACGTGGAAGGAGTTGAGAATGTAATAGTTTTTCTTGACATAATTTGATAAGTATAGTAGGATTGGTTCATGCGATGAGTCGATAGGTGGCGCAAGCCACATATTGAGCATGGGAGGTCATATACGCAGGAGCGGATCTTGATGAGTTGTGTGAACCTGCTCATCACACGAAAGTGCCTTTAGTCCCCACTTTTAGTGGGGATTTTTTGTAAGTCTTTTCAATTCTTTAGAAAAGTAGTATAATACAAGCAATACACAAATTTTTTGAAAATTCAGAGAGGTATGTGATGGGATACACAGTTGCTGTGGTGGGTGCTACAGGTGCCGTTGGAGCTCAAATGATTAAAATGTTGGAAGAATCAAGTCTTCCAATTGAAAAAGTACGCTATTTGGCTTCAGTACGTTCAGCGGGGAAGAAACTATCATTTAAAGATCAAGAAGTGGTGATTGAAGAAACAACTGAGGAAGCTTTTATTGGTGTTGATATTGCTCTCTTTTCAGCAGGTGGTTCAATCTCTGCTAAATACGCTCCTTATGCAGTAAAAGCAGGTGCAGTTGTAGTGGACAACACCTCTTATTTTCGACAAAATCCTGATGTTCCATTAGTAGTTCCAGAAGTGAATGCGCATGCACTTGATAATCATAAGGGAATTATTGCTTGTCCAAATTGTTCAACAATCCAAATGATGATTGCGCTTGAGCCAGTTCGCCAGAAATGGGGGGTGGAGCGCATTATCGTATCTACCTATCAGGCTGTGTCTGGAGCTGGTATGGGAGCTATTCTAGAAACGCAACGGGAACTACGTGAAGTTTTAAACGATGGTATAATGCCAAAAGATTTGAAAGCAGAAATTCTTCCGGCAGGTGCTGACAAAAAGCACTATCCGATTGCCTTTAACGCTCTTCCTCAAATTGATGTTTTTACGGACAATGACTACACCTACGAAGAGATGAAGATGACCAATGAAACCAAAAAAATCATGGAAGATCCAACAATTGCAGTTTCTGCAACTTGTGTACGTATTCCAGTTCTTTCAGCGCACTCAGAGTCTGTCTATATCGAGACAAAAGAAGTAGCGCCTATCGCAGAAGTCAAGGCAGCTATCGCAGACTTCCCAGGAGCAGTATTAGAGGACGATGTTAGCCGTCAAATTTACCCTCAGGCTGTCAATGCTGTCGGAAAACGCGAGACATTCGTTGGACGGATTCGCAAAGATCTGGATACTGAAAAAGGTATCCATATGTGGGTGGTTTCAGACAACCTGCTTAAAGGTGCTGCTTGGAACTCTGTTCAAATTGCTGAAACCTTGCATGAGCGTGGCTTAGTGCGTCCGACAGCAGAAGTTGTTTTTAAGATGAAGTGAAGGATGAGATAGCATTCATATCATTGTATTTTGCAAGCTAGTTGGATGAGGACAAACTAAAAAAGTTGCTCAGATTCAACGTCAGTTATTACCCAAAATAGAAGCTCTCTTTTCCGTAACAAACCCAGCGCCACTTAAAACTGTGCTAAATTATCAAGACTTTGCAGTTGGCTCACTCCGCCTCCAACTGGTTGCTTGTACAGAGCAAGAAAAAGCCGTTATTCTTTCATTTTTTGAAGATTGAAGGAAGCATTTTAGGCTTGTAAAATGTTGGGAGCATTTACGATGAACTAGTGAATTTTTTATTACGGAGGACTTTAGCATTTAAATCTGCAAAAAGAAATGTTTGAAAAGACAAAACTAGGCTGAATGGAAACACTGATATTACAAGATTGTCATATTTTTTGTTATGACGAGATAAGGGTGGGATATTTAGTACAATAAAAATGGATAAATTGAAAGTTGATGAGAAGTTGGAACATATGAAGAAAAGAAAATTAAGAATCAGTTCCATTGAAATTATAGCGATTTTAGGATTGTTAATTTGGCTACTCACAATATTTTTAAGAAAATATTATTCAATTAATTCAGTTGTTCCTATCTTTTGTGTGGAGGAGCATGGATTGCAACAACTATGCTAAAACAGCCTTTTAGTGCAACATTCAGTGAAAATAAAGTCTCAACTATTGAATTTTCTAAAAAGATACTTATGTATAGTGGGATGTATTGATGTCTTTTATTAATGAGCTATTACCATTGATTAATACTAGTGCAGTATTTGACGTATACGATGTGCTTGCTACTGTATTAGCGGAAATCATAGCTTTTAGCATACCTGTCATTCTAAAAGAAAAGACTTTAATAGATTATCGTTGATTTTGGGAAGATTAAAAAACCAGTGTCGAACTGAACAAGGAATAAAAACACATCAGACAGACGGTAGAAATGAAACATTCTATCGTCTTTTCGTATTAGCCTTTACCATTTTCTCTTTTTTCCAACAATTTAATAAATCTACGAATCAAAAAGGATAGCTTTTCACTCCAATTATAAAAAATGATCAAAAAGTCTTGTAATTTTTTCTTATGTTACCATTGTTAATAGTTAGAAAAAATTGTCAATTAGTGCAGTAAAAGCTTAGCCTTTGATGTTTTTAGACAATAGTTTCATTTTTTAATAGCTTTTTTGATTTACAATAAAACATGTGAAATTTCTTTCTTCCACGCAAACCTATAAATTCCGTACAAATTTGATGGGGGATAAATTTTCCTATCGTTTATACTATAGGCAAGGAGGTAGGAAGATGAATTTATACTTTGGTGATATTCCGATTTGTTATTCTCATTCGACGGCTATGGCCTTACAGGCTGCGGGCTATGATTTTCGCTCGGACTACCTAGAAGCGATCATGGTCATGGGTAATGGATCTACCCTTGTGAAAAAAGATGACAGACATCCTTTGGTTTTCTTTGATAATGGCATGCCAGATGAGTCCATTAGTCATTGTTTACAAATTCTTGGATTTGACTATGAGGAGTTTTTCTGTGATTCTTCAGAGCCAGTCAATGTGATAGAACTAAAAGAAAAACTCAAGACATATCTAGACCATGGCTCTGTTATTGTAGGTCCTTTGGATATGGGATATCTGACTTATAATCTCAATTATAACCATCTACAAGGTGTGGATCATTTTGTTTCAGTTTATGACATGGATGAGGATTGGATTTATTTCCATAATCCGGCAGGATATCCTTGTGTGAAAATGGATTTTCGTGATTTTTGTAAAGCGTGGAAAGCAGAAGCGATTGACTATAAAAGAAGAGCTTATTCCATGTGGGGAAATTTGCAAAGAAATAAGCTTCCCACAAGTCAGGAGATTTATCACAGTGTCTCTGTTATCATGAAACAACGATATGAAAATGGTGAGGTTGGTATAATTGAGGACTATGCTAAAACTATTCGAGCAAACGGCTTAAATGCGGAACAAAAACAACTTCATCAATTTTTTTCATTTCGTTTGGCAGCAGTTAGAAGTCTTTACTTGAGTCAATTTTTGAAAGATTATGATCCTGTCAGAGCAGACTTGAAGGAAAAAATTGCTATGCTTTTTAGCCAAGCCTATCTGGACAGCAGGCAGGAAGCCTATAATTCTTTAGCAGATACCCTGATGGAGATTGCCCAATTGGATGGACAGTTTAGGGATTTGTGCCTTCAATGTATCAAGGGATAAAACTCTGAAAGATTATTGTACTAAAGGTAAAGAAGTTAGAGATTTTGGTATCTTTACATAGGATAAAAAAATGAATAGAGGTAAAATATGCAGATAATTCAATTTTTTAATGAAACAATTAACTACATTGAAAGTGTGCTGGATAGCGAAATAGATGAAGATAAAATTACCCATTTATCCACTTATTCTTATCCTATGTTTAGCAGACTCTTTTCTATATTAACAGATACAACATTGTCAGAGTATATTAGAAGTCGAAGGTTGACAGAAGCGGCTGTTTTACTGAGAGATACCAATATTAAAGTTATTGATATAGCGATGAAGTATGGATATGAATCATCTGATTCATTTGGGACTGCATTCAAAAAATTTCATGGATTTACACCTTCAGAGGTAAGAAATGGAAAACCATTCAAAATAGTTTCACGAGTGCAGCTAGCACTAAGTGTAAGAGGAGGAAGAAGTATGAACATCACAATTCAAAAGAAAAATTCATTTACAGTTGCAGGTAGGAATGAACAAAATATCAATTCATCATTATGTCCGAGTGTTTGGAATAAACTATATGGAGAATATCGTCATGATGAATTAGCAAGATTGGGAGAAGGTCAAAGTGTCGGTGTTTGTCACAATGTAGAACAACCAAGTACTATTAATTACATAGCAGGGTACATCGTTACAGATGTAGATAAAGCAAAAAGTATGGGCTTAGATGTTTTGAAAGTTGAAGAAGCAGAATATGCTATTGTAGAGTTAACAGGAAGTGTTCCGGAATGTATTCATAATGGTTGGAAATATGCAATAGAAGTATTTTTCCCAGAACATGGTTATGTCCATTCAGGAAAACCTGACTTTGAATATTATTATGAAGGGGATATGGATAGCAAAGATTACAAAATGGAACTTTGGATTCCAATTGTAAAAGCATAATAAATATAAGATAGTTAGAGCAGATCTTTATGGTCTGCTTTTTTATTTTTCCAATAATTTAATAAATCTGCTAACTAAAAAGAATAGATTTTCGTTCTAATTATAAAAATTATTACTAAGTGGTAAGAGTTTGTAGAATCAGAAAAAAATTCAATATTTATAATGTTTAAGTAACTTAGAGAGTTGATTATTCAACTCTCTTTTTGTTTGTTTAAAACAAGTAGGAAAGGAGAAGTGTTGATGAAATATAAAAATCCCTTATTACTAGTTTTAAGAAATTAAGTCACATTATTTCAGTATTGACTATCCAAATATTTATTAAAGTATGAATGAAGAGTGATAGCTATGGAAAAAAATATTTTTTATGAACAGTTGATAAAGAGTGAACCATTAGGCTTCATTGACCCGTTCGCTGATTTAGGAGAATTTGATCGATTTCAGCTAAAGTTCAAAAGTCCAGTAAGAGAATTAGTAAATAAGTACTCAGGTGAACGCTATAGCCCACAATGGCAAAAGAAAATAGAAGAGATGAGAAGCCTCTACATTCAATATCAGATAAGTATTCGAGAAGATGATACAGAAAATACTTTTGAAACAAAAGTTAGAAAGCAATCTGATAAAGAGAGTTTTGAAGAAGATGCTATAACATACCTTAAACTAGGCTTTCGTTTTGCAGAAATCGAAAAAAAGATGAATCGATCTGCTAAACGACTGCGTAGTCAATGGAAACGTAGTCAATATGTAGAAACTCATCCTGCAGTAATCTATAATAAGCAAGATTTACAAGCTGGTTATGCAAAGTCAAAAAGTTATTTACCAGGAAGTATGAAACTGAAAGGAGAACATAATGAGGATTTTTTATAGTCGAAGTTACCCACCTAAAGGGATAAAAGATAATCGTTCTCAGTTTGAAAAAAATAAAGATAATGATTGGAATATGGTTCATATATACCGTAGTATGCTATCTGCTGGAAGTCCAAATACGACACTCGAACAGGTGCTCGCTTTAGAAAATTGGTTTGAAAAAGTATATGGGATATTGGTAGATGAATATTGTCCTTCTCTTTTCTAGTAAATGAGGAGGAAATTATATGATTTTGTTGTTTATTGTATTGTTTGTTATAGGAGTGTGCATTTCGTTCAGTGGAGCATTTATTATAGCTAAAAATACAGATATCGGATTTGATTTGATTGGTGAGAAAGACTTCTATGTACATCTAACTGCTTTGGGATGGATATTGAGTATCTTTTTAATTATTGTAGGAGGGGGAATGATGTACTTCTCATATATTGAGTTGGCACCATATTTTGTAAGTGTATTTGACTTCAAACTATAACTAGTGAAGGGATATGAGAGTCCTAAAAATCATGAAAAAGATTGATTTATTAAAATGCTTATCCATCATCACAAAAGACGGATTAAGAACAAAAAAATTTAAGAATAGCCATCTAAAACTCATCTCTTCAGCTGAAGAAGAAACAATGTGTAGCCATTGCTACTATGGTTGGGGTAAAGACAAAGGAGAATTATGCAGCTAGAGACAATTTACCATCTCATCTTAAAAAATGGGATTAGAAACTATAAGTTTAAGAACAGTCAATTAAGACCTAAAAATTCTCCTGAAGAAGAGAATAAAGGTTCTATTTTTGGCTATCGTTCTAAAGATGATATGGTTCATGCTACTGGAGTCGTTTTAACCTCGTTAGAAGCGATTCTAGAGAATCGAGATAGATTTACTCATTGGACACCAAATGTTTATCGATATGGAGCTTATAGTGACAAAAAACGACGAATTACACGAGGACACAATGAAGAGAATCTTAGACAAATTAACACCTTTTACATTGACTTTGATATTACTTCATCAGCTGAAGAAATGTCCTCTGGAGACATCCTGAATGTGGCAATGGATTTAGGATTTATGCCAACGCTCATTTTAAAATCTGACAAAGGTTATCAAGCTTACTTTGCACTGAAAGAGCCAGCTTACGTGACTGCTCATTCAAATTTCAAAGTCATCAAAGTTGCGAAAGAGATCTCTCAGAATTTAAGAAATCATTTTAGTAAACATCTTCCAGTTGACTTAACCTGCAATCACTTTGGAATCGCTAGAATTCCTCGAACAGACAACGTAGAATTCTTTTTTGAAGAGTATACCTACTCGTTTGAAGAATGGCTTCAATGGTCTATGAAACAGTCAGAATTTAGCTTTTCAAAACGGAAAGCAAATCTAACTGTTATCACAGGAACGGAAGGCAAAAAACAAATTGATGAGCCCTGGTATAGAATGCTGATGAATGAATCAAATATCAAGGGAGCTAAAGCCCTGATGGGAAGAAACAATGTCTTATTCACTTTAGCGCTTGCGAACTATTCATCAGGTGTCTCTCAGGGCGATTGTGAGACAGTTTTGGGACAATTCAATGCAGGATTGGACGAACCACTCTCTCAGGACGAATGTCTGAAGGTTGTCAAAAGTGCTTATTCTGGAAAATACGAAGCTGCTAGTAGAGATTTTGTTCTCTTGCTTTGTAAAGCTTGGGTGGATAAGAAACTAACAATTAGTGATCTTTTTATTCGACAAGGTTGGAAGAAGTTTAAGAAACCTCGACAAGCAAGAAAAAATAGTCATCTGCATGAATGGAAAAGTGATGTCATGAACTATTTAGAAAGTCTGTCACAAGATACTGATCCATTTCTTGAGACGACAAAGAAAGCGATACGAGAGGAACTATCAATTCCAGAAAGAAGTTTAGATAAGGTATTGAAAGTTTTGAAGAAAGAACAAAAAATCTTTTTGAAAGTAAAATCCGGTCGAGGTGGAGGTATTCGAATTGCTTCTATCAAATCTGTTCTTTTATCTGTTATTCAGATTAAAAGAGAGCGTCAGGAAGCTTATTTTGCCAATATAGCCACTTTCTTTGAAGAAAGATTAGGATTTATCCAACAGGTACTTCAAAGAGCAGAGATGGCTTTTAAACAGGTTCGAGAAGTCTCTTTGTTTGAGGTTGACGTAGGCTAGATCGAAAACCCGCAAACTCCCATTACATTATATCTAAGATACCGTGAGGAATTTGTGAGCAGAAAAATAGATGTAAAAAAATAATAATCTGTTAGTAGGAGAATATTTCTATGCTAGAAAAACTAAGAAAAAAGATAGAACAAAATCTTTATCAGCTTATAAACATAAATAAGAGCTTAGGAGAACTTTGTAAAGGTCAATATGAATTATTGCTACATACTAGTTCTACTGAAGAGGATTTTGTAGCTTTAAATAATGATATGAGATTCATTATTGAATTATATGAAAAGGAAGGTTGAGAGTAATTATGAAATCAATTCTAAGGTATCCAGGAAGTAAATGGAACCTAGCACATAAGATTATTGAATTGTTTCCAGCTCATAAGAGCTATTTAGAACCATTCTTTGGAAGTGGAGCAGTTTTATTTAATAAACCTTCAAGTTCAATTGAAACGGTTAATGATTTGAATGAAGATGTCGTCAATTTGTTTCAAGTGATTCAGAGTTGTCCGGAAGAGCTGGCCGAAAAAGTATTTTTAATTCCTTATAGTCGAGCTGTTTATGATAGAGCTTGGGAATTTCGTCCAAAAGATGAAATAGAAAAAGCTCTTAGTTTCCTCATTCGTTCCATGATGTCACATGGTTTTAGAAATACAGAGAAATCAGGATGGAAGCGAGATGTTAATGGTCGTGAACGGTCTTATGCAGTTAAGCATTGGAATGAACTACCTGGAATTATTCAAGAGGCAGCCTTGCGCTTAAAAGAAGTTCAAATTGAAAAGCGCCCGGCATTAGATTTAATTCAAGAATTTAGTCGAAAAGATGTTTGTATGTATGTCGATCCACCATACGTATTAAGTACTAGAGCTAGAAAACAATATACTGTTGAGATGGAAGATAAAGATCATATAGAACTTTTAGGAGAACTGAACCAATCTAAGGCAAAAATATTACTTAGCGGTTATGATAGCGAACTTTATAATAAACGGTTATCTAATTGGGAAAGAATAGAGTTTGCATCGCTGGCAGAGGGTGGTCTGAAAAGAGTAGAGGTTCTTTGGATGAATTTTCAGCCTAATAAGCAGTTAGAACTATTTTAGGAGGATAAGGAGAAGTCAAAATGAAATTAAAAATAAATAGAGATTTATTTGCATCAGCTTTTGTGAGAAGTACAATTCTTTTCATTGCGCTTGGTATCATTAGTTACTGTCTAATAGACATTTTTGCTGCTAATAAAATTCAGAATAACAATACTTATCGGATTGTTCGGCTGACAAGCCAAACTCAAGGCATTGGAACTAAAACTGAAAAAACGATTTATACAATTACTCTGAGTCAGTATGATAAAAATAAAGATGTATTTGCTATTCCTATCAATTTGGAAACCTAT
Source organism: Streptococcus sp. HMSC034B05 (assembly GCF_001809055.1). Classification (NCBI taxonomy): domain Bacteria; kingdom Bacillati; phylum Bacillota; class Bacilli; order Lactobacillales; family Streptococcaceae; genus Streptococcus; species Streptococcus sp. HMSC034B05. The sequence goes on along the minus strand of NZ_KV795621.1, from coordinate 88,162 downwards.
ACCAAACTTTGTTGGTATTCTTCTCCTTCAAAAGTCCCTTTCTTGTCAAATACTTATGTTACTTATACATCTAAAGCCGGTTTCGGTACAGTAGATGATAAAATTCATTTTATTTCTACAGCTCCGAAATTGAGAAAAAAATACGCACATTCCTACTTTTTTCTAATCATGATAAGCTATTTCCTTACTATCACTTTAATCTATATTGTAGAGAGTATTGATAAGGATAGACTTGCTGAAGACAGAGAATTGTTAAAAACGTACAAGGAGGAAAACAAATGAAATATATCATCTTTAGCTTTTTATTAGGGGACTATGTTCGTGATAGTGAAGAGAAGATTTTGGTTTTTGAAAGTCAAGGATTGGCTTGTCAGTATATTCAGAAGCACTACCACAATGAAGAGCCTATTTCGACAACTAAGAAGTTTACTTGTTTGCCAAATTACTATGATGCACCGTTTCGGTTTCATAAAGTCAGTTAGAAAGAAGGAGTAGAAATGACTGAAAAGAAATATAAAATTCTTCGTGGCTATTATTTAACAGGCGTAGGTCAAGAAGAAGATGCTAATTATTTTAAAATGGATGACCAACATTCTGATTATGAATTTATTGCTGAAGGAGATATTTGTTTGACCTTCTATCAAAACCAAGACATCATTACAAGTATTCCTGCTTTAATTCGAGTAGATCATATTATTAAATCAGACAATGTTGTATCTAGTCTGTTGAAAGCTGAAAAGAATGATCATCTTCCAATGCTTCCAATTGTTCAGATCTTTGATTCTTTTGATCCAAAGCTCCAAAAGAAAATGCAAAATACTTTTCAAGTATTAAACAGCCAAATAAAAGAATTGGCTCAATTTAAAATGATTCAAGGCAATTTATTTGATTTTCTTGAAGAAGAAGGAGGGAATCATGGTGAAAGATAAACTAATGTTTCTGATCGGAATATTTGGATTGGTTTTATTGTTTGGTATGGCTATTTATAGCGGTTTCCAGTTTGATACCCCTTATGACAGTCATTTAACTCAAAAGCAATACAACGATGTAGTACTTGAGCAAAATGTTCAGCTTGTCTTTTATAAAAAGACTTGTCCTTATTGTCGAGCTGCTAAAAATGCAGTGATTAAAGCTGCTAGTAAGAGTGATTATCCAACGTTTTATATCAATATTCAAACAAAAGAGGGACAAAAATTAGTGCATCAATATGACGTAAATAAAGCAGCTACCGTAGTCTCTATTCGTAAAGGAGTTATCAAGTCTTACTTGTATGCTAAAAAGAACAATAAGGGAGATTTCACAGCTAATAAACAAGCAATAAAGGAGGCATTCCGTGAGTAATTTATTTAATTTTATCGGGCATATTATCACAATGTCTGCTCTGCTGACAGCTTGGTTTTTTCCACTTTTTCATGTGATGATTATTCGGAACTTTGAACAAGAGAAACGAATCTACAGAGCTTCTTTAGTGTTGATGATGCTTTTAAAAATCATTTATCCAGATAGTAAAATTCATCTTCGTCAGTGGAGGCAAGAAAAATGATAGATACAATAAAACAATTGATTAAACAACTTCAAGAAAGTTCAGTTATTCAATTCTTTTACAGAATAAAAGAATGGTGTCAAGAAAATGTTGTGAAACGAAAATTGATTACTTTTTCTCTCATGTTAGCTGCCTGGTTCAGTCTGTTATTAGGAGCTATCTTCTCCCCACAACGTCAAACTTTTACAACGGATCAACTTGCGACTAAACGAGTATTTGAAAATGGAACAGGAGAAATTAGTTTAGTTAAACAAATCTATTCTCCAAAAACAGGAGTGATTGTTCTTCAGTTTGAAACAACGGATTCTACTTCATCTATTGCACGTGGAATAGATAGTAAAAGGTTGAATTGGAAACTATATGCACAACATAAATCTTCTGATACAAGTATGGAAGTAATTCCAATTACTGATAAAAAAATATCCGTCATTATCAAAAATGTTCCGAAAGGTTTTGGAGCTTTTGCGATTGATATTAAAAATAATAGAGTGACTACAAATCAAATTGATGTAGATATTTCTACGCCATCTAGTTCATCAGATGATGATTTTAAAGGCTTCAAACAAGAAGATAAATCTTCAGAAAATGTGGTTCAATTTTTTGTCACTCCACAAAACAAAAAAATGGAAATAGCAACTGTTAAAAATATTTCTCGTGAAGAATTTGCTCTTCAAGAAATTGAAGAAGAAATTGGTTTTCAAAAAGAGCAGATGAAGAAATTGACTCAATCGATAAAAAAACTAAAAGAACTCATCAAAGATAATGAGTCTTCTAAAGAAAGCTTGTTGACAGAAGCAAAATATTTATCAGGTGATGATTTAACAAAGAATCAAAAAGACATTGAGCAGATTGATTCTGATACAGAAACGAAGAATCGCTCTATTGAAACAGCTAACCAAAATATAGATATTTTAAAAGAAAAAACAGCTTCGTTAGAAAAGAAAAAGGCAGCTATCAAAGATGGTACATTTGAATTTTCAAGTCCGATAGAGACTGTAGAGATGAAATAACAAAATGCGGAAGTAAAGAGGTAAAATTATGGAAAAAATATATGGTAAACTCGCACCAAAAGGACAACAACCTATTAGAAAACATCGTGTAGTATTTACAAGTACAAAAGGATTGTTTAGAAAACAAAGATGGGTGATGTTAGACATTGATGAAAATGGAATAACTTATAATAGTGAGCCTGGACATACAGGGGACATGTTTTCTTCAATGTATCTTGCTATAGGGGCAATTATCATAGATGAACAAGCTTTTACAATAACTATTAAGAATCCTGTCTGGGATGATTGTAAAATTTATGTTATTGATCTAAAGAGACTAGATGGAGATTTATGGAGCAACTTCGCAAAAATCAAAGATACACTCATTATTTTTGCAGGAAACAAATTGGTCAATTAAGCTCAATTGAAAGGAAAAAAATCATGAAAAATTACACTCAAAAATGGAAAGAACTAAATAAGAATGGAATCAAATTATCATTGATTTGTGTCTTGAATTGGCTTATAAAATTCTTGTTTAAGGGGCAATGTTATCTTTTCTCAGCCGTCTTTTTAGGCTTGTTGACCTATTACATGCCACAAGATATTCAATTTTTTACGGTGAACGTTTTAGAATTGATAGTTATGGTTAAAATAACAACAGATGTTGTCCATACGCTTCTTTCAAAAGAAGTTAAACGGCTGAAAAAACCTCTTTTGTTAGGAGTGATGTGCTTATTCTTTCTAGCTGGTAATGTCTATATTAAGCAACATGCTTTGACAGAATTTTTGGTCAATCGTTTCTTTACGGTTTGGTTCATTAGTCTTGTTTTGGCAATACTGGTAATCGTTATCCAACCAAGATTATTTGAACATTATCTCTTCAAAAATGTACTCAATAAAGCCTATTTAGGAATCCGAAAAACAACAGATGAGCTACCTCCAGAGTGCAATCTTTACACAGATGCGGATGAAAATGATGCAGACAAACGAATGAAAATGATAAACCAACATGTGATCAAAAAACCTTATCAAGAAGTGGTAGAGTTGAGCTTTTTAAATAAAGAAGTGACAACAGCTATTAGCTATAAAGCAGTCCAATTTGAGAAAGAAAATGAACGATCTTTTATTGATTTGGATACAATTTATTATCCTGTTTTTAGAGTTTTTCCTTTTGGAATAAAAGAAGATTTCGGTTATATATTCATTAAATTCAAACTCAGTCGAAATGTTGCTTTTACGAAAAACGGTGAAGGTTTACTGAAGAAAGATTTTTAAAATATGATGCTCCCTAATAATTATATTAGGGGGTGTCTTTTTATATTAAAATAATTTTTATTTTTGTCAGGTTAAAAATTATTTTTCTGATTTGTCCCATTAAAAATAAAAAAAAGAATATCTCTTATACTAAATAAAATAGAATATAAAGGAGTGCTAAAATGGCAAAAAAGAATATCAATAAAATTAAATCAGAGCTTGAAGAAGCCAAGGCAAAAGTTATCGCTTTGGAAGCAGAACAGAAACTTGCGGAAGAAACTCTTCAAAAAGAAATTGGAAAAATTTATACGCAAATTCAATTCAAAAAAGATAAAAATTTGTCGTATGAAGAAGTTTTATCTAAGTTAAAATCTGAATTAACACTTGTAAAAGAAGAGGAAAAAGAACAACGTTTAGCAGCTAAAAAAGCTCGTGAAGAAGCAAAACAAAATGAAGCAAAAACGCAAGACTTCTCAGTTGAAAATCATCAGAATTAACTCTTGAATAAATGATATGATGATTTATTTTTCCGGAATAGAAAGGTATGTAAATGTATGTATTTGGTGTGGGATATCAACACACAGTGTAAGTAAATGTATTTATTAGTGTATGTAAAAGTAGGTGAAACCGAGAAAATTGATATCACTAGAAACGTTGATACTATCAACTCCACACGGAACGTGGGGACAGTTTCCCTTATGCTCTTTTTCCAAGCCTGAAACACCAGGAGGGCATTAGCCCTGCTGGAATGTTTTGGTGACGGAAAACCGCAAAAATAGAAAACTTGTTTTCGTGATGTTGCGAGTTTGAGGTTTTCTTTTTTGCTTCTTTTGGCTTTTGCCTCGTCAAAAGAAAAAAGAAGGGCACTGTTTTGTATCAATTAGAATATAATTTTTCTTTCAAAATAATAAAAATAAAAAGATAGAGGGAGTATAAAATTATGGATATTTTAATCCGAGGTTTATCAAAAAACGAAGTGAATTATTTGAAAGCTTTAGCGAAAGAATCAAAGGCAAAATCGTTCAATCAGTTTCTACTTTCTGTCTGTCGTGAAAAAATTGCGAAAGGACAATTTAATCATTCAGAAAGTTTATATTTGAGTCATTTAGAAAATATGAAATTGACTAATGATTTTATTTTAGCGCAGGTTCAAAAACAAGAAGAGCAACTGAAAACATTTGAAGATAAAATGGATCAATACGCCAATCATATTTCTCGTTGGCTAGAATATGAGGGTGAGGTAGAAAGTGATGACTAGAGAAATCAAAATTCGGACTGTACCTAATTTAATATTTTCTCAACTTGAATTGATTTGCGAAAAATATGAGTTTTCTAGCTTTAATCAATTCATGCTTGACCAACTTCAAAACATCGTAAACAATGATGGATTGAATTTGTATCAGAATCAATTTGCGAAAACTTTATCAGAAATTAAATTTCAACAAAAAGAAATCTTAGATCAATTATTGAAAAATGAAATTCGTCAAATTAGTTTGGATGCGAAACAAGAAGTTGTCGAAAAATTGACGACAGATTGGCTACGATTTATAGATGATTTAGATGCTCTTGAAACAGAAAAATAATCGAAAGGAGTATAGATGAAGAAAAATAAATTTGCAGTAATTGCTCTCATTTTTATTGTAATTTTTTTAATTCAGCCCCAAAATCGTGAGCAATTAACTACTGTTTTTACCCAACATGATATTAAAGAGCAATTGGCTTTTACTGATTCACCTGAAGAAAAAAATTTTGCCATCAAAGACCAGTATCAAAAACAAAATACTGCTCTGAAGAAAAAAGTTTTTGACAGACAACAAGTGATATATGTTAATAAAAAAGCTCAATTCACTTCTCAGGAATTGAGTTTAGAAAAAGGTGCTTGGGAACATTATTCAGATTTAGATTTTTTAGGACGAGTTGGTGAAGCGAATGCTATGTTAGGGAGAGAACTTATGCCGCAAGGAAAAAGGGAAGACATTTCTTTTGTTTATCCTTCTGGCTGGAAAAATAAAAAAATTATTTTTAACGGAAAAAAGGATTATTTATATAATCGATCACACCTAATTGCTTTTGAATTGAGTGGTGAAAATGCGAATGTTAAAAATTTATTTACTGGAACAAGAGCATTGAATGCTAACTTTTCGGCTGAAAAAAATTCGATGGTTTATTATGAAAATATCATTGCTCAGTATATTAAGACAACAGGTCATCATGTACGTTATCGAGTGACCCCGCTTTTTAAAAATGTTGAATTAGTCTGTCGAGGAGTTCGGATAGAAGCGCAAAGTATTGAAGACCAAACTATCTCATTTGATATTTATATCTTCAATGTTCAACCAAATTATGAAATAAATTATTTAACAGGAACATCACAAATAAAATAAAAAAGGAGTACGATAAAACAAATGAAATCGAGATTATCTATTTATTGTAACGAAAAAAATTTGCAGAAGTTTGGAGAAGTTGTTGCCTATTTGGGAAGAGAAGAAAATAAATTTCTTTCTCACAAACAGACAGTTTCTGCGACATTTACAATTCTACTGGGAACCTTTTATCAATTATTCATTGAAACAGGAAACGAAATGAGTTATTTTGAACGAATGGCTCAATTGAAACAAGATGTTGAAAATTCTCCAGATGAAAGTCAAAGAGCAATTAAACAGTTGAAGAAGCAGATGGATCAATTACTTTATCTTGAATTAACTAATTTCCATTCAATCACAAAGGGTGAGGAATGGGATGTGCAGGATTTAGAATCAATTTATTCAAAATTAGATTCTAAACAACACGAATTATTAGCTCGGATTCAGGATGTGATTCAGAAAGACATTGCACGAGGTCAAACTATTAAACATTCTCATTAAGGAGGTTTTAAGTGAGTGAAATAACGAGTCCAAACATCACTTTTATGCTGCAATATACTGAGGCAAATGCTCAGTATGTTGACTATACAAATCGAGATGAAGCTGTTGAATTAGAGAATGATTTATCTTTAGAAAATCACAAGCAAGTGATTGAAGATTTGACAGAAGAACAAATTAAAGAAATCAAAAAAGCTGTTCCTGAACAAAATTTAAATTTTAAAGAATACATTGATTATATGAATCGTTCTTATGCGACTGAACAACAAAATCAGGAATGGACTGCTGTCTTTAATCAAGATGCTAATTATCTTCAAACAAAACGTGTGGATCAATTAAAAAGAAATTTAGAAGAAGCTTATCAAAATGGGTCATTGCTTTGGCAAGGAGTCATCTCGTTTGATAATGAATTTTTGTCTCAAGAAGGGTTGTATGATAAAGCAACTGGTCATGTTGATCAACAAGCAATTAAAAATGTTATCCGTGAAGCTATGCCAAAAGTCATTCAAAAAGAAGGACTTTCAGATTCAGCTTTTTGGTGGGGAAATATTCACCTCAATACAGATAATATTCATGTTCATATTGGACTTTCTGAAATCAATTCAAATCGGGAAAAGATTTTTTATCGTCCACGTGGTCGAATGGAATATCGAGGTAACTTTTCTCAAAAAACTATTAAGCAGCTAAAAAGTGATGTATTTCATGGACTAATCAATGAACAGACTCGTAATATGATTGTCAGAAAAGAACAAGTTTTGGCTAATCTCAAATCTGATCTTTTAACAAATGTTTTTAAAAATAATCAAGTGACGCTTTCAGCTGAAAAAAATTTTTTGGAGCAGGCTTATAATCATTTGCCTTTTGAAAAACAATGGCGGTATGCTTCTAATGCGAAAGATTTTGCAGTCAGTAAATTCTTTATAAACAAATATCTTGACTCCTACTTTGAAAACGAAGGGAAAGAAGATTATCAGAAATTTCTTACGGAAACAAGAGAATTTTTAGAAATGTACGAAGGAGTTTATTCAGCTGAAAAAAATCAAACTTACGAAAAGCTGCGATACGTGAACGGAAAAGCTGTTCGCAGCCAAGGACAGTCTAAAGGGTATGAGATTGAAAAATTGATTCATCGAAGAGAACATGAATTGAGAGAGCGTTTAGGAAATCAGATTCTACAAAAATTTAAGCAAGAGGTGCCTAGAATTGCCAATGTCGAACCTAAAAATAATATAGAAGACTTTTCTAAAGGAAATCAAGAAAGGATTCGACAACAGTGTCCAGATGCTACGTTTGTACACTTAGCTGATGTTTGGGAGAAAATGGGCTATCTTGTCCCTGAAGAAGCTATACCCATTATAATTTTAAAACCTGAAGTTAATGGAAACAAAGCTGGGAAGCCAACTTTTGTTCCAACTAAAGCTTACGACATTAGTCAAGTACAAGAAGATGTTCTGAATAAAAGAATGAATTTGAAACAGTTATCTTTGTTATCTTCAGATGAATTAAAAGAGCTAGTGGATGCTGCTAAAAATAAAGCAAATCGAACAGAGAAAGAGCGTCAGGAATTAGGAACTTTCCGCTATGCTTTAAAATTAAGTTTGTTAAAAGAGCAGCAGGCAACTTTGTTAATTCAAAAACGTTTATTAGAGCAGATGAACCCTTTAAAGAATGACCAAGCTTTTGTTACTTTTAAAAAAATAGAGATAGAAGAGCGACTAAAACATATCGAATTTCAACTGACTCCGAATTTTAAACTAAAAAAGGGGGAGCTTGCAGAAAAAGAAAAACTATCTCAAAAATTTGAAGATAGTGTCCAATTTTCAATTTCAAAAGCTTCGGCTGAAAAAATCCAACTCCCTATAAACCGTTTAAATGCTGAAATAAGAGCTGTTTCGTATCTTGAAGATAAAAGTATCCTTTCCCTATTAAAAGGGCAGGAGATGACAAAAGAGGGCTATATAGATGAACTAAAGACGCATGTGACTATTTTTCAGGTGAAACATAGTATTTACAACAATAACCAAATTATTGCTGAGACTAAAGATGATAGTCAAATAAAAAACTTAAAAAAAGAAAACGCCATTCATTTTTCTGAATTAAAAAAATTATATCGGAAATTATTACCTGAATCTGAAAGTGAGAAACAAAGTAAAATCGCTCAAGCTGTTTCTAAAAGTATGCAAGAAAAGCAGCAGATAAGACAATTGAGTTTGCAACAAAGTCAAGCACCTTTAAAAATATCAAAAGATTTTATGCGTGGTTTGACTCTTGCTTTAAAAAATGCGGAAAAAGGAAATATGCGAGCCTTTATGGAAAAAGTAAGAGCCGATGAACGTGCTGAAAGAGAAGAGCAAGCGCAACAAATATAAAGTCCAAAAATAAAAAACGCACTCACAAAAGTATGTTAGTACGTCATGTTGTTAGAGAGTAACTCCCAAACTTTATTATACCATAAGAATTATTTGAAATTAACCCTTAAGATTCGTTTATCAAGTATGATAATTTTATTTAAATCAAATGTTAATTGGCTTCATTATGCGAATGATAAAAATAAACAAAAAGTTATTTAATTTATTATGTATTTTTCTTGACAAAACGACTAAATGTGGTATAATTATTACATAAGAAGTTAAATAATTTATTAAATAACAACAAACACAAACAATAAAAGGAGATCAATAATGAACTTATCAAATTATACAAAAGTACGGCTTACAGATTCAAAAGGTTTGAACGGTGAAACCGCTTGGGCATATGGAATGAGAAAAAATCAATATAATTATGCCTCATACAACTTAAGACTAATTTTAGACAATAACACAAGTTATTTTTCAGCAGGAACAGAGCTTATCTTAGAAAAAGATGGTTATACGGTTGATATGAAAGCAACTCAAGAACTTGCCAATGCAAAAGCGCTTATTGCTCAATATCACGATTCAATGAAAGCGATAGAAACACCGACTAGTCAACTATCAGCCAAACTTGTTAAAAAAGGAAATTTATCAAAATTTATTGGCAAGAAGATTCTAGTTTCAGCTGGTGAAATTGAGTTTATATCACTACAAGAAAATGATGATTCTGTCTGGTTAGAGGGAAAAAATCTTTTAACAGGTGAAATTAAGAAATATAGTGATTTTGCTTGGATTGCGAAGAAATCTGGTTATAGTGAACAGGATATAGAATTATATTTTGGATGAAATAGAAATAAAGTAGGAGTTTAAATATGGTAGATACAGAAGTACTGATACTATCTAGAAATGAATTTCTTGGACTTCAAGGACTAAGTTTTCCAATTAGTGACTATTTGGAGGATAAGATGAGAGGAAATAGAAACTTTTCGAGTGGGAAGCAAAGAGAAAAGTTCACGAAAGAAGCTAGAATAAATATTGATAGTTATCACGATAGACGAAATAAAGCAATACAAGAATATGATAACTTAGTAGCTTTTGGAAAAATAAAACCACCTACACGAATCCAGAAATCGCTGAAGATAGCACAAGGACATCCAGATAATCGATCAGTCCAGGCAGCAAGAAGAATGCTGGCTAAGAGAGGATATGATTGGCAAACTGGAGAACCTATTAACGTCACTTGTTAATTGAATCAATAAAAAAGGGCTTTCAAGTTTATCTTGAAGGCTTTTTTGTGGCGATTTTTAACTCTGAAATGTCCCATTAAAACAAGAATTTTAATTATCTCTTACACTAAAAGTAAAATTGAAAGGAGTTTTCATTATGAAACTATATTTTCCAGATGTTCAAATTGAAAAATTTGATTTTGATGAAGATTGGTTGATTCGTTCTACTAATCCATCAACTTATCAAGTCCTCTACGAAGGATTGGGTAAAAATAAGGATTTAGAGATGGTTATTAGTTATCAGGATAATCCTGAGCTATTTCAATCTCTTGGTAAAGGTGAGTTAGTTCAATTACCGAAAGAACTATTTCTTCAGCCAGAAGAAGCAGAACCTTGCTTAGAATATGAATGCTTTTAAAAAGAGAAAGGAGTTTAAATATGGTAAACGAAACAACCTCGAAATCAGCAAATTTTGGTAGTAAAAGTCGAAAAGAAAGGGTAGATTTAGCTCGTTCACGTGATATTTTGGATGTTGCTGAACAATTAGGAATGGAATTAGAAAGAGCTGGTCGTGATTATCGTTGGAAAGAACATGATAGCTTAGTCATTACTCCAAATAAAAACGTTTGGAAATGGTTTTCTAGAGATCAGGGTGGTGATGTGATTGCTTTGGTTGAAACAATAAAAGAAATCAATTTTAATCAAGCAATTGATTATTTAAATGATGGTGTCTTTAAAACATTTGATTCTAGTGGGAGGCAAGAGAAACAAGAACCATTCCGCTATCTTATGGAAAAATATGAACATCCTGACTTTGAAACTGCTAGAAACTATTTGAAAAACGAAAGAGGTCTTTCTGATGAAACAATCAATTTCTTTTTAGCTTCTGGAAAAATGGCAGAAGCTACTAGAAAAAAGGGAGATTATTTTGAACCTGTCATTGTCTTTAAATATAAAGACTTAGACGGGAAGCTAGTTGGTGCTAGTTTGCAAGGGATTATAGAAAATCGAGTTCAACATCCTGAACGTGGGCGTTTGAAGCAAATTATTCAAAATTCAGATGGCATGCAAGGATTTAGTGTTGATGTGGGAAATCCCAAACGCCTTGTTTTTGCAGAAAGTTCAATTGATTTAATGAGTTATTATCAAGTGAATAAAGAGCGTTTGAATGATGTACGCTTAGTGGCTATGGATGGCTTAAAAGAATCAACTGTGGGCTTTCATTTAGCACAATTACAATCTGAATTATCAGGACGACCACTTAATTGGTCACGTGAGCAATTGGCGGATGGTGTCAATATTGCAGCTCAGAATGGATTTTTCAAAGATGGGAAACGTTCTGACATGATTACTTTAGCAGTGGATAATGATGAGGCAGGTCACAATTTTATTACGAATTTATTAAAGAAAGAAATTCCTATTCAAATTGATATTCCACCTATTTTAGATCCCATTCAAGAAAAAAACGACTGGAATGAAGCTCTGAAAAACAATATGTATCAATCCGACTCGCTAGAACATGTATATAGTGCAGATGAAAAGGATTGGTATTACCAAGGATATTTTTCAACAGAACTCGCACAACAGAACGTGCAATACCTCTCAGATGCTGAAGTGAGTTTATTTTCGTCAAATAAACAATTGGGTGTTGAAGAAATTGATGAACTTATAAATTCAAGAATAACGCTTGATAGAGAAAGGGTACTTAACGATTATTGGCATGTATATCAAAGTAATGGTCAGTTAGAATTTTACATGCTTCCAAGTGGTGAATCTGGTTATCGTTCTCCTAATTCTTCCCAAACTTTGAATGAAGACATTATATTTAAATATCAATCATTTCCTGATGCTACTATTTGGTTAGTAGATAATATGGGATATGATAGCTTGGGAGAGATTGTGCTAAAGGATTGGGACTCACTTTTTACCACAGAGAAATCATTATTGAAAGAATGTTATGTCTTTAGTAATCTAGAACAGTTTTTAAAAAGTTATTTTAAATTTAATATGGATTGGGATTTTTCAAATCCATCAGAAAGCTTAGAGCTCCCTTTTCAACTGGAAAAGAAATATAACAGTCGTCTAGCTCAAGCCGAACGCAAATTAGGACGTCTTGATAAAAAAATTCAGAGTTTATTAGATAGCCAAGAGATGCTTGAGAGGGAAAATAATATGAATAATATTTCAAACCAACAAAACAACAAACTCAATTATGATAGTCTAACAGGAAATATAAAAACATTAACAGAGAGTGTTCAAAATAAGATTCAGAGAGGACAATTACGTATTCATTTATCTGACGAGGTTTACTTCTATACTTTAGTCAACTATACAGGTTGGAGCTACCCTATGCAGCAACTGAGACCGGAAGCGTTAGATGCACTAAAAGAGCATCGTTCTTTCTTTGAAAGTATTAACGAAACGAATATTGAGCGTTTCAAAGAAAAAGGCACGCCCGAACAAAATCAAATGTACCAGTTATTAAAAGGGATTCAAAAAGAACTAGGACGTTCTGACACCTCTACTATTTTCTCAGAAGAAGTCGCAATCAGTGCTTACAATCTTAACAAACGGATAGATAGTCTAACAGCAGAGAATTGGGGTAAGTCTATTAGTGAGCCACTAAACAGCTTAGGGCGAGATACATGGAATATTCTTAGCTATCCTGCAAATCAGATAGATACACCAAATAATGACTATTTTTATCAGCTAGTTCCTTATCACTTGTTAGAATATCTTGAACATTCTACTGGACAAACTGAAATTTCAGTAGATGTATATGAACAAATTCTAGATAAATTAAAAGATAGATCTGTAGAAGTTATTCCCCCAGAAAAGGACATAGTTCAAGAGAAGGGGCTGCTAAATGAAGACTCATTGAAAAATATTACACAAGAAAAGGATCAGAAAGACAATAGCCGTTTGGCTCAAGCTCAACGAAAATTAAATCGTTTAAAAGGAGAATTGGATAACTCAATTCAAGCGGCTCAAGAACATCAAAACTTAACAAACGGTCAGCCAATGAATGATAAGCGAAATGGAGCTGCATTCTTTAAAAAACAAGAGCAATTGGAAAATAAGGTCTTTTCTACAATGGATGAAATTAAAAAGCAAGAAGAGAGAGTAGAAAAGTTGCAATACCAAAAAGAACTCAAAGAAAAAGGGCTTAACCGTCAGGGAAATGGTCTTGAAATGAGTGTACAAAATATTCCTAAAATTAGAGAAGAAATCGAAAAAGCTGATCGTGGAGAATCAATGTTTACTAAAGAGACCATTAAACGTTATCGTCAGGAACTGGAACGATTAGAAGCTGCTCAAAATAAAGCAGAAGGTGTGGCTATTCAGCCTGCAGCTCAATCTCTAATTGATGAAGGAATTGTCAATCAATGGCAAAAAAGACCTGATACTTATTTTGTGAAAGGTCTGAGAAGAGTTGCGTTAGAGCTGACTGAGGAAGGAAACTTTCAAATTTCTTCAAATTGGAAGTATCAGCCAAAAACGGAAGACGAAAAGGAGAAAGTAGGGGACTTGCTGAGTCGTCAGTCTCTTCAGCAGGAACACATTATTAAAGAACATGTTGAGGTGAAACCCCAATTACAAGTTGCTTTTGATTTCTCGGAAAATCAGGTTCTATCAAATAAGTATCATGAAGGCGATATTGTCCTTTATCAGGAGTTTGTAAAAGATTTCTATCCTGAAATGATTCGTCGCCGTACAGAATCAGTCGCCTTGCAAAATGGCTATGATAAAACTTACTTTGCTTTATTAGATGAGAATAACAACGAACTTGTAAAAGATATTCGATTTGATTTAGGGGATCCGACTACTAGATTATCAGAGAAGTGTGAAAATTATTTACCTCCTAAATACCTAACCATTGCAAAAAAGATTGATCAGAATTATTTTGGCGATCAATCATCTATCCAAGAAGTGACTGAAAATATCAAAAAAGCTCCTGAGCAAGCTCAAGAGCAAATGATTGATAGGACCAATGGTGGCACGGGTTCTTTACAGCCCGAAGCTGAAGGTAGCACCTCACCCGTACTTGAAACAAGTACCTTTGAACGGTCTGTTACCAGCCGCCCTACATCATCCTATCCTTACTTACATTTTACCACAAATTATGCAGAAGTGCAAAAAAGAATAGGAAACTATCATCCAATAACACCAGTAGATTTGAAGCGGTTAAATCAATATGCACCATCTATTCAATCTACAGCACGCTGGTATTTAGATGAACTTGCAGATAGTAAGATTAGTTTTATCTATGCAGATAGAGGAATTGAAAATATCTTAGAAGTTACTTTCCAAAAAGAAAACTTTATTCATCTATCAGGAATTAGACCTTTTGAAGAAGGAAAAGGAGCTGCAGACTTTTTGGAAGATTTTGCGTCTGGTTATGGTTTTTATGATGGAATGTTAATCAGTAATGCAATTAAAGATAAGCTACAGGTTCTTCCTATGCTACAGGATATTTTAGAACCACAATCATTTGTTTTAGATGATTTAACCAGTGTTGAAAAACTGCATAATTTGAACATGAGTGAAGCCATTAAATCGAAGGATGAAGATTTTCTTCTGTTGTTCAAAGATGCAGGGGATGAGAAAATACCAGCTTCTTTGATGAAATTAAAAGGAGAATTGGCAACCAATGTACAAGATTTGGCTGAAAAAACAATTCTTGGTATTTACCGTGAACGTAATGGTCAAATAGAACAACTGGCTATCAATGACGATTATGTTAAGGATGATGGCGAGGAAATGTTATCAGTCTTAAAAAATAGACAATACGAAGAAATTCTTGAGAGAATCGAGCCACAAAATGAACAACTTTCTCAGCTGGAAAATCAAAGCCTTAATCAGGAATTAGGAAAAGACTTAGACAGACCTTTGAATGTTCTTGAATCGGTATCAGAAGATGCTGAAATGGGTCAAGAAGTCTCCGCAATTTCTCCCAAGCAAGAATTAAAAGATGGCTTGGCAAGACGTGTTGAAGAGATTACAAAACAAACCCGAAAAGAGGCTTTAGTAGCTTCAATTCCTGAACTTCAGGAGAAATTATCAAGGGAAAGTGATTTGATGGGTTCATCTCTAACAGATGGGGGAATGCTTTATACACATCAAGAATCATTTGGAAAAGATTATCAATTAGAATTAGATATTCATAGTTCAACTGCTGTTGAATCTTTAACAGAACAGCCTGCTCCTTGGAGTTTAGCTGTTTTAAAAGAAAATCAAATACTTGGCTATCTAGCTTATGGTAGTGACTGGGGAAATGACTTCCAAATTGAGGATAATTTAGAAGGCTTAGTTGAACAGATTCTTTCAGAAGAAGTTTCTAAAGGTCTCTATTCACAAGAAGAAATAGATACTTTCCTGAAAGAAATTCAGGTTGGTGAGACTCAACAAAATAAGCCAGTTGAAGAGTTTTCTTCAGATGTTCCATTTGATTATGCGAAAGCTTCTGCTTATGAACTAAGTGAAATAGCTTTTCAAAAGATTCGTGAGTTTACTCAATCACCAGAAGAGTTAGCTCATTATATGGATTTTATGAGTAAATTTCCAACTCTATCTCCTAGAAATGCTGCTTTAGTTCAAGCACAATGGCCGGGAGCAAATGCTGTAGCAACCTTTAATCAATGGAAAGCGTTAGGAGAAACATTAGGAATCAGTTCTGATGATGTTGTTCAAACAACTAATACTTTTACTAATAAGAGGACAGGTAATAGTCAAGAGGTAACTAAACAAACCTTGTCTGTCAAAGCTGGAGAACATGCACAAATCACACTTTTTCGTCCAGTAATGGAAGAGATGATTCCGGTTTTCGATGAGAATGGGAAACAGGTAATCAATGGTAAAGGGCATCCAAAATTTAAGAAGAAAAAAGAAGCCTCTTTAGAAGAAAAACAATTGATTGCTGAAGGAAAACTGAAGGTTGTTCAATTTCAGGTACGAGATTTGGAGACGGGACAAGGGAAATTCACCTTGTATAAAGTATTTGAACTAAGCCAAACGAATCTAAAACCAGAAGCTTATCCTAAAGCGATGCCGAATCGTCATTACAACTTTGAAACAGACAAAGTTAAAACAAAAGAAGTTCTACTAGGACTTCAAGACTATGCTCAAAAGCTTGGAGTTGCTATTTCAACAGATGAGCATCATGTTTTAGGAAATGCTAAAGGTGCTTTTTATCCAAATGACCAGAAAATCTTATTAAATCCTGATAATTCAATCGGAGAGAAAATTGGTACAACGATTCATGAGTTAGCTCATGCTACGCTGCACAATTTTCATGAAGGAAAAAAAGAGGTCTCTCTTTCATCTGGAAGAAAAGAGTTGGAAGCAGAAATGACCAGTTACTTGGTTTCTAAGCATTTTGGGCTAGATACCAGTGAAAAAGCCATTCGGTATATGTCGCATTGGACGAATCAATTGAAGGATTTGAATGATAAAGAGTTAAATCAATCCATGACTCGTATTCATAAGACTGTTTCATGCGTTATAAAAAGTGTTGAGAAACACACAAAACCTTATCAGATGAATAGAAATAGAGGACAGAATTTTGGCTCTCGATTTCCAAACAAAAGTTTAAAAATGTAAAAAATAGGTACTCCTTTTTTGGAGTATCTTTTTTATTTTTCTGATTTGTCCCATTAAAAACAAAAAAATCATTATCCTTTAAACTAATGTTAAAAAATGAAAGGAGCCAAAATGGATATAGAGGATAAACTTCAAAGAAAAAATATTAAGCTAGCTAAAGAAGAGGAAGATAAGAAAGAGGAAGAATCGGCTAAATTCATGAAGTATTTTGACCTATGCTGTCTTCTCCTTCCTATCATTGCAGCATTGTGGCAATGGCTTGCGAGTTTTATATGGTGAGTTAAACCATAAACACTACTATAATGATGGAATATTCGCTTAATATGGCTGTAAATTTAGCCTTTCATTCAATCCAAAGGAGAAACAATGATTACCGTTTTATTAGCAGAAAAAGATGATCAGGCGACAGCCTATGCAGCTGCATTAGGAGAAGGTCGTAAAAAAGGAATGACATGGATTGTTCAACAGAGTCCTTACCTTGAAGGAGAAATTCATATCATTGCAGCAGAAGGACACCTATTTGA
Organism: Streptococcus sp. HMSC034B05; assembly: GCF_001809055.1. Taxonomy (NCBI): domain Bacteria; kingdom Bacillati; phylum Bacillota; class Bacilli; order Lactobacillales; family Streptococcaceae; genus Streptococcus; species Streptococcus sp. HMSC034B05. The sequence goes on along the minus strand of NZ_KV795621.1, from coordinate 70,814 downwards.
ATATGAACCTCCAAATAACAACTGGGATTTAGAAAAACTCCCTTTACTAGATGTATCTTTTAAACAGCACTTAAAAGACGACAAGAAAAGCAAGAATCGTTTTAATGTTATCTATCAAGAAGTTAAAAAATCAGATCGTGTTCTTATTGGAACAGATTCTGATCGTGAAGGGGAGCGGATTGCTTATTCTATTCTATCTCATATTCCAGGAGGAAAAGAAAAAATTTGGAAACGATTGTGGGTTCACTCCATGACCACAAAAGGGTTACAACGCTCTTTTCAAAATTTAAGAGATCCAACAGAGACTTATAACTATTATTTAGAAGCAGAAGCCCGTGCGCAAAGTGATTGGTTAGTAGGGATGAACTTATCCCCTTTTGTAACTTTGTCCCTTCAACATTCAGGAAAAGTCTTACGGAAGAAAGAAAATCTTTTTTCAGTTGGTCGTGTTCAAACACCTACAGTTCGGATTTTATGTGAAAACGATATTAGCATAAGAAATTTCGTTCCACAGACTTATTGGAAATTACAGCTAGAAGATAAGCAAACGGGTATCGTCTTTTCAAACTCTGAACCTTACTATGATAGCGAAGAGGTATTTAAAATAGCTAGAAACTTGTCAGAGATTTCTACAGTTTCTTCAATTGAATCAGAAGAACATGTAAAGGCAGCCCCTCCTCTATTTTGCTTGTCTGACTTGCAGGAGTATGCTGCTAAACGTTGGAAGTTTGATGTTTCTATGACAGAGCAATTAGTAGAGAGGCTTTATCTTAAAAAATATTTGTCTTATCCTCGAACAGATAGTCGCTATATTACACAAGAAGAATTTGACTATTTGTCAAGTAATATAGCTACTTATCAACAAGTATTACAGTGTTCTTTTGAGGTGGCACACCCTGAAGCAAGAAAAAACTATGTAAATCCTGAAAAAATTGGAGAAAACAGCCACTATGCGCTGATTCCAACTGAAAAAATTCCTGATCTGCTTTCTTTGACACCCCAAGAGCGCTTGATTTATGAGGCAGTCACAAGAAGAACTATTTTAATGTTTGCGGAAGATTGTCGCTATGAAACAACAACTGTTCAATTGAAAAATCAAGGTTTAGAATTTGTGACACGTGGAAGAAAGATGGTTCGTTTAGGTTGGAGTGAGTGGGCAAATCAAACTATTCGAAAAGATGTCTTCTTGCCTCATTATCAAGCGGCTCAAAAAGTTTCTAGTATGATTTCTGTTTGTGAAGAAGTAACAAAACCACCTAAACGCATTACAGAAAGTCAGTTGATTGGCTCTATTTTTTCAAAATATGGTCTTGGAACTCCAGCCACAAAAGCGGCTATTATTCAGACAATTCAAGATAGGGGATATGTCACAAAAGATAAGAAAACAGGTCAATTTACACCAACCAATAAAGCTTATCTCCTGATTAACTTTTTATATGATAATGAATTTTCTAATCCAGAAACAACAGGAGGATGGGAAAATTTCTTATCTCAAATTGGTGAAGGAAACATCAACCCACGAGAATTTGTGGATGCGATTAAAGAAAAATTGAAGAACCAGATTGTGGCTACTGAGGAAAGAGGTGAGAGCAGTTGAATCAAGCATCAAAGACTCCTTTTTTAGACCAATTTACAGAGAATTTATCTCAAAAAATTAGTCAAAAGCCAAAGGATTATCAAGTGTATGGAAGGGAGGAAGAAATTCAAGCTGTCATTATCTCTCTTTGCAGACGAACGAAAAATAATCCTATCTTGATTGGTGAACCTGGTGTTGGGAAAACAGCAATTTTAGAAGGATTAGCTTTGGAAATCTTACAAGATCGTGTTCCCGAAACATTAAAAGGCTTAACTGTCCGTTCCCTTGAATTGTCTAGTTTAATGAATGAGAGCGAAGGAAGTTTTATCACAAAACTGAAAAACATTATTGATGAATTAAAGAAAACTCCTGGTCAAAATCTACTCTTTATCGATGAATTTCACACAGTGGTCGGTGCTGGGAGTCAGAACGGAGAATCACTAGATGCAGGAAATGTTCTGAAACCTTCTTTGTCTCGTGGAGAGATTCAGTTGATTGGTGCTACTACATTAGATGAATTTCATGAGTATATTGAACAAGATCGTGCTTTGGAACGCAGAACCCAACCAATTCTCATTAAAGAGCCAACAATTGCACAAGCGATTGAAATTGTGGGGCAAGCAAAAGAAATTTATGAAGACTATCATAATGTTTCGATCAGTCATGAAGCTGTTTGTCAAGCCGTAAAACTATCTACTCGTTATATTCCTGATCGCTTTCTTCCTGATAAAGCTTTTGATTTGATTGATGAGGCTGCTACTATCGTTTCTTCAAAAGGACAAGAACTTGTTACAGAACGGGAAATAGCAGAAGTGCTGAAGAAGCAAACCGGTATTCCAGTAACTACTGTTTTAAAGGGAAACAAAGAACGCTTAAATTCTTTAGAAGAAAAGCTTCATCAGCGAGTAAAAGGACAAGATGAAGCTATCAAAGCTGTTGTAGAAGTGATTAAAATTAGTCAAGCTGGAATGCAAGACGAAAACAAGCCAATTGGATCCCTTCTTTTCTTAGGACCAACTGGAGTTGGAAAAACAGAATTGTCAAAAGCTCTGGCTGAAGGATTATTTGATGATGAAGAAGCGTTGATTCGATTTGATATGTCAGAATACTCCCAAAAAGGTGATGTCACTAAATTGATTGGAGATAGAAATCGTAGAAGCAAGGGACTCTTAACAGAAGGAGTCAAGAGAAAACCTTATTCCGTTATTTTGCTCGATGAAATTGAAAAAGCTCATCCAGACGTTTATGATCTTCTTCTTCAGGTGATTGATGATGGTCGATTAACAGATGCGACCGGAAGATTAGTCAGTTTCAAAAATACTATTGTGATTATGACAACGAATATTGGTCAAGAGAAGATTTTGACAAAAGCGGCTATGAAAGGCAGTCTTCGTCATTTAACAGAACGGGAACAAATCCAATTTGAAGCTAGCATGGAGATTGAACTCAAAACAGAATTTCGTCCTGAATTTTTAAATCGGATTGAATACAAAGTGATTTTCAATTTACTAGAAAGAGAAGATTTAGAAGAAATCGTGGAAAAAAATATGAAAGAAATCGAGGAACGGACGAATAAAAAGGGATTGTCCTTATCTTATGACCCATCTGTTCTGAATTATTTAGTGGATATTGGAACAGATTCTAAAAATGGTGCTCGCCCCCTTGAACGATTATTGAAAAGAAAAATTCAAGCTCCTATTTCAGATATTATTTTAAAGCTTCCGAATATAAAAGACCATCAGTACATTGTTCATATTCGAGTAGAAGGAGAAAAAGAAGAAAGTAATCCCAGAAAAGACCCTCGTCAATTGCAATTTAATGTTTTAAATTATTCAAACTATTTATTCAACTGAAAAAATTTTTCTGATTTGTCCCATTAAAAACAAAAAAATTATTATCCCTTAAAATAAGGAAGTCAAATGAGAATAAAGGAGGAAAATCATGAAATCATATTTGACAAAACAACTAACTAAAGTGAGAAATAAAAGTAAAATCTATTTCTCCTCCCTTGCTCTTTTCTTAACAGGTGTATCTGCTCATATTGTGTATGCAGCAGATCCGTTTGAAAAAAGTAAAAACCTTGCACAACAAGGAATCACTAAAATACAAGGTATCAGCATTTTTCTATTTGGACTGGGACTTGTTGTTACTGGTCTTGTCTATAGCTTAGGAGGACGAGAAATAAAAGCAGCTATTAAAAAGCACTGGTTAGCCATTGCTATAGGTATCATCGTTGTATCTACTGGTCCAAGCATTGTAGAGTGGTTTTATAACTTTGTTAAAAGTTAGAAAGTAGGTAGTTATGGCATTTAAACTTCTAAATAAAGCAAGGAAATGTCCCATACAAGATGAATTATTTGTGAAAGTTAGCTGGTCTCCTAACCACTCTCCAGCAGAAGATGAAAAGCTAAATTCTTTAATAGAGGAGCTAGATGAGAATATTCTAGCTGAAGGTCAATTTCATTTTGATGAAACTCTTCCTTACCTCACCTTTTTACAAGCAGAAGTTCTTTTTCAAGAAATGAAGCGAGAATATGAATCATTTCTGATTGAAAAAGTTTCTGTTTGCCGGAGAGAAGGTGGAGGAATTACAACGAAAGGAGAAGTGTTTGTACAACCTCTTTTGATAGATGCTAGTTATCAAAATTTGTTGCAACCTTTAATGAAATCTATTCTGACAACACCTGACTTCTCTACCTATAGCTATGATGAAAAAAGAGATTATTTTATCAATCAAGTTTTTCCTAGCTATCGAGCTAGTTTAGATATTAGTGAGATTTCTCTTCCGCTCTTTCCAAGCGAAGAAGAAGTTCGTAGCAAAGGAAACATTCGTAGCCCTGCAGTTTCTATTCAAAGAGGTGAGTTTCAGCAACAAAAACAATCCTCTCATCCTATGAAAAAACTTTATCTTGCTTTGGGAATAACCAGCCTATTACTTTGTTTATCTTTAGGGATTAACATTTGGATATTAACTAATCAAAGTCAAACGACTCGACAAGTTCAGTTTTTGCATCAAGAGTTAGAAAAAACGACTCAATTACAAAAACAAGAACATCGGTTGGATGTTTTTAGTCGTTACTTTTTACCAAGTTACTATTCTAATAATAAACAGTTATTAACTGATTTTTTGGATAAAGGGAATGCAAAATATACAGTTCCAAAAGAAGGAACCTTGCAATCTGTTATTCTTGAAAAAATTAGCTATGAAGCTGGTGAATATACGGCAACCTATGTTCTTGCCTTAAAGCAAAATGATGGAATCAAAAGCGTTCGATTAACACTCGTTGCCAAAGAAAAGAAATCCAGCCCCTATGGCTTTGTCATCACTAAAGAGCCAATAGAAACAGCTTATATAAAATAAAAGAAAAGGAAAATCTAAATGAAGAAAAATAAACTATTAACAATGCTAAGTATTTCAACGATTGTATTGGCAAATGCCGGAATGGTCTTGGCGGATGCACCAGTCGTTCCAGTAGATCCAAGTGCTTCTACTGAAGTAACTCCGAAGCCAGAAACACCAGCTGAACCAAGTCTTCCGGTTCCAGAAACTCCAAGTGAACCTTCAACAGAACCAGAAAAGCCAGCTGAACCGACTCCGGAAAATCCTGGTACAAAACCAAGTGATCCGGTTGTTCCTTCAGATCCGACAAATCCTTCTACGGAACCTTCAACAGAACCAGAAAAGCCTGTTGAACCAGCTCCGAACCCAAGCACACCTTCTTCAGAAGATAAGAAGGATGAAGAAAAACCAAAACCTGAAGAAAAACCAAAACCTGAAGAAAAACCCAAAACAACAGATGAAGCAAATCAAGCTGGTAAAAGCCAAATTGGAACAACCTCAACTGCTACAGGTCAAGTGGTACAAGATGTAGCACCAAACAAACCAGTCACGACAAATTCAGGAGTTACAATTGTCGGAGTGCAAGATAGTAATCCGATTATTGCAAATGCAGACGGTACAACTTCTGTTGTTTCAGCTGCTTCCATTGGCGCAACAGTTAATCCGGATCAAACGGTTTCTGTGACCACTGCTTCAGGCGAATTGAAGACATTACCCAAAACAGGTGAGAAAGCACTGATTAGTTTTCTGCTATCATTGATTGGTTTATCTTTGCTTGCAGTAGGAACAAAATTAAAAAAATTATTTTAATAAAATTTAAGGAGAAATAAAAATGAAATCAAATGAAACAAAAACGTATGGATCAATTCGCAAAATCAAGGCTTACGGGGCTTGTGGGGTTATATTAGGGCTTGCAGCACTAGCTGTAGCGACAACTAATGGTGTACAAGCAGATGAAGTTGCTAAAACAGAGCCTACAACGGTTGCACCCGCAAATACAGCTACTAATTTACCAGATAGTCAACCAGCAAAAACAGCTGAACAACAAAATCAGTTGAATCAAGCTGGTCAAGCACAAGGAAATGTAACTGTACAGGTTGACAATAGTCAAGTGAATCAAGCAGCACAAGCAGCTCAAAAAGAAGGTGTAAAGGTTGTTCAAGATGCTCCTGTTGATAAGGGAACAACGAATACAATTACTGAAACTCAAAAGGCTCAAGCGGAAATTGCGCAAGACCAAGCAAAACAAAAAGCTGAAGTTGAAAAAACAACTACAGATTATGCAAAAGCAAAAGAAGACCATGCAAAAGCAGTAGAAGAAACTAAAAAAGAAAATGCTAAAATCAATGCTGATAATGCAGCATTGAAAGAAGCGCATGATAAAGCTGAAAAAGCAGGTCAAGATGTCAATCAAGCTGTTTCAACGGCAAAAGATAAAGTAAAAGCTGAGTTTAAAGATGCTCAAGTATCTGAAAGTTCTAAGACAGTTAAAGTTGAAGCAACTAAAGAGTCTTATGACGCTTATACTAAAGCAGTTGAAAAAGTGAAAACAGATAATCAGAAGTTAACTGATACTTATATTGCGGAAAAACGCAAAGAAAACAAGGATATTGCGGATACGAAAGCTTATAATGAAGCGGTGCGCAAACGTAATACAGAAGGCAAAGCAAAAGTAGATGCAGAAAATGCAGAAATTGCTAAACGAAACAAGGCTCAATTAGATCATAAGAAATCAGTTGAAGCTGAAAATGCAGAAATTACTAAACGTAACGAAGCAGGTAAGGCTAAAGTCGATGCAGAAAATAAAGTAATTGACGCCTATAATAAGACAGTCACTGAGCACAATAAAGCGGAAGATGCTCGTGTTGTAAAAGAAAAAGCAGAAGCTGAGAAAAACAGAGTAAAAGATGGGTATTTGAGTGAAGTTGTTTCCCAAGGTCTTGTTTTTAAGAATGAAGCTGACGCTCATATTGATGTAAAAGGTGCTGATAGTTACATTAGTGCTAAAGGTTTGCATGAAGCATTTAAAGATATTACGAAATCTATGGGTCTAGGAGAAGATCAATTACAACAATATGTAACATACTTCTCTTTACCAAGTGCACAGGATTTAAAACTTAGTAAAGACCCAAGTCGTCTAACTTCAAAATTTGAGTTGTATAAAGCTAAAGCAGGCTTTGTCTTCGGTGGAGAAGGTAATCAGTTTGGTGCAGTTAACTCTAAAGTTGGTAAAACAGTTACTGTTACTTATACAAATCTAAAAAATTCATCATATAAAGGTAAAGCTATCTCTAAGATGGAATTAGATATTACTGTTAAATCTACTTCTGAGAATATCCAAGATGATGTGGTCTTTGGTTTTTCTAAAAATCCGTCTAAGGGTATTGAGGTAGCAGCTCGCTATAAAGATACTAATAAAGATTATAAGTTAGATCTTGGTTTAAGAACTCGGTTCTATGATGCAGATGGAAATCTTATTAACTTTGAAGATAATAAAGATAATCCTAATGAAGCAAAAGGTCTTTTGTCTCTATCAAGTTTGAATGCTTATAAGAATCACGTAGAGACAGCCCGTCCATCAGATACCGCTCGTTTCATTCAGATTTCTGGTTCGTCTATTGTTAAGCATGATAATGGGTTGGTTTACTCAAACGAACGAGATAATTCAAATGGTAATCACTTTGGATTAAACCAACATAACATTATTGATAGCACTACCAGTCCTTATTATTGGTATCTTGCAGGTGCTTTAGCCTTGAAGGGTACTAACCCAGAATATGGTATTACAGTTACATCTTGGGATAAATTAGGTGATCGTAAAGGTGAAGGTCGCTTTACACCATCTATTTGGTTCACAGTTACAAGTGAGCTTGCGGCGACTGGTGTTCCAACACCCCCACGTTATCAAAAGACAAAAGAACCTAAGAACTTCACACCAGAAAAATTGAAAGAAGTTCCAACTCCTAAATTGGAAACTCCGAAGAACTTTACTCCAGAAAAGGAAAAAGTAGTTCCAACTCCAAAAGCTAAATTGAATTTGGTAACAGTGAATGGTGTTCCAGCCCCAACTTATAAACCAAATGAAAAGATGCCAACCCCTCCAGTAGTACCAACCGTACATGTACATGGTTATAAATTATCCACTCGTCCTCAAGTACAGAAAGCAGTTGAAAATGCGGATAAGGTGAATATCAATGGTCAGTATGTTGCGAAGAACTCATTAAACAGATTTGTTTTGCAAACGGAAACTTTGCCATCTTCTCGTAAGACAACAACTCAGCTAGTCTTTAATGATCATTTACCTCAAGGCTTTAAGTTGGATGTAGAGAAAACCAAAGAAGCCAACAAGGGGTATGATGTTTCTTATGATGAAAAGGCAAACTTGTTGACATTTAAGGCAACCACAGCTACTCTTACTTCGGTTAATAAAGATTTAGCTAAAGAGTACAAATTAGCTGATTTGTCTGTTTGGGGTCGTCCTCAAAATGACGCAGCTGACTACGAAAACGTCTTTGAAATGGTCGTGAACGGTGGTGGTTCAAATGGCTATGTTCGTAAGTCGAACAAAGTCTTGATTCATACGCCAGGTAAACAAAATCCAAACAAACCAAATGACCCTAAGAATCCTAATCGTGACCCATTGAAACCAGAAAAGCATAATTACAATGAACAAGGAAAACTTGTTGATGGTAAAGAGATGTTGCCTGAAGGAATCAATTACTATGTTTCTAAATGGACGAATCGCCCTAATAAGAGTGATAAGTCTGGTAAGGAAGCAATTGCGAAAGGATTTGCTTACATTGAAGATTATCAAGATGATGCAGTTACACCGCTTGAAAGTCGATTCCAAGTGAAAGATGCTCAAGGTAAAGCTGTTAACGGTTTGAAGATGTACCATGTATTAGACCGTAAAACACTTTCTAAGGCTTTGAATGACATGATTGATAAGTCAGGTATTTCTCCAAAAGGCGCATTTTACATGTGGGTTGCAGAAAAACCAGAAGAATTTTACAAGGCTTATGTACAAACGGGTATGGATTTGTATTTCCATACACCAATGCAAAATAAAAAAGGTTTTGTTGGTAAATACACGAACCAAACCTTCCAAGTGCAATTTGGCAATGGTTACTATTCAAATGTGGTAGTTAATCATGTACCAGAATTGAAAGTCCAAAAACGAGTTTACAATAAACTTGGAGATGGTCAAAATCTTGATGGTAAGCTCATCAAGCTTGGTGATAAGTTCTATTACTATTTAGATGGAGCTAAGTTGCCAGCTGACCGTGGAGAAGCCCTCAAAGAATATCGTTTCTATGATGACTTTGACGAAAAAGGTGATGAATTTACAGGTGAGTATAAGGCAATGGCTGCTGTTGACATCAAATTGAAAGACGGTTCAGTGATTAAAGCTGGCACAGACTTGTCTCAATATGCAGAATTGAAATACGATAAAGCAAAAGGTATTGTTGAAATTTCAATGAAGCAAGATTTCTTGGATAAAGTAGATAATGCGTCTGAATTTGATGTAGATGCAGCAATTCAAATGAAACGAATTTCAGCTGGAACATTTGAAAACACCTATAAGAATGTGGTGAATGGTCATGAAGTTGTTTCTAACACGGTTAAGACTAGCACTCCAGAACCAAAAAAACCACAACCTAAGAAACCAACTCCAGCACCAAAAGCACCAACCCCAGCTTTACCACAAACGGGTACAGCTTCATCGGTTGGACTTTCAGTTTTGGGAATGATTCTTGCAGGATTCAGCCTTGTTAGTTTCAAAAAACGGAAAGAAAATTAAAAAGAAAATCTGATAAACGCAATAGATAGCTTTGATCAGACAGATGGAGCAAGCTAGGCGTTTTGCCTAGCTTTTCTTTTTGGTATCGGTTGAATTCATTATTTTTGTATCGTATAATAAAGTTATCCATCACAATAGGAGTCATTTTATAAGCATGAAAAAAGAAATTGAAGAATTATTAAAAAGTGGGCGTACTGCCTATAGTATTGCAAAAGAATCTGGTGTTGATGTGACTGCGATTCAAAAATTTATGAATGGTCAGCGAAAAATAGGGAATATGACTTTAGATACAGCAGAAAAGTTGATAAAAGTCATCAAAAATTCTGAGCAAGATACTTGACATTATAAGACGTATGTCTTATAATGTAATTATAAATCATTTAAAAGGAGTCATAAGATATTATGAATAAAGTTAGTAAAACGTTGATGACAACAGTTGCGACTGTTGCTGTGGTGGGCGCTGGTCAAGTGGTACAGGCAGAAGATGTACAACCAAAAGAGGTTAAAAGTACGGAGTCTGTTCAAACGAAACCAGTTGTAACAAAAGAAGAAGTAGCTCAATCTCAAACAGCTGTAGACACCGCAAATGCAGCGGTCAAAGCACAAGAACAAGCAACTAATCAAGCACAAAAAGATGTGATGGCTGCTGAAAATACGGTCAAAACAGAAACAACAAATGTTGCTCAAACTGAAAAAGTAGTTCAAGAAGCGACTCCAGAAAATGTGGCTAAAGCAGAAACTTCTGTTAAGGAAACGACTAATCAGGTAAGTCAAGCTGAAACTGCTGTATCTGCTAGTCAAACAGCCCAACAAACAGCTCAAAGTGAAGTGACTAAACAAACAGAAACGGTCGCAAAAGTACAAGAGCCTGTTGTTAAAAAACAAGCAGAAGTTAAACAAGCAGAAAAGAAAGTGGCTGAAAAACAAGCCATTTTAGATGGTACAGGTACTAAGGAAATTCTTGCCAAAGCTGAACAAACGCAAGCAAAAGTAAACGCTGATAAAGAAGTAGTTGCTAAGGCTCAGACAGATTTAGCTAAAGCAAAACAAGATGACCAGAAACGTACTTCCGATTTAGCTGAAGCAGAAAAAGTAGTAACTCAATCTCAAAAGGTGGTAACTACTTTCAAAGCTGATTTAGATCAAAAGGTAGCTATGGTTAATAAAACAGCTCAAGCTTTAGAAAAGGCAACAGCTGATTTGACAAAAGCTAATCAAGATGTTGAAGCTATCAACCAAATCAAACTGACTCAAGAGTATATTGTAGCATTAAGAGAATATGCTCAAAAAATCGCCACAGCTTCCCCAGCAGAAGAAAAGGCTATGACGGATAAATTAGTGGCTTTAGGGAAAGATTTGGCGAAACAAAATCGTTTTAAAGCCAATAAAAATGATAGTGAAGAGAAATTAGATTTGAACAATCTTTCAGAAGCAACACGAGAAGAGTTATCTCTCTTTGCAGCGGATTTGTTGAATCAAATCCATTCAGCTTTTGGTACATCAAAGGTTGAAGTGACAAAAGATGCAGCTAAAATTATTAACGACCATGTTTCAACTTCTAAAACAAATGGCGTGAAAGGTCATGACACTGAACATCTTAATAAGATTTTAGCACAATACAATATTATCTCTTCAGAAACAGATGAAAATATTGGCTTAATGGGCGGTAGTGGTATTTATAGTGCGAAACAGTTTGTAACAAAAGCAGAATTAAAGCGTTTGGTATATAATACTATTTTGAACTTGATGTTCAATGCTTTTGATGATGTAGAAGATAATGTAAATAATGAGTTCTTACATGCCTCAAGTATGGCAGGGTTGTTTGCCCAAGAAGCTAAAACTTCTTATCTTGGGGTAGGGACTTCTTACAAAGATAATTTCTGGCAGGTTGTTAATTTCTTGTTTGTTCATAACACAGCTTTAAAGGGTAGTAGCTTTAATAAGACAGCATTAGCTAATCCATTTGATAGTCAAGAGTTATTGAAGACTCAAAAAGCAGCTCAAGGTACTTATAATGCTGCAAAACAAGATGATGATCGTGCGCAAGCAGATAAGTTGAAAGCTGAAGCTGATCATAAGAAAGTAACTGCTCATTTAACAGAAGCAACGGCACAACGTGACGCTATTAAAGCTATAAAACTGAAAACTCCTGCAGCTCAAACTCAATTGGATCAAGTCCAGGCAACTTTAAAAGCGGATGAAGCTGAAAATAAAGCAGCCCAAGAAGCCGTTGCTCAATTGAATGCGGACGTGAAAGCTAAACAAGCAGCTTTAGCCCAAGCAAAAGCTGAATTGTCTCAACAACAGTCAGAACTTAATGTGCTTAAGACTAGCCTTTCTGCTGAACAAAACAAATTAGCTACTAAGAAAGCTGATTTGGCTAAAGCACAAGCATTGGTCAGCCAACGTAACAATGAGTTAGTACAAGCTAAAGCACGTTTGACAGCAGCTCAAGAAAAAGTTCGTCAATTGAAAGATGCACCTGCACGTTTAGCACAAGCAAAACAAAGCTTATTGACAGCTAAACAAACTTTAGCAGAAAAGAAAGTCCTGCTTGAGAAAGAAGAAGCAAAATTGCAAGTGTTAAAAGCAACTCAAACAGAAGTAGTTGCTCAACACACTAAGCTTGTAAAAACATATCAGGCTCAATTGGAAGCAGAACGCTTGGCAAAATTAGCAGCACAAAAAGCAGCGATTGAACAAGCAGGCGGACAAGCAATTCCAGTTGTAGATGAAACAGGTAAAATTACAAGTTATGTGGACGGAAAGAAACAAACTGTTACACCAACACTCACTCCAACTAATCATAAACGAGTAACGGTCAACTATAATACTGTTTCTGCTAAACAGTTGCCTTCTACAGGGGAAGTTACCTCTTGGTTAGGAATTATCGGAGGAGCTGTTCTCTCAGTTCTTAGTTTTGCAGGTCATAAAAGAAAAGAGGTAGAATAACATGCAAGAGTTTATTGCTTATGGGCGAGTATCAAGCATTCCAAATGGTGCTTATGGTAAAACAGCTAAAGGTACTTCATTTTTTAAATTTGATTTTGTCTGTCATTCTAGTCAATTGGATAAAGATGGTAAACCGATTCCAAGTTTCTTTCATGTTCAAGTTTATGGGAAACAGGCTGATGTAATGTATGATAGTCTTTCAGTAGGTTCTCCAATTTTACTGAAAGGAGAAATTGTTCAAACTACTTACAAAGACGATCAAGGACAAAATCGAACTTACCAATACATTGCTCCATCGCTTCAAAATGGAATTACCTTCTTGGAAAGTAAAGAAGCAGCTATGCAACGTAAACAGGTTCAAGCTGGCAAAGCTTCTCATATTCCAGATAATCCAATTCCAATGGACGTAGATAGCCCATTCTAATCATTTCCAAACTAAAAAAGTTTTTAACACACAGGAATAAATTCTTGTGTGTTATTTTTGTATAAATGAGGTGCTGAGATAGGCATTCTAAGGCTTTGTTTATAATTTTTATGAAGAATGATTCACGAAAAATGCTTAAAATGGAATGTCAAATTACATATAAAGCTATTTAGTATTATATGTAATTTTTGATTTGTCCCATTAACACAAAAAATTTTTTTATTTTTTAAAATAGAAAGAAAATAGTAGAAAGGAAACGGAATGATGATGAAAGCTGAAGTCAATTCTGATGAATTACTAGCCGATTCTATTCAAATAGATAATTATTTGAAACAGAAGAAGAAATATTGTAGTGCCATTTTTCTTCAGGATATGAAGAAAGAATTTTCTAGCTACTTACGGCGATATAATCAAGCATCTCCTAGTTTACAATTTAGAATTTTTCTCTTTACAGCCGTTTATGGTCAAAAAATTAAGAGAGCATTAGATGAAAGTGAGGAGGTAAGTTATATTGAGTGTGCTTGAAATGATAGTCTATACTCTCATTCAGCTGGCAAAAGTGAATCTAGTGAATTTTCTTTTGTTCATGAGTGTAGGAATCTATGTCTTTTATAAAGGTTTTCGCCTAGTTATCCCTTTTTGGGGTCGAGGGCTTCAAAGAATAAAGAATGTATTTGAACATCGAGAGGAGATAAAAAATCGCTTCAAAAAATGGAAAAAAGAACAGGAGAAGATTTGGAAAGGTCAGAAGAAAATCTCCTGGAAGCAAGTTCAGAATGCTTTAAAAAAGAATTTATGGGGGACTATCAAGCAGAGTGTTTTATATTTGTTGTCATTTATTTTTCTAGTTGCTGGTAATCTGATTTTCCGTTTGTTTTATCATTTACCTTTTGTAAAGCAAGAGCGGAAACGATTTAACAAAGAAATGAAACCCATTCTGTATTTCAAGAATTATCGTAGCATGATTCTCATGGGATTGGGTTTTAGCTTGATTGCCCTTGTCTTGACAAATTACTTTGTGACGGTTATTCGAGCGGGACTACACTATTTATATTTACTCATTTCAAGCAGAAGTTTGGAAGCGAGCTTTGATATGAATAGTTTGTTAGTGAGAAATCTGTTCAATATTCGGGTTTATACGCTTGCTCCTATCTTAGCAATTCCTTTATTTCTGATTGGCGAATTACTTGCTTGGAAGTCTGCCTGGATCAACTTCGAGCAATACCGGGACTATAATGGGAATGAAAAAGGAGATGATCGCTTTGCGACTGAAAAAGAAGTTTATAAACAGTATAAGAAGATCCCGAATAAACAAAAGACATATCCAGGGAACGGTGGTTTTCCAGTTTTACATGAAACAAGAAATAATCTGGCCGGGTGGACATTGCGAACACAAATGATATACCAAAATAGACGGTTTAGTCGTTATCTGACGAATGCAGAAAAGATTTTAGGACTGCTTTCCATTCCTTCAGGCGACTATTATATTGAAGATGATACCATTAGTACTCTAGGTAATGGGATGACTCGTTCCGGTAAAGGGGAGGGAGTGATTGCACCAACCATTGACATCAATAGTCGAGCGGAAATCCAGCCATCAATGATTATTGGGGATCCTAAAGGAGAACACTATCGGTCTTCTTATAAAACGATGCGTAAACGAGGCTATGCGGTTGAAGTTTTAAATTATCAAGAAATGGACTTTTCCATGAGCTTTAATCCTTTAGCATTAGCTGTAGAAGCCGCTAAAAAAGGCTATTATGAAATGGCTCAAACTCGTGTGAATGCGACCGCTCAAATGATTTATCCTAAAACAAAGGGTGGAGAGAAAGGCAATGCAGAATATTTCCGAAAATCCTCTGTGTCGCTCTTTAACGCTTTGACAATGGCGTTAATGGATCGGGCTCATGAAACAGCTCAAAATGGAGAAGCAGATGCCTGGGACACAATCACTATTCCAAATGTCGCAAAATTCCTGAATGAATTAGGTTCTGAAGAAGTTTTTGTCAATTCTCAAAATGAAATTGTAGAAAATCCAGAACAAGGGGATTTAGTTACCAAAAAGTCTAAGATTACAGTTTATTTTGATAATCTTAGAATGGTTAATCGAAAACAATTCTCTAAATTCAGAGCAATGGCAGACAATGAATTTCGAGCCTCTGCTTTTGGTGGAGATGAAACAAGAGGAAATATTTACTCTAGCATGATTACGGGATTGAATCTCTTCTTGCAAGATAATGTGGCAAAGATGACTTCCAAAAATTCCATTGATATGGCTTCAGTTGGTTTTCCACGTCGTTTATCCATCAAATTCCGTTCTAGTACAAGTGAGAGCTTAGAAAATACATTTGCCTATCAAACTGCTAAAGTGACGATTCTAAGTACCAAAAAATGGGGATTGAAGACGCAAGAAATTGTTCATGTCAAAGAACAAACAGCTTTGGTAGATGGTCACGGATATTTGAATTTTGTGATTGAGCCAAAACTGCCAGACGAATTTCAAATCATTATCGACTTTGATTATGAAAATAATACAAATGATTGGATCAGAAATCAACGCTTTACTCTTTCAACTGAAAAAGTTTATCAAAAACGTGGCAATATTATTCAACTGGATCGCTATAGCAAGAAGAAAGTTCTAGATCATGTAGCGATTATCTCCATTGATAAGCCAGATGGCACTTTGTTAGAAAAAGAAGATATTGAACTCATTTATTCGGATCAGCCAAAGGTGATTTATCTCGTCACGCCTCCTCATCTATCAGAATACAATGCACTAGTTTCTATGTTCTTAGATCAACTCTTTAACGTCAATTATGAGTTGGCTCTTTCAAATGGCGGAAAATGTGTCAATCGGATTTTGCATGTCCTAGACGAGTTTACTAACCTTCCAGCCATTCCTGCAATGGCAACTAAAATCTCCATTGGTTTGGGTCAAAATATTTTGTATTATATGTGGATTCAAAACTTAGAACAGTTAGTTGATGTTTACGGAAAAGAAGTGGCAGAAACGATTAAGAATAACTGTGCTATTCACATGTATATTAAAACGAGCTCTAGTGATACCAACAAAGCCTTTAGCCAAGATTTGGGAACACGAACGATTACGATTCGCAGTAAGTCTGCCAATATCATTGATGAGGCTAATCCAAATGTTTCCTATCGAACTGAGAACCAGCCTCTTCTCACCCCTACGCAACTGGCTAAGTTGCAAGAAGGAGAAGTTGTTATTTTCCGGTATATCAAGAATCGGGATAAGACTGGTTATAAAACAACTGCAGATCCTATTTTTGCACATGATAAAACCGCCTTCCCTTATCGTTATATGTTCCTTCAGGAAGAATTTGACCGTAGCTTGAAACTAGCTGATATTCCAGTTGATTGTCCTCATCGAGGGTTAGATCTGCAAGAAATTGCCGTAGATGCTTCAACAGCTTTAGATAATCTAATTGATTGGCGAGAACGCTTGAACAGCCGAATTGGTGCTGGTGGAACCAGTCCAAAACTATCTACTCGCTATAGAAAGAAACCGACTATCACTCAAAAAGTCTATTCAACTGAAGAAGAACTCTATCATGCTTTAGCTCAAGAAACGATTTTTGGAGATGAAGACTACAACAATGATTATTCAGATTTATTTGTGGATGATGTTTCTTAGCGTCCTTCCTATCCTATATAGAAAACTATATAGGATAATACATAAAAAGCTATTTAACTATTGAAATAACCCAATCGTTCTGATATAATGAACATGTATAGGAATTATAGAGGGAGAAAAACACATGAAGAAGAAATCGTTGTTTAGCCTGCTTACTTTAGTCGTCATGCTAGTGGCATTAGCTGCTTGTGGATCTAAAGTAAATAAAAATGGTGTACCAAATATTCTGAAGGATAAATATACTGGGTATTCTAAAGTGTATGGATATGATAGTTCTATTTTTTCAGAAGGTGGTAGCGAATTAGCCTTTGATAAAAAGGATAATAAGATTACTAACTTAAATACTAAT
Source organism: Streptococcus sp. HMSC034B05 (assembly GCF_001809055.1). NCBI lineage: Bacteria > Bacillati > Bacillota > Bacilli > Lactobacillales > Streptococcaceae > Streptococcus > Streptococcus sp. HMSC034B05. Next base: position 53,714 of record NZ_KV795621.1, on the reverse strand, counting down.
GAAAGTAAATATTTCAAAGTTTTTCCTAAAGATAAATTAAATTCAAAAGCGAAAGGTGTTTTGGTAAAACATGAAGCAGAATTAAAAGGAAAAGATTATTTTGTTATTGCAGTAGACAATGATAAAAAGACAATTACAGACAGCATATTGTATGGTGTAGTATTATCTGATGGAGGAAATACAATTCGGATTTTTGAGTTTGAAACAGGTAATTCTGATGCTTATTATGATTTCACAGGTAAAACTAATAAATAAGGGAAAGTCTCAATTGAGGCTTTTTCTTTTGCTCTTTTTCTGAAATGTCCCATTAACACAGAAAAAATCATTATCTTTTAAAGTAAAGATACTTTTAAAGAAAGAAGGTATCTTTATTGAATTATCAGACTTTTTCAGATTTAATGAGAGAAGTTCATGAATTAAATGGTGACATTGTAGGTGATAAATCTCAAAAGCTAGCTCAGTTTTATTCCTATTGGTATAATTATTTAGAGCCCACTCCAGCTTTTCTCTCTTATATAGCTGCTATTCCAGGAGGAATTGGAAAAGCCTTATACCAAATAACCGCTAGCTTAGAACATGTTTTTAACAATATGTTTAAGCTCTTTGGTCTTTTTGGTTATTTAGGCGATCAGAAAACTATTATCGGACAATTCTTTTATTGGTTTCAAATTGTAGGAGTCACGATTTTCACATTGCTTTTAGTGGCAAGTGCTATCACAGGTGTCTTTACGAAGCCGACAAAGTACAAAAATGTGATTGTTAATTTTCTGTTGGTGACTTTTGTCACCTCGGTTATGCCTTTATCCCTTACAACGATTGCGACTGCTCTAGCGCAAGATGCTCAAACGATTCAAACGATTTCAGGAGACAAAGGGACAGAATATTCCTCTCTTGCCATTCAGCCTATGAAAAATAATGTGGTAGATTTAAAAGTTTTAGTTGATCATGATTTTAATACGGAATTATTTCCAATGGATGATTATGGTTATATTAAACCTGTCAAATCAGGCTCTACCGCATTAAATAAGATTACAGATAGTAAGGATAAGCGAGATACACCAGACTTTGCGACAAAAATTGATTTTACAGATCATTATGGAGTTGATAATGAAAAACAACTTGATAACTGGGAAGATAAGAAGAAAGGGATTAAGGGGTTATTTCTTCATAAATTGAACGCAAATAAGGATAATGTAGAGACTGTCACGACACATAGAATCGTTAGTGGATTGAACGCTTTTGGAGCAGTATATCTTCGCTATAAAGTCAACTGGATTGGCATGTTTATGCAGTATATTATTTTGATTATTTTGCTGATGAGTATGTCTATCAAGTTTGTCAAATCGGTCTTTGATATTATCATGGAAGCTGTTATTTCCCCAATTCAAGGCTATACTTCCCTTTCTTCTAACAAGAAGTACAAGGAACTCCTACGAACGATAGGAGGGGCATTTGCTGGTATTATCTTTGAAGTAGTTATTATGCGAATGACCTTAGAAATTTGTCGAGATTTACCAACCTTATCCGTGACCGCTATCACAAAACTTTCCGGTGGATTCTACGACGGATTGAACATGTGGGAACAATGTCTGGCCGCAAGTATCGTTTATATTGGTGTCTTCTTGGCAGCTATGCAGGGAGTAACCATGATTGAACGTTGGTTAGGTGTCTCAACAGGACATAGCGAGACAGCTCAACAATTGCTTGGTGCAATGATGATGGGAAATGCCTTTGCGACAGGTGCCGGTGCGATTGGTAAAGGTGGTTTTGCATTAGCACAAGGCGCTGGAAATATGGCAATGAAAGCACCTGGAGCAGTTAAGAATGCAAGTAAACATGTTGGGAATAGTCTTGCTACAACAGGTGGAGGTATTCAAGGTATCTTTAATGCAGTCAAAGACCAAGGAATAGGAAATACCGTAAAAGGTGGGATCAGTAATGCGGTTGATTTAGCCGAAGTGATGGGGCAAAAAGCAGTGGATTATGCTGGAGGTGTCATGGATAACCTGGATGATAAAGCCCAAACAGGATTATATTCAACTTACAATGCTTTGAAGAATGACGATATTCCGGATCAAGCTCGTTTTAGATCTGGTGATAATAATGAACCCGAATATACCTTGAATCCTTCAGGCATGTATGGCGGAGAACCACTTTTTGAGGATCCTTCTATGGCAGATGGTGGAGTCAGTGACCCAACCATATCAAATATCCAACAAGAGTCTCAGAAAGAAGATTTCAAGGGAATCAGTGAGCCAAGTAGTCCTAATCCTACTTTGAGCGATAAAAACGCTCTAACCAATTCAACTAATTCAGTTGCTTCCCAAGCACCAAAAACACCATCTTCTAAGCCAAATTCACCTTCTTCAGCCAGAAATAACTTGAATCAGTCCCTCTATCAGATGAATCGAATGCAGCAACAAGCTCAACAAGCCGGTCAATATATGCAAGGACAGAGTCATATAAAAGGGGCTGAAATAGAGGATGAGGAAGATAGGTGATGACATGAAGCTTTCTGATAAAAAGATTGTGATTACAGGTAGTTTAAGACCGATGACAAGAGAAGAAGTTATTCTTTTCTTAAAGGATCAAGGAGCTACGGTACAAGGGTTTATATCAGCTCAAACCGATATTCTAATCGTAGGTCATAAACAATTGGATCTCTTTCAAGTAGATAAGCGTTCCAAAAAGTATGAGGCTGCTCTTTCTCGAATCGCAGAAGGACAAGCTATTACGCTTTTATCTGAAGAAGAATTCTTTCAGATCGTTAAGAAGTCTCAATCATGAGGCTTCTTTTTTGTACTGAAATGCTTAATAAATTAAATAACTTATTATCTAATTTATTAAGTGATAGGATAAACTGATTCTGAAATGTCCCATTAAAAACAAAAAAATCATTATCCTTTATACTGCTCTTATCATGATGGAATAGTTAGAAAGGAAAAAGAACTATGAATGAAAAATATGGTGTCCCCAGAGACATTAAAGCTCGAATGAAAATGATTGGTTTGTTTATGGCAGACATTAGTTTTGTTGGCTTATCAGGAATCATTGCTTTACGATATGCGACCAAAATTTTTCCTACTGAACAATGGTTTCAAATGATTCTATTTATTGTATTAAGTATGCTGCTGTCTTTGTATCTTGTGTTTCCAGCTAATGGCGGCAAGAAAAATTGGAATACACTCTATCTATTCTTCCGCCGGCGGAGAAGACGATATATTAGTTTAGATTACCAAAAAAGAACAGGAGAAAGATAATGGCGATTCAACGACAAGCAGCGTCTATTCAAGAAAAGCAACCGTTAGGAGGGGCGCATAGAAGTAAAAAAGAATACAAACAAGAATATTTTGATATTCATTCTTGTATTGATTTGATAGATGTTAAAGCGATTATGAAGAATCCGCAGGAGTACATTAAACTAGTGGACTTTGGTTATCTTCAATTTATGGAAATACCTGGAAAAGACTTAGGTTCTTTAAGTTATGTTGAAGTAAATCGAACCATCCAAAATTTTGAAAAGTGGCTATCTGAGTTTAATACAGATATTCAATTTGAAGTAACGACTCTTCCTACCAATACTGATGCACAACGGATGCACCAACGTCATTGGCTCAGTAAGGTAAGGCAAGAAAAGAGTCGGTTAACTCCGAATTCTAAGCGCTACTTACAATTAGAAGATCGAGAAAAACTACTACAGGAACAAATTCAGGTAGAAGAAAGTATTCAAAAAGAAATCTATAACACAGAGTTTATTTTGTGGCTATTTGCTCCAACAACTAGTGAATTAGATGAGTTAGTTCGTAAAGCTAAAAGCTACGGAAATAATGATTTTGTGCCTCAGGAGATTACTCACCTGAAAAAGGTTCAAATTATTACACAATATAACAATATGAATGAAAAATTGTAAGGAGGATTTTCATGCCAAAGATTTCAAAACGGAAACAACGAAAGTTACAAGCTGAGGGCTATGACTTGGAATTTATCAGTCAAGTGCAACCTCAAGGAAATATTGACTTCAAAAAGCATGACCGCTATTGGGTCAGTGGAGATGGTTGTCATACTGTCCTTCATTATTACGAATATCCTTCAGAGGATTTAGATCAATTTTGGTTGACAGATTTAATGCAAATTTCTGGAACTCGTTCTTTTCTTTCTCTTTATCGAGAAAACAATACAGAGCTTAAAAAAGATATAACGGATTCGATTGAAGAAAAGTCAACTCGAATCACGGGGAATAGCAAACTAACAGATAACCAGCAAGAGTTGGATGAAATTCACGATTTACAACAACTGAATCGTGAGATTACTAAGAAAAATATAGCAATGTTAGGAATGTATGTTCGTGTCTTTTCTTCAGCTACTACAAAGGAGGAACTCTTTAAAAAGGTAGAGGAAATTAAAGATAAGACCTCTAATTATAAATCAACTATCCTTTCAGGGGAATTAGATTTTGAATATCATTCTCCCTTTATTCCTGCTAAATATCAAGTTGACTTGCCAAATAATCGAAAAGGAAGATCCGTTAGAGCCCACGATTTAGCTGGTGGTTACTTCTTCAACCATACCAAGTTAGAAGACCAAAGAGGTTTTTATCTAGGCTGGACTCCTACGAAAGGTGCTGTCAACTTTAACTTTCTTGAGAGAAATGAAAAGCGGACTCGTTCCTTTATGATTCTGTCCGGAAATCCTAAAATGGGGCAAAAATCCTTTTTATTGAAGCACACAGACGGCTTGTATGCAAAAGGTAATTATATTCGGAATTTTGATGCGAATGGAACGTTTACAGAATTAACTCAAAAACAATATGGCTTAATTCTAGATTTATCAGGTGAAGTCAATCGTATTAACATTTTTCAGATTTTCCCAACTGCTACCAATACAGAGGGAACAGAAGTGGATGAACAACAATCCTATAAACTGCATATTGAAAAGTTGAAAAATATCCTGAAGTTATTGAACGATCAAGTCACAGGAGATGATCTCATTACTTTCGGAAAAATTTTGAATGAGTTTTACATCGCAGAGAACTTATGGTTTGTAAACCCGGCTCTACATGAAGATGAATTAAGAGCTACTCAGTTAGACAATGAAGATTATCCGATTTTATCTGATTTTCTGCTCTATTTGGATGATTACAAACGCCGATTAACCCAAAAGAGACAAAAAGATGAAGAAGAACTGAAATCCGTCAAACGAATTTATAATACGTTTGATGAGATGTTGACATCTAACGCTTCTATGTTTGAAGGTATAACAGAATTTCAAGATATTTCAACCGAACAAGTCGTAACTTTTGATTTATCAGGATTGAAAAATATGCCGAACTTATTAAATGCTCAAATCTTTTCCGTTTTGTCTCTTGTCTCGGCAGATATTGTCAATAATGGAAAACGTTGCAAGCGGCTCTTAAAAGAAAATCCTAAGTTATCTGAAATGGATTTAGAACACTATATCGTTAATATTAGCGAGGCACAAACTCTCATCAATCCACGCTATGAAACAAGTGTTGAATTGTTAGCAGATGTCATTGATTCGATGGGAGAAAACTTTGCAGGAGTTGTTCTTTCCGTAAATTCATTACAAGGTATTCTTTTTGAAGCTGGTTCTGGAAATCATAAAGATCCGTATGTGATTGCTGTAAAACGCATTTTTGAGCTGATGCAATACCGTGTCTTTGCACAAACAGATGAAACTAGCGTTCCATTGCTTGCCAATGCGTTAACGAGCTCTATGAATCAATCGGAATTAGAAACATTACCTCGCCTTAGTAAAGGGCAATTGTTTATGAATATTGCAGGAGTTGGAAACCTGGTATTCAATCAACAGTTGCTTCAGTCAGAAGTTCAACGCTATGGTGGAATTCAATAACAAAAGAGGAAATGAAATGGATATTGTAGATATTTATATGGAATGTGGAGACTTTCATAAAGCAGTTGAACGTTCTGGTCTTCCTATTCACGTGGCTCATCTAAAACTATTACAAAGTGGTTGTCTAAAAATCCAAGATAAGATTCAATATGGTTCACGAACCGCTAAGCTTGGTGGCATGGCTGAAGAATTATTTCAGAAGTATGTTCCAGATGCAGTAGATGCCAATAAGTATTTCAAGAAAAATAATCCGGTCTATGACTTTTGGTTTGATGGATTAACAATTGATGTGAAATACAGTTCGTTGCACAAAAACAAAAATGGAAACTCAACATATTGGCAGTTTCGGACTAAAGGGGAGCAAGATTTTATTGTGGCTTTTTTAGAAAAAGAATGTGGTTTAGAATTACAAGACCCGATTATCTTATTAGTCCCCATGCAATTTTTAGATGAACAAAAAGAGCTTCATATCTCACAATCAGGTCTCTGGTTGAAAGAATTTCAAATTGAGCCTGAGGAACTGTATAGTCTTTTAAAGGAATATGCAAATTTGAGAAAAGAAGAATTATTTTAAAAAATAAATAGATAGAAGGGATAAACGAAGATGTCTAAAAATATACAAGAGGAAAAAACAGAAAAATTGGGTTTCTTTGCTCGTAGAAAAAGAGCGGTTGATCACTATGTTACTATTCGGAAAGAAAGGTCAAAGGAAGTGAGAGATTATTTTGCTTCCGAAGGAGAGTCTGATCCCGAACGATTAGCAGCCCAACGAGAACGAGACAAAGTCTTTTTACAAGGGTTAAAGAAGATTGGAATCGGAGTCATTCTTTTTCTTGTTTTTTACGCTATTTTAAGAACAATCTTAGGGCTTTGGTAGAAACGAGGTGAGGAATTGAAAAAGTGGTTCAATTTTAAAATTGTTCTTTTTCTTGGCTCTATCATTACATCTATTGTGGTCTTTATGATGATGTTGACGAGTATTTTGGGAGCTATATCCAGTAAGCAGGATGACTGTTCTACTACTGAAACAACCATTACTTCCAGTCCAACTAGTTCAGGAAATGCCTCTATTGATTCTTTTGTAAAGGAACATGAGAATGCTTATATAGAATCATGGAGAGTTGGGGGCTTCTTACCTTCGGCTTCCATTGCTCAAACAATGGCTGAAACTTCTTTTTCTATGAATGTGCCTTCTTTCGCTTCAGCGCACAATATGGGCGGTGTCAAATGGACTTCAGCGGCAACTTATCCCAAGACGATTGAATTATTTGGCTCTAATGCTGTTTCAAGTAGTGGTTCAGGAACGACTGTTGGAGATAATACTGGTGGTGGTTATACTTGGTTTAAAGATTTTGATGTTGGAATTGTTGGAAAAGCAGAGTTCATGAGTCGTCAAAGCCTTTACAAGGCAGCTATCAATAACATCGATGGCGTTGGAACATTAAATGCAATTGCAGATGGTGGCTGGGCGACTGATCCAAATTATAAGACAACTCTTAATCAAATTTATCAGAATTTAGGAAGTAAATACAAATGGTTAGATGAAAAAGCCATTTCAAAATACGGACAAAAACCTGTAAACTTAACTGAATCCTCTACCAATACAGCTAATTCGCCATCAACCTCTATTTTTTCCGCTGAAGAAGAAAATCCCTGTGAAGATTCTTCAGACAGTGGAAGTGTAGCTGATGGAACGGGAACAGTCCCAGCTGATGCAACCGCTTGGGGTTATCAGCCGGACAATCTCCCAGCTAGTTTAAAACCTTATATTATTGATCCTAAACGCCTTGGAATGAACTACGGAGGAACACAAGGTTGGAATTTAACAGGCAGTGGCCCATCATTAGATGGTCAATGTGTAAATTTAACGATCAGTATGGCAAATATCATGTACGGACATTCTGGAAATGTTTTAGGAAATGGGGTTGATCAAGCAGGTGCTTGGTCAAGGATATTTGGAAATTCAGTCAAGAAAAAACCAAAAAAAGGGGCAATCTTTTCTAATTCCTCTATTCCCCAATACGGGCATACAGGAATTGTCTGCCATGTATTCCAAGATGGATCTGTCTTGATTTGTGAGCAGAATACCCCAATAAGCGGTTGGGATTCTTATCATAAGGCTTATACCTGGAATTATCGAATTGTCCGTCCAGAAACACAAAAGGCAGAACAATGGACGTTTGCATATCCGGATAACAAAGCTCCAAAATTGACTAAATAATTTGTAAAAGAAAGAAGAAGTTTATGTTAGAAAAATCAAAAGAACATTGGGTTTGGGTGATATTAGTTTTATTACTTCTTTTCTTTGCAGGGCTACGAATTGTACAAGTCTCTCATTCTTCACGAGAAGAATCGAAAACAACACAATCTAGCTCTTCCTCTAAGACGAAGAATTCTTCGACATTAGAGGAGGAAACACCCGATCAACGAAATTATCGTAAAGCAAAGTTAAAGCTAGAGCATCCTTATACAGAAGCTTCTCAGGAAGCAAAACAATCAGTGATTGAATCTGTTAATGCTGCCGTAGATGCGATTATCAAAGCTAAGAGTTTATCAGAAGTGAAGGCAACCTATGAGAATCATTTAGCTATGAGTCAAGGTGGAATGATTCAAACTTTTGCGATGGCTATATTAGTAAATCGGTATCAATATCAGTCTTCTCAGTTAGAGGTCATGAAATCGGATAATGATGATGTTGTTCAAGTCATTATTCCTTTAGTTAAAGACGGAGAAGAGAAATGTTACTTTATCGCAAATTTTAATACAACTGTTAAGCAGATACAATTAACATCTTATATCGGTGGACGTATTGGAGGAACTTATGGGTAAAATAGTTTATAAAGATAAATGATAAGAAGTTTAAGTAAATACATAAAAAGTTATTTAATTTTTTATGTATTTTTTCTTGACAAAGTAGTTGAATGTGATATAATAAATATAAAGTTATTTAACAAAACACTTAATAACGAAAATAAGTTATTAAATAACAAAATGTGTATAAAGATATATAGGAGAAGAAAAATGACAAAGATTTATACAACAAATATAAAAAAGGGTGGAGTTGGAAAAACAACTATAACATTTAATGGCGCATTTTATTTGGCTGTCAAGAAAAACAAACGAGTTTTACTCATAGATTTAGATGATTCTTGCAATTTGACAAAGCGTTTTATTGACTATTACGAAGAACCAATTCCAGAAATTTCTACTGTAAAAGCTTTATTCTCAGATGTTGTTCCAGTTCCTCTTCGATTAACTGATCATTTATCTATTATTGCAGGATACGATCATCTTAATGAATTGACAAAAGAAGTAGAAGCAGGAAAAGGAAGAGGCTATCTACTATCCTGGTATTACAGCCAATTAGATTTTATTGAAGCAAATTATGATTATATTTTGATTGATACGCATAATGATTTCAGTATTTTTACCAATAATGCGATTGCTGTGTCAGATGTAGTATTAGCTATTGCGGACATAGATGAAGATGCTATTGAAAAATTAAAACTAGAAGAACGACAAATCACTCAATTAACAAAAGACTTTATCAATCCTATGACGAATCAAAGCTTTGTCAATACAAGATTGATTAAAGTTGGAAATAAGGTAGTCAAAAATACAAGTGATTCTCAGGCGTTCAAGCGAGCTTTTGAAGCAATGATGAAAAGAGATAATCAATTTCTAGGTTATTTTGAAGGGCGGAGTTTATTTGGTAAGACCAAAACAACTAGACAACCCTTGACTTCATTAGAAGAATCTCATCAAACGCCGTCTTATCGCCAATTTTTCAAAAATACTTGGGAGTTGTTTGATAAAATTTATACTCTCCCAATTGAATAATACATTATTTGTGATATAATAAGATAAATAATAAAATAAATAAGAAATTACATAAGGAGTTTTAAATGGCGAAGAAAGAGAATCAAGCTGATTTTATGAAAATGTTTAATGAGGAGCCTCAAACAGCTCCCGTTCAACCCTTACCTAAGAAACAACTTTCTCCAGTAGGATATGAAAAAAAGAAGCAGGTCACCTTTGCTATGACCCCTTCTATAAGGAGTAAGTTAGATGACATTGTTGACTACTATTCGTATAAGTCTGCTTCTGCTTATTTAGAAGAAATGATTGATAAGGAGTGGCAGCGTATTCAATCGTAAAAAGGAGAAAAACGCATGTTTATATTTAGTTTTAAGCGTTTGTGGTATTTGATATTTGCGGCAATTGCCATTGCAGGACTTCAAATATTTTATAATCATTTTGGATTTTCAATGCTTGTGTTACTAATTGTAGGTTTGCTTGCTTTAAAATTTTTTCCAGCTGCAGTTATTCCTATTATAGTTGTCTCTCTATTCGTTTATTTGAATAATGGTTTTTCATTTGTTGCAGACATTATTCAATTTATTTTTATCGGGCTTCCGGTTTCCATTGTGATGGCAGGACTTTTATTTCCGTTTGTAGAATCTTGCCAAAGTAAAATTCGTAGATATAAAAAGAAATACAAACAAGAATATAAGTGAAAAGTAAAATTTAATTGTAAAAAGTTGTTCATTTGAGCAGCTTTTTTTTGTCAGAAAAAAAATAAATTTGAAGAGCTATAAGAAAAAAATTACAATTTTCATAAATCATTTTCATGAGGGAGAAGGTTTGTGAAAGTAATAGATGAACGTAAGTTGAAAGAAAAATTTATAGTAGGAACTGAGAAAGACTTTTATCGGAACATTAAAAAATATGATGAATCAATGATTCCTGTAATGAAAGCAAGAGGTTATACTTGTATTCGTTCAGCTGAAAGGACTGTTGCGTTTACATTTGGTGAGTTCTGCTTCAGTAGGAGGAAATGGAAACGTGGATCAGAGTGGTACTCACCGGTTGATGTATGGCTAGGGTTAGATAAAAACAGTCGTTATTCTAAAGAACTGATTTATCAAATTGCAGAATTATCTACAATGATGTCTTATGACCATGTTGTTAAAGTTGTTCAAATGATGTATCATGTTAAGATTACAAAACCAACAGTCATTAAGACAGTAAAGTTTGCGGATCAATTGAGAAACCAGTACGAAGAATACCAATATTACCAGGAAGAAGTGAAAAAGAAAGATAAAATTAAAGCTGATATTATTTTTGTGGAAGGAGACGGGGTATTCTTACGAGTTTTAGACGAAGAGAACAAAGCTAGTTATAGAGACTTTGCTCATTTTGTGATTCATACAGGTAGTAAAAAAATTGAAAAGAATCGCTGGAAATTGGAAAATAAAAAGAGTATTATGTCAATCAGTAATCGACATGCTAGAGAGATGGTCTTGGATTATCTTTATCAAAATTTTGAAATTACCGAAAATACAATTCTAATTACAAATTCTGATGGTGGTCACGGTTATACACCTTATGTATTTAAAGAATTTGCCAAAGTATTAGGAATAAAACGTCATGAACACTTTTGGGATGAGTTCCATGTTTATAAAGAAATTGACCAAACGTATAAAGGTTATCCGGAAGATTTAAAGAATAAACTATATCAATCTATTCAAACGCATGATAAAAAATTGTTACGAACAGTATTGGATACAACAGAGTCGTTATTGACTTCCGCCGAAGAAGAAAATTTTTCAAAATTCTCTAAAAAGTTCTTAAGAAATTTTCAATATACAAAACCGCTTGAATTGAGGGGCTTTCGGTATTTACCAATAGGCATTATGGAATCTCAGCATAGAAAGATTACTTATCGGATGAAAAAGAGAGGAATGATATGGAGTCAAACAGGAGCAGAATCGATGACTAATATGATCCTATTATCAAAATCCGGTCAATTAAGAGAATTATTCTTTGGTGAGTGGCGAAAAGAGTATCAGGAATATAAAGCAGCAGAAGAGTTGACTGCTGCAACAATCAAGGTTCGACAGAATCATATCAAAAAGGATTATCAATTTTACAGCTTGAAAAAAAGATGGTAAGAAGATTTAACACATATTAAAAAAATCTAGTATTACTAGGTCTTTTTGAGTGTGCAATTTTTTTAAAAATCGCTCAAAATACTTGTCTTGTGTGTTAAAGTATGTTAAAATTAACTTAATTTAAACGAATAAAAAAAGGTCGTACGTGCGTCCAACACATACGACCACCGAGTTTAGCAATCCACACTTGCTTACTCAGTATATATGACTATGATAAAGGATAATTAAATCATTGTCAAGGGCTGAGCAAGTAATTGTTCAGTCTTTTTTTGAAAAATTTGCTAAAAATCAACTCTCCTTTAACTTAAATATTGTTTTTTCTACAAAAGTTTACCACATTCAAATTATTAAAAACTCTTGCAATCTTTTTTTTCTTATGTTATAATCATTAATGGTTTGAAAAAACTGCCTAAGACAGTAGGGGAGCTCGACTCATAAAAATCCTACCGAGGACAAAACGGATTATGTAAAAGAAACGTATTGTACTTTCGTGTCTAGGTTTGGGCGCGTTTTTCTTTTGGAAAATCCCCAAGCAAAATAATTACGGAGGTGAAACACTAAATGAGTGAAGCAAGTATTGCAAAAAAAGCGGAACTAGTTGATGTAGTTGCTGAAAAAATGAAAGCAGCTGCAAGTATCGTTGTTGTTGATGCTCGTGGTCTTACAGTTGAACAAGACACAGTTCTTCGTCGTAATCTGCGTGGAAGCGAAGTTGAGTATAAAGTTATCAAAAACTCAATCTTACGTCGTGCAGCTGAAAAAGCTGGACTTGAAGGCCTTGCTGATGCTTTTGTTGGACCGTCTGCTGTTGCATTTTCAAATGAAGATGTTGTAGCACCAGCAAAAATCATCAATGATTTTACTAAAGAAGCTGATGCACTTGAAATTAAAGGTGGAGCTATTGAAGGTGCTGTTGCATCTAAAGAAGAAATTGTTGCTCTTGCAACTCTTCCAAACCGCGAAGGACTTCTATCTATGCTACTATCTGTACTTCAAGCGCCAGTTCGCAACGTTGCTCTCGCAGTCAAAGCTGTTGCAGACAACAAAGAAGAAGCGGCTTAATGTTAAGTTGCGCGTAGCCTATGCTACAAACTAATAATAAAATAACGAAAATATATTTGGAGGAAATAACAATGGCATTGAACATTGAAAATATTATTGCTGAAATTAAAGAAGCTTCAATCCTTGAATTGAACGATCTTGTAAAAGCTATCGAAGAAGAATTTGGTGTAACTGCAGCTGCTCCTGTAGCTGTAGCTGCTGCTGGTGCTGGTGAAGCTGCTGCTGCAAAAGATTCATTTGACGTGGAATTGACTGCAGCAGGCGACAAGAAAGTTGGCGTTATCAAAGCTGTTCGTGAAATCACAGGTCTTGGTCTTAAAGAAGCTAAAGAACTTGTTGATGGAGCACCAACTGTTGTTAAAGAAGGTGTTGCAACTGCAGAAGCTGAAGAAATCAAAACTAAATTGGAAGAAGCTGGAGCTTCAGTTACTCTTAAATAAGAAGCACATAGCAATTTGAGAGCGGAATCCCGATTTACCAGTCTTTTAGAGCTCATAGCGATTTGAAGAAACTGATAAATTGATTCGGTTTCCTGCCAAAAATCCTGCCAAAAAAATCTTTGGCAGGATTTTTGTTTTATATAGGTTTATTACCTATTTTGGTCAAAGGAGTTCATTTATAAACTTTGGGCGAGAACATTTTAATAAGTGTTCTCGCTTTTTTTTATTTTCAGGAGGAAACGATGCAAAAGAAAGAACAATCATCACGATAAATTGTGATGTGTCATCTCATACTTGTTATGGGAATTAATGTTGATGAAGCAAATCAGCTAGTTGCTGAAATGGAACAGGCAGGTCTGATCCAATTTGAACAATCAGGAAATTTAGGTGTTTTAATGTTGGAGGGATAATTATGAAACGCATTACTGCAAATCAATATCAAACGTCCGAGCGTTATTATAAGCTCCCTAAACTCTTATTTGAGAGTGAGCGCTATAAGGATATGAAGTTGGAAGTTAAGGTGGCCTACGCTGTCTTAAAAGACCGATTGGAATTGTCTCTGAGTAAGGGATGGATTGATGAGGATGGAGCTATTTATCTCATTTATTCCAACTCAAAATTGATGGCACTTCTTGGTTGTTCCAAGTCTAAATTGCTGACGATTAAAAAGACATTGAGAGAATTTGGACTCATTGATGAAGTCCAACAGTCTTCCAGTGAAAAAGGGCGTTTGGCTAATAAGATTTATTTAGGGGAGTTGGAACATGACACCACCCCAGTCTTACATTCAGACGGGGGTAGTGTTCAAAAAACACTAGGGGGGTCTCCAAATCAGCCAGGGCCGGTTTTAAATTCAGCCCCTAGTGAGACTGAAAGAAGTGAGACTGAATATAGTGAAACTGAAAAGAGTGATTTCCTTTTTGAGGACGAGGAGGAGAGACAAGTTGTAGTTGAAAAACAAGAAGATACCTTTTCTCCCAAAGTTGACTCAGTGACCAAGTACGATCGAGATTATATTTGGGGCTTGGTTCATGACCAGTTGAGCCAAGTCAGAGACCATGAAGAAGCTCCGAACCAAGAAAACGTTGATGGAATCACAAAAAATTGGCGAGCAACAAAAGATGGCACGAACTGGTGTTTATTTGGAAAAGGTTAGTCAGGTTCTTGAAAGCAATATTGATGAAGCTGATGAGCTGCTTAAAACTATGACACAGACTGGAGACAAGCTCTTTGACACCCTCTTTTTGATTGGGGTCTTTGCGGATACTGAGGATCAGCTGAACCAATCCTTAGACATTGTCAAACAAGTGGCCGGCTCTAATGGTCTCATCATTGACAATTTGGCCTATATGCAGGAAGCTGCCTTTAATAGTCTGTTACCTTTTGGAAAGAATTATTTAGAAGGGGTGTCACGCTCGCTATTAACGTCAAACATTGCCGTCAACTCACCTTGGACTTCTGTTGATATTCAGGACAAGGGCGGGAAATTTTACGGGATTAACCAGATTTCAAGTAACATCATTACCATTGACCGTGGGAAACTCAATACCCCATCAGGTCTTATTTTAGGTACATCAGGATCAGGGAAAGGCATGGCCACAAAACATGAAATTATCTCGACTAAATTAAAGGAAGCGGATAATGATACCGAAATCATCATCGTCGATCCTGAAAATGAATACAGTATCATTGGTCAAGCTTTTGGTGGGGAAAGCATTGATATTGCGCCTGACTCCACCACCTTCTTGAATGTCCTAGACTTGTCAGATGAGAATATGGATGAAGACCCTGTTAAGGTCAAGTCAGAATTTCTCCTGTCTTGGATTGGGAAATTGTTGGACCGCAAAATAGATGGTCGTGAGAAGTCTCTGATTGACCGTGTGACACGCTTGACCTATAAGCATTTTCAAGAACCGTCTTTGGTGGAATGGGTCTTTGTCCTCTCCAAGCAACCTGAAAAAGAAGCGAAGGACTTGGCTCTTGATATGGAACTTTATGTGGAAGGTTCTCTAGATATTTTCTCACACCGCACCAACATCAAAACCGATAGCCATTTCCTCATTTACAATGTCAAAAAGCTAGGCGATGAACTCAAACAAATTGCCCTCATGGTGATTTTTGACCAGATTTGGAATCGAGTGGTGAAGAATCAAAAAGTAGGGAAGAAGACATGGATTTACTTTGATGAAATGCAGCTATTGTTGCTGGATAAGTACGCTTCTGATTTCTTCTTCAAACTCTGGAGTCGGGTTCGGAAGTACGGGGCAACGCCAACAGGGATTACGCAGAATGTGGAGACTCTGCTTCTTGATGCCAATGGCAGACGTATTATTGCAAATAGCGAATTCATGATTCTCCTAAAACAGGCTAAGAACGACCGAGAAGAATTGGTTCATCTATTAGGTTTATCCAAGGAGTTAGAGAAATACTTGGTTAATCCAGAAAAAGGAGCAGGTCTCATTAAAGCTGGCTCAACGGTTGTGCCTTTCAGAAATAAGATACCACACCAAACCAAGCTCTTTGACATCATGAGTACCGATCCAGAAAAGATGAGGATTGACAAATGATATCAGATAAGAAAAGCATTAAAACTGCACGAAAAACCTTTCAAAGCAGTTTAAAGTCTAGTCGAATTCATTACCGTAGGGAGAAGAAAGCCATACAAATAGCTCTCCCTAAAAAACGCTTTCTCACCAGGCGAGCTGAGAAAGCAGAAGCAAAAGAACAGAAGAAAACTCTTAAAGAAGCCTATCAAGATGAAAAAGCAGCTGCGACAGAAACTTTTAAGGAGTCTATCGCCTATGTATCTCCCAGATGGTTAAGGCAAAAGAAATCAGAAAGTACCGTCTTCCACAAGCAAGAAATCGTCTGAAGATTGCTCGAAAACACTTAGCAGAGGTCAAGCTAGAAGAAAAAGAGAAAACTGTCAATCCTAAGTTTACCTATCGCAAAGAGCCAAAAGAAACGAAAACTTCACGGATTCAGTTCCAAAAAGAGAAAAATTTTGACCGCCTTCAGGCAGAAAAAGAAGTCACTTCCGCCAAACGTGAGGTTCATCAGCTCAAAAAGGCTCATAAGGCCAAGAAAACCTCTACCAAAGTTAAACGAGGGTTGCGTTTTCTAGCGTCCGAATCGCTAGATGTAGTTGCTCAAGACGATGATTTAGATGGTCTTAGAACCCTAAAAGATACCAGTCTGAAAGGCAGACGCTATGCTAGATTTACCTATCAAGCTGGAAAAGTCGTCGTGAAAGGTGGGCAGACTGGACATCGTTTTGCCAAAAACAAGATTGCTCATGGCAAGGAACGGTATCAGAACTTTAAAAAGGGGAAGGGCTGGAAACGCCAAAAACCTTTAAAGCCAAGAAGACGTTACCAAACTTTTTTTAAACAGGCTAGGAAGCAAGGTGTTGCAGGCTTTTCAAAAATAATCCAAGCCATTAAAGGGAGCCTGACCTTCTTTTCAGCTCTTATCGCAAATCCCATGACTTGGGTGGTATCAGGTCTTTTGTTTTTCTTTCTTCTCATGATGAGTTTTGTCATGGGGATTTCAGGAACCAGTCTCATCCAACAAGATGAGATAGAGTTAACCAAGAGTTATACTCATCTGACCTGGGAGGATGCAGAACACACGAGAACCAATGACAAAGGCATTACCTACTACACTAAGATCGATGAGGTCATGGCCTTCATGAATCACAAGTATCAGAATTATGTCTTAGACGAAGTGATGGAAGAAGGTTCTCAAACCTATCAAGCTTATTTAAGTCAGCTTTGGCAGGACTTAAATGGTGGCTCATCTATTTAGTCCATGTCAGACTTAACTAAAAATCCTCTTTATAAACTCTCTGATGAAGAACGAGCAGACCTGAAGGAATTGAGCGAGGAAGGAACTTACCTTGCCCTTCAGGAATTGGAGAATCCCTTTCAAGGACAAACGGAAGATGATGCTCTAACTATGACCGTTCGCTATGGCTACGAGGTGATAGATGAGAAACCAATGTTTCATCATCACATCATTTTAGAGGCTAAAGAGAACCAAGTGATTGTGGCACCTATGGATGGGAAAGTCTCTCTTGATGGGGATAATCTTATCCTCACATCAGGCAAAGGACTAAACAAGGCTCAACTCACTCTTTATAATGTTCATACTGGTCGAGTGACGGCTGGTCAGCGAGTCCCAGCAGGAGAGGCTATTGGCCAAACTAAAGATGGTACGGGGCTAAAAGTCACCTATCAAAAGGTGGACGATGACACGAACAAGTTGGTTTATGTCAATCCAGCCTTTTACTTTCCTAAAGTGATTCAGCTTCAAACCACTATTATACCAGCCATTGGTCAGTTTGGCGGAGATGAGTTTGCGAGAGCGAAAGCGATCTATGAGTACCTGAAAAGTCAAGGAGCAACCAATCAAGCCATCGCAGCTATTTTAGGAAACTGGTCGGTAGAATCCTCTATCAATCCCAAACGAGCTGAAGGTGACTACCTATCTCTTCCAGTTGGGGCAAGAGAAAACTCTTGGGATGATGAGGGGTGGCTGTCTCTGGGTGGCCAAGCTATTTATAACGGTCGTTACCCTAATATCTTGAGACGTGGACTAGGATTGGGACAGTGGACAGACACCGCTGATGGGTCACGCCGTCACACACTTTTGTTAGAATATGCCAAACGAAAGAATCAGAAGTGGTATGACTTAGGCTTACAACTGGACTTCATGTTGCATGGCGATAGTCCTTATTACACCAACTGGTTAAAGGACTTCTTCAAACATTCAGGAAGTCCAGCAAACCTTGCTCAACTCTTTCTCATTTATTGGGAAGGAAATAGCGGAGATAAGCTCTTAGAGCGCCAAACCAGAGCAACCGAGTGGTATTACCAAATCGAAAAAGGGTTTAGTCAGCCAAATGGTGGGACTGCCCAAAGTGATCCAAAAGCTTTGGAAGCTGTTCGTGGTGACTTCTATGACAACTCTATCCCAGGTGGTGGTGATGGTATGGGCTATGCCTACGGTCAATGTACATGGGGAGTAGCTGCACGGATTAACCAATTAGGCTTAAAACTCAAAGGCAGAAATGGTGAGAAAATTCCGATTATCAATACCATGGGCAATGGTCAAGATTGGGTACGAACTGCGGCTAGTCTCGGTGGTGAAACAGGAATCATCCCTAAAGCAGGAGCGATTGTCTCCTTTGCGGGTGGACAGTACGGACATGTGGCATTTATTGAGAAAGTTTATCCAGATGGGTCATTTCTTATCTCAGAGACCAACTATAATGGCAATCCCAACTATACCTTCCGCGAGTTATCAGGAGTGGATAGTACTATCAGTTTTGCCTATACGATGAAATAATATAAAAGGATATGCTAACAAAGCAGAAAAACGTTAGCATATTATTTTGTAAATATTACGTTAAAAATTCTACCTTTCAGATACTAAGATAAAATTAGTGATATGGTATAATAAGGAAAGGTTACTAAATATTTTTAAATGGAAACAAATACTGAAAAAATTAAAAAAGAGTCAAAAACTGGTTTGACTTCTGCGGGTCTAGTTAACCATATCTTGGAAAATCATAAAATAGATATTCATGATGTTGACTCTGTCACACTCTTAAATATGGGTTACTATCATGGATATAAGCGATATAGATTTGTTAAGAAATCTAATTCAGATGGTATTCTATCTATTACTTCATTTGAGGAAATTGTAGCAATCTATAATTTTGATATGGAGTTAAAAGGACTATTTTATCCTATCGTAATGCTAGTAGAGACAGCATTAAAAAATAGAGTTATTGATTCATTGGTTGCAGAATCTAGTAGTGGGATAGAGGATATATTAGATAATCAATTAGCTTGCTACGAAGACTACGCTGGTGAAAATGAGAAATATGATAAGAAATTCGTTCAGTATAATGAAACAAAGCAAAATATACTGGATACAATTGAATATTATTCAGATAAAAATGAAGTCATCAAGCATTATTTAGATAGTAATTATCAAATTCCTCTTTGGGCTTATTTTGAAGTTATTACTTTGGGACAGTTTAGTAGATTTTTAGGATGTTTAACCAAGTTAAGTCGTGAAAAATTGAATCGAGACTTTACGATTATTCCTAAAAGATCGAACTCACTTGAGTTAGTTGTTAATTCTCTTATTGAGTTAAGAAATGCTACTATGCACAATAGTGCGATTTTTGATGCCAATTTTTCAAGTGGTGTATCTAGAGTACTCAAGATACAGATAAAACAAGATTTGAAGTTATCAACATTTACTTGTGTATTTATTGAAGATTATTTCATTCTGTTAATTTGGACTTTGAACCTTCTAAAATTTGATTCAATAATCCTTAATGAATATATCAATCAATTCAATGAGATTGTTGAGAGATTCGACGATTCTCTTAATAATCGTGATATTTTTTTAAGATTATCAGTACAAATAGAAAAACTTCGATTCAACAATTAAGTAAATTTATTGACGAAAAATGAAATTAGTGGTATTATAGTTATATCGAATTGGGGCGTGCTAATCACGTCTGGGAGGGTCTGATGCGTCAGTCCTCCTTTTTTTGCCTCAGACTCTGTGATTGAGAGAAAATAAAAATGACATATACATTGGAATGGTTAAAGATATTTGATGGGGAGGTTGATATTCTCAATATTGATATGTCTTGCTTAGTCAATACAATTGAGAAATATGTTTCTCAGTACAGATACATTTATCAGACTAATATGGAAGAATATCCTGAGATTGTTCTTTTGGTGCCAAATTCTTCAATCCCCACTAATTAGGATTAGGACTATCTAGAGAACATCATGTTAATTGCCAACTAATAATGCTGGTAGTATTTTTGAAGGATTAAAAGGTGATTGGACCTTGGAACGTCTTAATAAGGCTGATAATGGTTGGTTTAATGAAAATAAATTTAAAATTGTCGGGACTCTATTATTTTACCAAATGTTATACTTAATGGAATGTAAATTCTACACTACGAAAAATATTTTGAATAGAAAAGTCGGTACATGATTTAAAAGAGATAATATCTATTTTGTGGTCTTCAAATTAAGTAATGGTATTAGTTATACGGTTGAACTGTCACGTGAGCAGGGAAATCATTATTTTCCAAGGAGTCTAAAAATTAATGATACCTCCATTATAATTGTAAAGAATTGAACTGACGCTTATTGATAAGAAACGCTTTAAAATTCCTAAGACGAGAAAAGTTAGTTGGCCGTCTTAATAATAAGTATTGTGTTATAGGAAATCATTGATAGCATTACAGAAATTCATAGTCATCTACTTTTTTATGGATGGCTTTTTTCATTTTTTTGATTGATGTAATACCAAAATCAACCCTTCTTTTTTATGATAGAGAAAGAGTGATAGTCTGTTAATGTATATCAAAAGAAGGTTCTTCTATAATAAAACGATATTAATTATTATCGAAACTAAGTAATCCCAACTATACCTTCCGCAAATTATCAGGAGTGGATAGTACTATCAGTTTTGTCTACACAACGAAATAAAAAGGATATGCTAACAAAGTATAAAAATGTTAGCATATCCTTTTTGTTTTTTTATGGCAAGGTTTTAAAGTCTCTCAGTCACGACTTAAGCGTTATGATTAGAATTGAGAGCTATCAGGAGGCTGATAATCTCATTAAGTATATCTGTGAATAGAATGTCTTTTGTATAACTATATTTTTTTGAATAATTTTGCCATTGTTGCTGTTGAACAGAGTCAGATTTGAATCTCTCCAGTAGTTCAATGATTTTATTGAAATCGAGTTCAGTTTCACGATAGGAAAAGGTTCTTTCACAAGCAATCTTTAATTGTGAAAAATCAATGTCATCTTTCTTTAGCTTTGAAAGGATATAGACATCGTAAAAATCTTTGCTGCGACTGTTCAAGAAATTTCGTGAATAAATGGTTTGGAGTTTTTCAGCTAAGATTGTTTCAATCGTATAAGCAATGATTGGAAAATTGCCATCATCAAAAATGGCTTTATAGTCATAGGTAACAGGGTAAGGTGTGACAATGTCTCCAGTCGCAATATCTAAATGGATAATTTGTTTAATATTTTCTAGTTGACATAAAATGGTTGCTCGATAACCACCATAATCATCGCTTTCCTTAATAGCTGTTATGGATTGAATTGAAAATTGAATACCATCTTTCGCTTCAGTTAAAATTTCTTCAAGTTGTTGTTGAATATTTTCTTCTGATAAAGTTTGTTTATGAAACAGGAAGTCAATATCCGCCGTACTACGAGATTCGACCCCAATGACGTTTGAAAGTAGGAACCCACCTTTGAAAATATAGTGATTTGAATAAGAACTCTGACTTAATTTTTTCAGAATAGCTTCAAGAAAGTAATAGGTCATGACGGAATTAAAAGTTAATCCAGTATTCTTCGATATTTTATGGCAGAGTGCTGTTAATTTTGCTTTATTCACATTAGAACCTCCAGAGTTCGTTTAACTTCATCTAAGATATTCATTTTTGTAGCATATTTATAGATCTTTGCGAGATTTCTTTTAGGGAAGTTGCTATAAGTTTGAAGTGTTTTAACAAATAGCTCAGCATCAATGCTATCTCGATTAAGGATAAAATCACACAGAACACGTTCAAAATTATAAACGTTAACGGTGTTTCCCATTGGAGTTTTTACACTGATGACCCCTAGGTTGACAATATCTTTAGAAACAGTGTGAATATTTAAATTTAATGGTGTATTCCTAAAACGGTAGTCCTTTGGAACTGTTACTTCAAAATATTGAGGAATTTCATCTGTAAGTCCCTGTAGATAAAGAGCAGAGATATGAGAAAAAACAGTTCTGGGGTAACGATACTGAAAGAAATAGTATTCATCATAATCTCCACTAGAGGACAGATAGATTCCTTTATCGACCCTAAAGATAACCCCTTCGTTTTCTAGTCTAGTTAGATAAATGGTTGGAATACCTAATTTTTTACAATCTCTATAAGTAATCATGCCATTGTGACTGTCTAAGTACTCAAGTAACAATTCTTTTTTGGACATATTCGACCCTCTCTTTGTTGCTTTTGTACCGCAATTTTAACATTTTTGCGGCACAAAAGCAACATTTTTAGATGTTATACATACAGTTTACTATTCTCTTACTTGGTGTGATACCAAAATCAAGGCTTCTTTTTTATGATGGGGAAAGAGCGACAGATTGTTGCTACTTATCAAAAGAAAAGAAGGATTAGTTATGACAAAACAATGTCATCATCACTTTTTAGTGAATCAGGAAAAAGCAGAGAAGCATGTCTTTCGTAAAAGTAAGAAGTATCGTACGCTTTGTTCGGTAGCTATTGGAACAATGGTCACAGCTATTGTCGCATGGGGTGGTGCAGTGGCGCAGGCTGACGAAGTAACGACACCACAGGATAACATCATTCAACGAACGGAAAATCCTGCCACCAATTTGCCTCAAGCACAGCCAGCACCAGTTGTGGAACAGACGAAGAGTCTTGCTTCAACTGGTCAAACAGACGGTGCTATCACGGTTACGGTTCCTCATGATACAGTAACCCAAGCTGTCAATCAAGCGAAAGCAGAAGGTGTCAAGACTGTTCAGGACCAATCGATGGATTTGGGCAACACGACATCAGCTAGTGAGACTAACCAACAATTAGCTAAAGCTGAAGCCGATGTTGCTAAACAAGCTGAGGAAATCACTCAGGTAACAGATACCTATAAAGCTGATAAAGCAACCCATGAACAGGATAAAACACGTGCTGAAAAAGGGAATGCTGCGTTAGAGGCCAGTCACAAAGAAGCGACTCAAGCAGGAAATGGCTTAAACAGTTCGGTGGATAGCACAATTTCGGAATTGAAGCGTCAAGATAAGTCTACTGATGTGACAGTAACGACCCAAACGGTATCGTCAGGAGATGGATCGACTGTTTCAGGCTATCAGGATTACATATCTTCAGTAGCTACTATTAATCAGAAAAATAAGGATAATCTTGCAGAATATGTGACCAAGAAAAAAGCCGTAGACGCCATTGTCGCAAAGACCCTGGCTACTCAAAAGGAAAATGAAACAGGTCTAGCTAAGGCAAAGGCTGATAATGAAGCGATTGACAAACGCAATCAAGCTGGACAAAAAGCGATTGATGATGAAAACAAAGCGGGTAAAGCTGCTGTTGATGAGTACAATAACAACCAGCAGAAATTGGTCACAGATCGTGCGGATGAAATTGTAGCTATCACCAAACGCAACAAGGAAAAAGAAGAAGCCGCAAAGAAAGAAAATGAAGCCATTGACGCTTATAACGCAAAAGAAATGGACCGCTACAAGCGTGATTTAGCGGAGATTTCTAAAGGAGAAGAGGGTTATATTTCGGAAGCCCTTGCTCAAGCTCTAAACTTGAATAATGGTGAGCCGCAGGCTAGACATGGCGCAACTACTCGCAATCCAGACCGTATTATTGCGAAAGGCAATGCCATGCTTGGAGGCTATTCTAACATCTTAGATTCCACAGGCTTCTTTGTATATGACTCTTTTAAGACAGGTGAAACCTTAAGCTTCACTTATCAAAACTTACAAAATGCCCGATTTGATGGGAAGAGGATTAGTCGTATCACATATGATATTACTAATCTTGTTTCACCAACGGGCACCAATGCAGTGCAGTTAGTCGTACCAAACGATCCAACAGAAGGTTTTATTGCTTACCGAAATGATGGAACAGGGAATTGGCGAACCGATAAGATGGAGTTCCGTGTCAAAGCCAAGTATTTTTTGGAAGACGGAACGCAAGTAGCTTTCACTAAGGAAAAACCAGGTGTCTTTACTCACTCCTCACTGAATCATAATGATATCGGTCTGGAATATGTGAAGAATTCGTCTGGTAAATTTGTGCCTATCAATGGCTCAACGATTCAAGTGACGAATGAAGGCTTGGCTCGTTCACTAGGTTCCAACCGTGCCAGTGATTTGAAGTTGTCAGAGGAATGGGATACGACGTCTAGTCGCTATGCCTATAAAGGTGCGATTGTCTCAACCGTCACATCAGGGAATACCTATACAGTGACTTTTGGGCAGGGAGACATGCCGATGCAGGTGGGTGGAAAGACCTACTGGTTTGCTTTAAATACTTTGCCCGTCGCACGGACTGTTAAACCGTATCGTCCCAAACCATATGTGACCCCAAAACTGGATCCCGTACCTGATCCGATTAAGGTGGTGCTAAAAACTTTCACACCGAAAACGTTTACACCTGAACCACCTGTGACTTTTAAAGAGAAACCACTAGAGAAAGTGACACAACCTAGTTTGACCTTAACAAAGGTCACTTTGCCGAAAATTCCTACTTCAAAACCCTTGCCCAAAGCACCACAAGTGCCAACGGTTCACTACCATGACTACCGTCTGACAACAACGCCCGAAATTATGAAAAAAGTGGTGAATACAGACCAAACTAATCTTCATGGCAAAACAGTCGCAAAGGCTTCAACGGTTATTTACCCACTGACAGTAGATGCTTTTTCTTCCAATCGTGCTAAAACAACTAGCCTCAGTTTCGAGGACTACCTGCCAGCAGGCTATGTGCTTGATAAGGAAAAAACACAGGCGGAGAACGGAAGCTATGAGATGACCTTTGATCAGGAAAAGAACTTTGTGACCTTGACTGCCAAGGAAACTTTACTTCAAGAAGTTAATAGGGATTTAACTAAATCCTATCAACTAGTAGCACCTAAACTTTATGGGACTGTTCAAAATGATGGGGCCACTTATTCCAACAGCTATAAGCTCCTGATGAACAAGGGAACGCCAAATGCTTATACCGTCACTTCAAATGTTGTAACCATTCGGACACCAGGTGATGGAGATACGACCAGCCACATTGTGCCTCAAAAACGCAATGAAAATGAGGACGGTGTCGTCATTAACGATACCGTGGTTACTTTAGGAACAACCAATCACTACCGTTTGACTTGGGATTTAGACCAATACAAGGGAGATAGCTCTTCTAAAGAGACCATTGCATGTGGCTTCTTCTTTGTGGACGACTACCCTGAAGATGTGCTGGATTTAGTGGATCAGGGAACAGTCATCACCACTCGTGATGGCAAGTCTGTGTCAGGAATTTCTGTCAAAGCTTACGCTTCCATAAAAGATGCTCCTAAAGACCTTCAAGACAAACTGGCTCGTGCCAAGATCACACCAAAAGGGGCCTTTCAAGTTTTCATGCCTCACGATAACCAAGCCTTCTATGACCAGTATGTTAAAACAGGAACTTCATTGGAAATGCTAACCAAAATGACCGTTAAAGAGAGTCTTTATGGTCAAACTGTTAATTACAAGAATAAGGCTTATCAAGTCGATTTTGGCAATGGCTACGAAACCGAGGAAGTGACCAATACCCTCGTTTCTCCAGAGCCTAAGAAACAAAACCTGAATAAGGATAAGGTGGACATCAATGGGAAGCCTATGCTTGTGGGAACTCAAAACCATTATACGCTGTCATGGGACTTGGACCAATACCGAGGCATTAAAGCAGATAAGGCTCAAATTGCACAAGGATTTTACTTTGTGGATGATTATCCCGAAGAAGCCCTATTACCAGATGAAACAGCGATTCAGCTAACCACATCTGATGGTAAAGCAGTATCAGGTGTTACGGTAAAAACTTATTCTAGCTTATCAGAAGCGCCTAAAAACCTACAAGCAGCCCTTTCGAAACGAAAGATTGAGCCTAAAGGAGCCTTCCAAGTCTTTATGGCAGAAGACCCTCAAGCCTTTTATGATACTTATGTGACTAAGGGACAAAACATTACTATTAAACTGCCTATGACCGTTCGTGAATCCATGCTTCATTCAGGAAAGTCTTATGATAATGTGGCTTATCAAGTGGACTTTGGGCAAGCCTATAAAACCAACACGGTGACTAATCATGTACCTAAAGTTACCCCACACAAGTCTAATACTAATAAAGCAGGTAGCACAATTGATGGCAAGACCATTCTTCCTAATACCATCAATTACTATAAAATGGTTCTGGATTACAGTCAGTACAAGGACTTGGTAGTGACAGATGATACCCTTGCTAAAGGTTTCTACATGGTAGATGACTATCCCGAAGAAGCTCTGACTTTAAATCCAGATGGTGTTCACATCATGGATAAGTCAGGCAATCTTGTCAAAGGTGTCTCTGTTAAAACCTACGCCAGCCTATCAGAAGCCCCCAAAGTCATTCAAGAAGCTATGGCCAAACGCCAGTTTACACCCAAAGGAGCCATTCAAGTCTTAAGTGCCGATGATTCAAAAGCCTTTTACGAGACTTATGTTAAAACAGGTCAAATCTTAGTGGTGACACTGCCGATGACCATTAAGAATGAGCTGACAAAGACTGGTGGCAAGTATGAAAATACGGCTTATCAGATTGACTTTGGCATGGCCTATGTGACAGAAACCGTGGTCAATAATGTTCCAAAACTAGACCCACAAAAAGATGTGGTGGTTGATTTGTCTCAAAAGGAGAAGAGCCTTGATGGCAAAAGTCTTGCTATGAATCAGGTCTTTAACTATCGCTTAGTAGGGGCACGCATTCCAGCTAATCGTGCGACACCGCTCATTGACTATCGTTTTAACGATGATTACGATGAAAGTCACGATGCCTATAATGGTGTCTACAAGGCTTATACTTTGGTGGATGTCACCCTAAAAGATGGAAGTGTTCTACCAAAAGGTACAGAAGTGACCAAGTACACGCTACAAGAGGTGGATACTTCAAAAGGCACAGTCACCATTCGCTTTGATAAAGATTTTTTAGAAAGTCTCGCAGAAAAATCTGAATTTCAAGCAGATGTTTACTTGCAGATGACACGAATCACTTCAGGTGAGGTGGAAAATACAGTGCTTCATACTGTTAATGGTTATACCATCAGTTCAAACACCGTTAAGACGCACACCCCTGAACCAGAACCACCAACTCCAAATCAGCCAGCAACATCACAACCACCAGTTGAGACTCCTGAGCCACTAGTTCTTGCTAGTGTTCTCCCAAATACAGGGGAGAGTCAGTCTCTCTTGGCGCTTGTTGGTGGAGGGCTTCTTTTAGGCTTAGCTTATGGCTTTTCAAAGCGGAAAATGGAGGACAACTAGATGGAACCTAAAACGATTTACAATACGGATTCTGACCAGGATGGCTTAACGGACGCTGTGGAACTAGATCTAGGAACCAATCCCTTGAGTAGTGACACGGATAGTGATGGGCTAACGGATCTTGAAGAAGTACAACAAGGTTTATGGCCAACTCAACATCAGCGTAAGGAGAGAAGCTATGACTTGGAACTATGAAACCATTTCTAAGACATTTTCAGAGATGGCACGAGAAAACTATGAAGATATGGTTAAAGCCTTTCTAGCCATGGAGTTAAGTGTTGATAATATGTCACTACTTGATACCCTCTATCGTGACTTTATGGCAATAGATGACTTGCCTTTGGTTAGTGATGATTTACGCCTAAAGGCAGAAGGCTATCAGGAACAGCTTCAAGAAGAGCTGACCGATTTGTTGGAGAAACTCTATCGAACAGGGGAGGGAGCTAGTTTCATCATGGAAGTGATAGCGTCCAACAACATTTCGGACACCCTTGCTCGGTATGAGGTTTTGGATGAGGATGATTATTCGTCTCTCACCTTAGAGACCTTGCAGGACATTCTCCAAAAAGATTTAACCCTAACCAGCCAAGATTATTTTGGAGATGTGACCTACATGGCTTTACAGAAAGACTTATTGGATCAGAAAAGTGATTTCTTACAACACTATGTGACGACTTTAATGGATAAGTTGCCACAAGAAAAAGACCAAAGAGCCTTGGTCCTAGATTAAAGCAGTGGGCTGAGAATACCTCTCAGCTCATTTTTGATTGGAGGGAAGCATGAATCAAGAACACTTACTAGAGATGTTGCGGGCAAGATTGCCACGTGACCCCAGCCTTTTAGAATCTTTTTTACGTTATCAGGCAGCCCATTTTGATGAGGACTGGGACAGTCTGATCCAACACTTTATGACCCATAGGGGAGAGGTCAAACCACTTGTTCAAGTGGTTCAGTTTGAGACGGATGTCTCTGCCTTTGTGGCAGCTAGTCCATTTGAAGCAGCTCATGACTTACTCACCTATACGCAAACATTTGGTCAGGCTGGACTAAATAAGTTACCCCAATTATCAACCAATGAGAAAGCCTTAGTGATTGAGGTTGCCCTCTTTAACCTGGCGACTCGCTTTCAACTCTTAGACCAAGAAGGAGCTTATCAGTCCATTTCAGTATCCTCTCTGTTGGAAAAAGGCAGAGCCGCAAACTTAGTCAATGTGTACCGTGTGGCTAATAACCTGTCTGACCGTATCAGTCGTGATATTGAACAGTTTCTTTTGAGCTATGAACCAGAAGCAGAGGCAGTGAAACCAAAAGTTATTGAAGAAGAGAAAGAAGTCATAGGACCAGAACCACTTCAAGAGATTACTTTTCGAGAAGAAGGCTTTATCATGATTGCAAGCCTTGATGAAGACCTGTCGCAACTGGATTTTCGAACGGGTCAAACAGAACACTTACCAGCTTATGAGAAATTGAATTTGACTCAGAAATTTGAGATACTGAGCCATTTTGACCAGGTACGAAATGACCTCCCTAAACTTCCGAACCTTAGACGTGGGGATTTTGATCATGAGATGGAAATGACCCCAATCTATGAAGGTGACACGCTTCTGACGTATTTGGAAGCAGATGGGACAGTTTATAAACTTCAGCGTCCTTTAACGATACAAGAAGAAGCTCTTTTAGGTGAGATTGGGCAAACAATTTTAACAGAGAATACGGAAAAGCTCACCAGTTTAGGGATAGACTTGACGAGCTTTGATGAGAATCAACATGGGCTTTTGCTAGACGAAGCAGGTCGCTTCCGTTTGGAAAATGCGGACCTTGCATTATTAGGTGGCTATCCCAAAGCCACAGTAACTCAACTAGCTCTTGCGACAGAATTGCTTCAGATGGGACTTAGCCATGAAAAGGTTGAATTTTTCTTGACCAGTCAGCTGGATTTGGAAGATTTAAGACCAGTTGCTTATGGCTTTTTACACGAAGACTTATCTTTGGAAGAAGCTAGAACTTTTGAAGCAGAAAAACAGGAAACTCCAGACCTTGTCTTTAAAGACTGGAGGGACACCTTTATTCAAACTGAGGCTGAAATGTCCATTCCTCAGCCAACCCCCAACAATCCTATCATACAAGAAGCTCTTGAACGTTTTCCCCTTGACTCTATGGTAACTTATAAGGGACAAGACTTTAAGGTGATAGCCATAGAAGAGTCAGGGGTTAATGACCTCATTCGGATTGAATTACAAAATGATTTCACGGATTTGATTGAACAAAATCCAGTCCTTTTCTTACGGACACTAGACGAAATCACTCAGGCTCTCTATGTTCCTTCTGTCGAAGAAAAAGAAGAGATGGAGCAAACCAGTCAGGAATTAGACCTCTTTTCCTTTATGGATATGGAAGAACAAAAAGAGCTAGTTTCTCAAGTGATGATGACAGCAAAACCAGTCAACGCAATAGAAGAGAAAGTACCAGAAAGTATTGAGATGGAGACTGATTCAGAGGTAGCTGATGTCGTTGAAACCATTCTTACTGTTGATTTTCACTTTCCAGAAGATCTGACAGACTTTTACCCTAAGACAGCTAGAGATAAGGTGGAGACGAATATTGCTGCCATTCGTCTTGTGAAAACACTTGAAGCAGAACAACGACAAGCGACTCCGAGTGAACAAGAACTTTTGGCCAAATATGTGGGTTGGGGTGGACTTGCTAACGATTTCTTTGATGACTATAATCCTAAGTTCTCTAGAGAACGTGAAGAACTAAAAAATTTAGTATCCGATAAGGAATATTCGGATATGAAACAGTCCTCTCTAACAGCTTATTACACTAATCCTGCCCTTATTCGCCAGATATGGGATAAGTTGGAACGAGATGGCTTTAAAGGCGGAAAAATTCTAGACCCTTCCATGGGAACAGGGAATTTCTTTGCGGCTATGCCCAAACATTTGAGAGAAAAAAGTGAGTTATACGGTGTGGAGTTAGATACCATTACAGGAGCTATTGCCAAACACCTTCATCCAAATGCGCATATAGAAGTCAAAGGCTTTGAGACAGTTGCTTTTAATGATAATAGCTTTGATTTGGTAATTTCAAATGTACCGTTTGCTAATATTCGGATTGCAGATAACAAGTACGATAAGCCTTATATGATTCATGACTATTTTGTGAAGAAGTCGCTTGATTTGGTGCATGATGGTGGGCAAGTGACTATTATCTCCTCCACAGGAACCATGGATAAACGGACGGAGAATATTCTTCAAGATATTCGTGAGACAACCGAGTTTCTTGGTGGTGTGCGTTTACCAGATACTGCTTTTAAGACAATTGCAGGAACCAATGTTACAACAGATAT
Organism: Streptococcus sp. HMSC034B05; assembly: GCF_001809055.1. Lineage (NCBI taxonomy): Bacteria > Bacillati > Bacillota > Bacilli > Lactobacillales > Streptococcaceae > Streptococcus > Streptococcus sp. HMSC034B05. The sequence goes on along the minus strand of NZ_KV795621.1, from coordinate 22,893 downwards.
GTTGTTCTTCCAGAAGCACTTGGACAAAGGATATGTGGCAGCTGACCTAGCCTTTTCAGGTTCCATTCGTTATGACAAGGATGACCGCATTTGGCTCAATCCTTACTTTGATGGAGAATACAATCGCCAAGTTCTAGGAACCTATGAAGTCAGAAACTTTAACGGTGGAACTCTTTCTGTTAAGGACAGTTCTGATAACCTGATAGGAGATGTTCAGACTGCTCTGGAACAGGTCAAGGCACCAAGAATGGTAGATGCTTCTGAAATCATCATCAACCCAGATGTACTGGCCAAACTAGTTATTGATACCTCCATTCCACCTGAAATGAGAGAGAATCTTGATCAATACAGTTTTGGCTATCAGGGTTCTACGGTTTATTATCGAGATAACAAAGGCATACGTGTAGGGACCAAGACGGAAGAAATCAGCTACTATGTCGATGAAGAGGGCAACTTTAAAGGCTGGGACACCAAGTATTCCCAGAAGCAAATTGATAGATTTAATAGCTTAGAAGTCACAGATAGTACTGCTCTTGATGTCTATGTGATCGATGTTGCAGCCAAACGTGGTCAGTTTAAAGGCTATTATAAAAAGACCGTTTTTTATGAAGTTCCGCTCTCAGCTAAGGAAGTGGCACGAATCAAAGGAATGGTAGACATTCGTAATGCTTATCAAGAGGTCATTGCCATTCAACGCTATTATGACTACGATAAGGAGACCTTTAACCACTTGTTAGGCAAACTCAATCGTACCTATGATAGCTTTGTCAAACGCTATGGGTATTTGAATAGTGCAGTTAACCGTAATCTTTTTGATAGTGATGATAAGTATTCGCTTCTTGCTAGTTTGGAAGATGAACGTCTGGATCCAAGTGGAAACTCCGTTATCTACACCAAGTCCCTTGCCTTTGAAAAGGCTCTAGTGCGTCCCGAAAAAGAGGTTAAAAAGGTACATACTGCCCTTGATGCCTTAAATTCCAGCTTGGCTGATGGTCGAGGTGTTGATTTTGCTTATATGATGTCTATCTATCAGGTTGAATCGAAGATGACCTTGATTGAGGAGTTAGGAGACCTCATTATGCCTGATCCTGAGAAGTATTTGAATGGCGAATTGTCCTATGTTTCTCGTCAAGACTTCCTGTCAGGTGATGTCGTTACCAAGTTAGAAGTGGTGAACCTATTTGTCAAACAAGACAATCAGGACTTTAACTGGTCACATTATGCAGGGTTACTAGAAACGGTCAAACCAGCACGCATTACTTTAGCAGACATTGATTATCGAATTGGTTCACGCTGGATTCCTTTGTCTGTTTACGGAAAATTTGCCCAAGAAACCTTTATGGGGAAAGCCTATGAACTCTCTGGCCAAGAAGTAGCGACAGTCCTTGAAGTCAGTCCTCTTGATGGAACAATTTCCTACCAGTCTAAGTTTGCCTATACCTATTCTACGGAAACGGATAGAAGTCTGGGTGTTTCAGGTTCTCGTTATGATAGTGGTCGAAAAATCTTTGAAAACCTCCTGAATTCCAATCAACCGACCATCACAAAACAAATTGTTGAAGGAGACAAGAAAAAGAATGTGACAGATGTGGAGAAAACAACAGTTCTTCGTGCCAAGGAAAACCAAATTCAAGAGTTGTTTCAAGACTTTGTGGCAAGGTACCCAGAAGTGCAGCAGATGATTGAAGACACCTATAACGGCCTCTATAATCGAACAGTGTCCAAGGTCTATGATGGCAGTCATTTAGCCATCGATGGGCTTGCCCAGAATATCTCCTTACGTCCTCACCAAAAGAATGCCATTCAACGGATTGTGGAAGAAAAACGTGCCCTACTAGCTCACGAAGTCGGTTCTGGAAAGACTTTAACCATGCTGGGAGCAGGCTTTAAACTGAAAGAACTTGGTATGGTGCATAAACCTCTCTATGTGGTTCCTTCTAGTTTGACCGCCCAGTTTGGTCAAGAAATCATGAAGTTCTTTCCAACGAAAAAGGTCTATGTGACGACCAAGAAAGACTTTGCCAAAGCCAAACGCAAGCAGTTTGTATCACGCATTATCACAGGGGACTACGATGCTATTGTAATTGGGGATTCCCAGTTTGAAAAAATACCGATGAGTCGTGAGAAACAGGTTACTTATATTCATGATAAGCTGGAGCAACTCCGAGAAATCAAGCTAGGAAGTGATAGCGACTATACGGTTAAAGAAGCAGAGCGTTCGATTAAGGGATTGGAACACCAGTTGGAAGAACTCCAAAAACTGGAGCGAGATTCCTTTATCGAATTTGAAAACCTTGGCATTGATTTTCTCTTTGTGGATGAGGCTCATCACTTCAAGAATATCCGTCCAATCACTGGACTTGGGAATGTCGCGGGAATCACCAATACCACTTCAAAAAAGAACGTAGACATGGAGATGAAGGTGAGACAGGTTCAGGCAGAGCATGGAGCTAGAAATGTCGTTTTTGCGACAGGAACACCCGTATCCAATTCTATCAGCGAACTTTATACCATGATGAATTACATTCAGCCAGATGTCTTAGAGCGCTATCAGGTATCTAATTTTGACTCTTGGATTGGAGCTTTTGGGAATATCGAGAACTCTATGGAATTAGCCCCAACAGGAGATAAGTACCAGCCTAAGAAACGGTTTAAGAAATTTGTCAATCTTCCTGAACTTATGCGAATCTACAAGGAGACTGCCGATATTCAAACTTCTGATATGTTGGATTTACCTGTACCAGAAGCTAAGATAATTGCGGTGGAAAGTGAGTTAACGCAAGCTCAGAAATACTATTTAGAAGAACTGGTAGAGCGTTCAGACGCTATCAAATCAGGCAGCGTTGACCCTAGTGTTGATAACATGCTTAAGATCACTGGGGAAGCCAGAAAATTAGCCATTGATATGCGGTTGATTGACCCAGCTTATACTTTATCGGACAATCAGAAAATTCTTCAAGTGGTTGATAATGTCGAGCGGATTTACCGTGAAGGAGCTGGAGACAAAGCCACTCAGATGATTTTCTCGGATATTGGAACCCCTAAAAGTAAGGAAGAAGGCTTTGATGTTTACAATGAACTCAAAGACTTGCTTGTGGATCGAGGGATTCCAAAAGACCAGATTGCCTTTGTCCATGACGCCAATACTGATGAAAAGAAAAACTCACTGTCTAGAAAGGTCAATAGCGGAGAAGTACGGATTCTCATGGCTTCAACGGAAAAGGGCGGAACTGGTTTAAACGTGCAATCACGAATGAAAGCTGTCCACCATTTGGATGTTCCTTGGCGTCCCTCGGACATCCAGCAACGCAATGGACGTTTGATTAGACAAGGCAATCTGCACCAAAATGTAGAGATCTATCATTACATAACAAAAGGCTCATTTGATAATTATTTGTGGGCAACCCAAGAAAATAAATTGAGATATATTAAACAAATTATGACATCTAAAGAACCTATTCGAGCAGCAGAAGACATTGACGAACAAACCATGACAGCTTCTGATTTTAAGGCTTTAGCCACTGGTAATCCCTATCTCAAACTCAAAATGGAATTGGAAAATGAACTGACAGTGTTAGAAAATCAAAAGCGAACCTTTAACCGATCCAAAGATGAATACCGCCACACCGTTTCCTATTGCGAGAAGCATCTCCCTATTATGGAAAAACGGTTGAGTCAATATGATAAAGATATTGCTCAATCCCTTGCTACCAAACACTTAGACTTTGTCATTCAGTTTGACAATCAAGTAATGGATAATCGTACTGAAGCAGGGGATTATCTGCGTAAACTTATTACCTATAACCGCTCAGAGACCAAGGAAGTCAGAACACTTGCATGCTTTAGAGGATTTGATTTAAAAATGGCAACACGAGGTCCTAGTGAGCCCTTGCCAGAGACCGTATCTTTAATGATTGTAGGTGATAACCAATATACAGTCGCCCTTGATTTGAAATCAGACGTGGGAACCATTCAACGGATTAGTAATGCTCTTGATCATATTATTGATGACCAAGAAAAGACAGAAGAGATGGTAAAGGATTTAAAAGATAAGCTACAAGTAGCCAAAGTAGAAGTTGAGAAAGTCTTTCCAAAGGAAGAGGATTATCAGCTTGTAAAGGCTAAGTATGATGTTTTGGCCCCCTTGGTAGAAAAAGAAGCAGAGATTGAGGAGATTGATGCAGCACTGGCCAAGTTTAGTGAAGATACACAGCCTAAAAAACAGCAACAAATAGCACTCGAGATTTAAGAAAAAGGCTGACAAAAATTTTTGAACGCGGTAAAATGAAGTCAAGAAATCACAAAAGGAGACTAGATCATGGCCCAAACGATAGAAGAAATGCGTTATCAACTAGAAGAATGGTTGGTACAAGGTTTCACAAGTCCAGAGGATAGAGCTGACTACCAAGCTTTAAAGGAACAGTATGAAGATGAAACCCTTGATGTTAGCTTTTCAAAACGAGAAATCATCAGTCAATTAGAGGTCATCATCACAACTCGTGAGAATGACTTTCCAGACTTGGATGAAGTGACGAAAGAAGAATACCTTGATTTGGTTGCCCAACTACATGAACTCGACAAGGAACAAGCCAACTATTACCGTAAGCAATTGGGATAGGGGGATCGTATGCAAGAAGTCGTGGAACAGGTGTTACAGGTATTTCTGATTGTTGCCGCAATAGGACTGATTTTACTTGTCCTTTATCAGATTGTGAAAGTTTCAGGTGCTTTGTTTCTTATCGGACTCATCAGTGGATTAGTCTTTATAGAAATCTATGGGATTTACCTCTTCCTCACAGAACGAAATCTCTATACAGAAGATTTAGCAACCAATGGTATTTGGAGCTTTACAGGATTCTATATTGTCTTTAATATTCTGCTGGCGCTTGGTATTGTGACAAAAGTTGTGAGAAGTAGAATGGCATGAAAATAGGGCTACCTTAATGAGGTAGTCTTATATTTTTTAGAAGTAAATAGATGCAATAGGGTTATAAGAACTTAGTATTTCTTTTTGTTTAGACTGTGACACATGGGTATATATCTGAGTTATAGAAATAGAACTATGACCAAGTATCTGCTGGATGTAACGAATATCGACATCGTTATCTAATAACATCGTAGCAAAGCTATGACGAAACATATGAGGTGTGATCGTTGTAGTTAGTCTGGTTTGGTCTTTTGCCGTTTTCAGAAGTAAGCGAACACTTTGTTCTGTCAGTGGTTTTTGTGGGGATTTTCCAGGAAATAGATAATCGTCTAAATAGCTACAATAGCAAGAGATATAAGTTTTTAGCAATTGAAAAGTCCGTTCATCCCCTAAAAAAATAATGCGTTCTTTTTTTCCTTTTCCTAGAATTTGAAGCGTTTGTTCAGTTAGGTTAATATCTTTGATTTGAATATGACAAAGCTCAGAAATCCGAATACCAGTTGAAAGTAATAATGAAATAATTAACAAATTTCTTTCAGCTTTTTGTTTTTGATAAACAGTTTTGGAAGAGACAATTTTTTGTTTTAGATAGGTATATAGGATTTTTAAACTATCATGAGGTATTGTCTTAGGCAATGTTTTTTCTGCTCGAAATTGAAAACGTAACTGATTAAAAGGATTGTCTGCAATGATGTTTTGTGACTGTAGATAGCCGTAGAACACTTTTAAACTTGCGATTTTTCGTCGTAAAGTACTTGTTTTTAAGTTTGAATGTGTCAAACATTCAATATAACTTATCACACATTCTTTATTTGAATTGTAAAATTGCATTAAATCATTTTTATAAGCACGAAGGGTATGTGCACTCAAACGTTTATGAGTTTTGCAATAATCTAGGTAATTAGAAATAATAGTATAATCCATGATAGTCTCCTTTAACGATAATGACGCTATTATAGACTGATTTATACACTTTGTATAGTGATAATAAATAGTTATCGGTAGGAAAATAAAAATATGGAATTTATAAATCGTAGGGATGAACTAGATAAATTAAAAAATGAATATAAACAACATTTAAAAACAGGTAAAAGTCAAGTTTATATTATTAGAGCGAATTCAGGTATAGGGAAGTCGGAGTTTATAAAAGAAATTACAAAAGACTTTTCACAAATTCCTATTGAGATTCTTCATTTAGATGATACTGAAAACTCTTCTACATTTAGACGTTTTGTAATTGAGTTAGATAAAGTGAGCCAGTTCTATGGGTATCTTGATTTTAAAGCATTCTATACTAAAAAAATTAATAGTTCAAAGGCCCTGCAGCTGCTATTAAAAGTGTCTTCTTTTTTTGGTCAGGCTTTTATTGGAATGGTATCCAAAGAAAATGGCATAGAATCTATAACCTCTGAAGTAAATTTGCCTTCTTTAATAGCTGAGCCTAGAGAATACGAAACTTTTATTTTAAAAGCTCAAACTGAGAATCTATTTGAATACGCAAAATATGTACTGGCTCACGAAAATTTATATTTCAATTTTCCAAACGCTTCAATAATTGATCAAGAATCACTCGATTTATTGAATAAATTGATTGAAAAATCTAAAGGAAGTCTATTCATTTTTGAGTGTGCAGATAAAAAAGTTGAAAATAGTTTTAAAAATAGTCGCAACATAATATTGAGGACATATCAATTAGAAAAACTCTCCGATGAGCACATTAAACTATACATAAATCTTTTGTCAAATCAGTTAGCATTACAAGCTGAACAAATTAATTTTACAACTTTACAGGATTCTATAAGAAAAGGAGATTTATCGGAAATCTCCTTAATACTAAAAGATTTTTCTGATCGTTTGAAGGAAGATAAGGCTTCTAAATTACAGAGCATTTACCAGATTATTGAAAATATTTCTCAAACTCAATTAGTATTCTTACTTTTTGTATTCTACACAAAGAGAAAATTATCACTTACGGATTTAAAAGAAATTATGTTAGAGACTGATAAAACTTTTTCCCAAGAAGATATCGACTTTCTTCTTGAAAAAGGGCTATTAGATCAAGTTGAAAACTTCGCTTTTCTACCAAACTCTGTATCAGAAATAATTAGCCAAGAAACCTATTTCAAAAAAGAGAGAACATTTGTTGGCTCAATTCTCATCAGATTTCTTAACTTAAAGCTATCTCAAACAAATGAATTTGTTTATTTAGATACTCTTGTTGATTATTATATTTGTTCGAAATATTTCTTACAAATTAAACTAATATTACCTAAAATACAGGAACGTTTATTAAACTTTGATTCACAACAAGGTCGTAAAGAGTATTTCGAAATTTTTTATTTAAATAGGCAGAGATTTATCGAGGAAGATAGTTTCTTCGCACTGTCGCTAGCTAAAATAGCCTATGATGCAAATTTATACTATGAAGCACTGGAGTTTATCAATCTTTCAACAGAAGTTACGGCAGACATAGTATTTGCCAAGTCCTTAATTTTAAATCGTTGTGAATTGTTTCCTGAATCCATTAAATACATTCAGGAAAATATTATGAATCTTAATGAACAAAGCTCACAATTTTTCAAACTATCATTGATTAAACTAATGAACTTAATACAATTAGAACGTAGAGATGAGGCTAAAACAATCTTTGAAAATATTAAATTACAAGTAGATAATCCGTACTACCCGTATTTAATTAGAATTTCAAATGTATTTGAGCTTAGCTTTTCTGAACGACTAAGGAAAGTTGAGGAAATTTCAGGTAGAATTTATAGTCTAGAAAATGCAGAATTCTCTGGTCTAAATGCTATTTACCTGTCTTACCTATATGCGGTCAATGGTAAAATCAATGATGCAGAGGAGCAATTAGATAAAGCCAGAGATTTTTTTGGAGACAGCCTTATTTATAATCATATGATTCTTCATAACGAAGCCACCATTAAATTCCATAATAATGATATTGATGAATCTATCCCAGAACTGCTCAATAATGCTAAGTTAACTGCATATGATCAATATGATTTACTAGCAATTTATAATAATTTACTAGTTTACTATATTCTAAGTGACCAAGTAGCAGATATTAATTGTCAAATGCTTGTGTATGAATTAGAAGATTTGTTAAACGA
>NZ_KV795621.1:0-14738 GCF_001809055.1 Streptococcus sp. HMSC034B05 | reverse complement strand
ACAGGTTTTAAAAGATTTATTGATAAAATTTATTACAACCTCTGCCATTATTATTATAGAATGTACAATTCTGAAAAGGTCGAAATGTACTGTAATAAACTATCTGATAATCAAATCAAAAATTTCACAGATTATAAAATGAAGTTAATGTATGAAACTTCGTGGAAACTACCCTTTAATTTAAATGATAAGTAAAGAGTTTTTGTATCATTTCATCGTAAGTATAGCCATTTATGTTGAATGTTGTAGGTACAATAGATTTTGGGTATAACCCGGGGTTAGCATTGATTTCTATTAGATAAAATTCTGCATTTTTTATTCTACCATCTATTCGTACCAATTTATTTGGAGACAAGTTACTATAAAGTTGCTTTAAGTTGATAATGTCTTTATCGCTTAAATAGCGACTTTTTTTGATTTCTATATCAACTTTTTGTTTAATTTCTAAAGTATAAGCTTGATATTTGAATTCATTAGATTCTGGAAAAATAAGTTCAACTTCTTCAAAAAATAGCTCTTCTTCATTCTCTAAAATAGTAATAGCCACCTCTCTTCCTTCAATATATTCCTCTACTAGAATACCATCAAAGTCCTTCATTAATTGTTGGAGTGTTCTGTCTGCTTGTTCTATGTTTTCAACAATAGAGTTTTGTGTGATTCCTATTGATTCTGATTCATAGTTTGGTTTTATAATAATTGGATATTCAAAATTCGTTAGAATTTCTTTAGTGTACGAATGAGCAAATAATAACAAACTTTTTGGAACTTTTATACCAAAATTTTCTGCAAATTTCTCTGTCATAAATTTATCTTGACATAAAACTTGTACATATGGATCTGGGTTAAAATATTTAATTTTATAATTTTCACAAAATGCTGGGACGTTCATGTTTCTAATTCGACTTTTATAGCCAAAATCAAAATTTAACACAAAATCATCTAGGTGAGCGAAAACACTTTCTTTGAAATTCTCAAAATTATCGTAAAATATTATTTCATCAATAAATTTAGAAAAACTTTCCTGGAGAATATCTTTCAATTCATTACGAGTATATTCTCTATTTTCGCTAATCTTTGTTTGAATTGATGGATCTGGGTTGGCATTTAAAATGACTACTAATCTCATAAAATCTCCTACCGATAACTATTTATTATCACTAGTATATCATAAATTATAATGATTCTTACGATATTTTTGTGATAACTTTTCCAAGGCAATCTTGTTATGATGTTGCTATCTTGTGAAAAAAGGAGAAAGCCATGTTAAATAAAGTAAAGGCTAGATTTCTGATTGGAGTAGGAGGTTTAGTCGCAGTAAGTTTTATGGTCATGATTGGCTATACGATTGGCTCACAATCCGTTTCAAAGCAAACTGAGCATCAAATACGAGCAGAAGCAAATAAACTTGTGACAAAGGAAAAGCAGGAAGAAAAAGCAACAGTCTTATCAGATGAGTTTGTCAAAGAATTTCTCACTCAATACTACACTAAGGAAAGGCTTGGCGAGAACAACAATCGTATCAAGCCCTATATGACGGATTCTGCTTATAAGGAAGAAGTGGCTCGCCAAGAGGATTCCATCAATCAGGTCTATAAGGACTATATTTTGGATTACCGCTTTGAAACCGCTCATATCTATGTTAATACGGAAACCAATGAAGCTCTCGCAGAAGTATCCTATCAAGTGACCTATGTATCTGATTTGAGTAAGCAGCAACAACGAACTACTCAGACAGAAATTAAGACGATTAAGTTGTCCTACTCCAAGGTTTCAGACAAGCTCCTGGTTAATCATCTAACCATTTGTAATGGAAAACTAGAGAACTTAAAAGAAGCTACTGATGGGGCTAACTCTAGTATTCCAAACATTCAAGGAGATACCACACATGAGACAAACTAGCAGGAGAGATTCTTCTGCTTTTTTGATAGGGAGATGAGATGACAATAATTAAAGCAGTAAAACAAAAGTCCATTTTAGATGTGGCTGAGAGTCTGGGTTATTCCTTTAGACGTTTATCAGGACAAGTTTATGAACACTCAGAACATGATTCCTTTCGGATTTTTGCCGATACCAATACTTTCAAATGGTTTTCAAGAGATATACAAGGAGATGTGATTGACTTTGTTCAGTTAGTGGCAGATGTTTCTTTCAAGGAAGCCGTGTCCTATCTTGAAACTGGAGATTTTAAACAGGCTAAAACGATAGAAGAAACTTATCGACATTTTCGTTATTATTTGCCTGAAGAAACTTTTCAGCAAGCAAGAACTTACTTGACCCAGGTTCGTGGATTAAGTGATGATGTTATTAATGCCTTCGGTAGAAAAGGAATCTTGGCTCAAGCATGTTACCAGACAAAGACCTTTCAGGAATCTGTCCTTGTCTTTAAGAGCTACAACCACCATGGTCAGCTAGAAGGAGCAAGCCTTCAAGGTCTCGTCAAAAATGAACAAAGACATGATCGAGGATACTTGAAGAAAATCATGAAGGGGTCTCATGGTCATGTGGGTATTAGTTTTGATGTTGGCAAACCTAATCGACTCATCTTTTGTGAATCGGTTATTGATATGATGAGCTATTATCAGCTTCATCAAAAGCAGCTATCAGATGTTCGCCTGGTTTCAATGGAAGGCTTAAAACTTTCAGTAATAGCCTATCAAACACTACGATTAGCAGCCAATGAACAAGGGAAACTAGATTTTTTAGACACCGTCAAACCTAGTCGGTTAACCAACTACCTATATGCCATCAAAGATACGACACCCTATTTTAATGAACACCCTGAAAAGATAACATTGGCAGTTGATAATGATGAAGCCGGGAGAGACTTTTGTCAGAAATTGTCAGAGAAAGGTATTCCAATCGTTCAAGAATTGCCACCATTACAGGGATTTGAAACCAAGTCAGACTGGAATGATTTGGTGAAACAACAAAGGGAAATTTCTTTAGGGGAAGTTATCCAATCAGTCCAAGCACAAGTCATTAGGAATCATCCTCCACCTAAACGAGAGACTGTTTTAGAATTGTGATAGCAAAATCAAGAGTCTTGTCATAAGCTAGAGTGTGATAAGGAGGAATGTTTTATGAGTGTGATTGAACGTCTGGCTGAAAAAGTGGCTAGACAAGAAGAAAAAGTCTCGCGAGAGACGGAAAAATTGGAAAACTATCGTGACCAACTTCAAACAGTTATGTACAGTACCTTTATCAAACGGCAGCAATCTAGTCATTTATCCTTTCATGAAGGTTTAGAACAGGCCTTTGGTAAAGAAGCCCCACTCCATCCAAATGATAGAAATGAGGATACAGAATGAGTAAATCATGGAATTTTGATCAGCCACTAGACGATGCGACACCAACATCTTCAAATGAAGAGCGAGCTAAAATCGCAGCACTCTTCCATAAAAAGGATGATCAGCCAAATGAAGAAGTGGATTATGTGGCTGCTTTTGAAAAGCAAAAAAAGAATCCAGAAGCTAAAGTAGAATCAAAGACTGAAGAAAAAGATAAGCAAAGTCAGTCGCTGAAAGTAAATATCACTAGTGACTACAAACAACATTTGGCGAATACAATTGCACAAAACAACAATGACATTTCAGCTTGTCAAAAGCAAATTGAAGAACTCCATCAGCTGATTGATGAAAAGAAGATTCAAAATAAAAAGCTACAGGCTATTTCCGCAGCTATTGATGACCTATAAGCGAGAGTAGTCCAGCTGGACTGCTTTTTATAAGGAGAAAAATATGCGATTATTCAGAAAGAAAACTCATAACCAGAATAGCTTTAAACGTCTCATTCATCGCTTATCAGGGATGTCTGAAGCCGAATTATTTAAGGTAGACCAATTACTAGATGTTGTCTTTGATTCAAAAACTCAGACCACTAGAGCAGAAGAAACCATCTCAAAACCTATACCAAGGGAACTAACTTTAGATGAAACCATTACTGATGTCAAGAACAAACTGAACACCGAGCAACTGGCGAAACGGATTGAAGAATTTAAGCAGGCAAAGAAACCGAAGAACGGATAATGCACCAAAATTGGTGCATTATCCGTTCTTTGTGGTATAATAAGAGTAAATACAAGGAGGAAGCAGTAAATGATTGGAGATAATATTAAGTCCTTACGACGAACACATGATTTAACGCAGTCAGAGTTCGCTAAAATTATTGGAATTTCTCGCAATAGTCTAAGTCGATATGAAAATGGAACCAGCTCCGTTTCAACCGAACTCATTGATCGGATTTGTCAGAAATTTAATGTGTCTTATGTCGATATTGTTGGAGAAGATAAGATGATGACACCCGTAGAAGATTATCAGCTGACTATAAAAATTGAAGTTTTGAAAGAACGAGGTTCTGCCATTTTATCAAGACTGTATCGCTATCAAGATGAGCAAGGGATTGCATTTGACGATGAATCGAATCCGTGGATTCTGATGAGTGATGATGTAGCAGATTTAGTGAATACCAAGATTTATCTTGTCGATACCTTTGAAGAGTTAGAGCGTTACAATGGCTATTTAGATGGTATTGAGCGGATGTTAAACCTTGCCAATCATCAGGTGGTGGCCTAATGACATTAGCAGAATTTAGTGAGGCGGAGTTTCAAAAGGCTTTAAAGCGTAATATTCGTGCTTTAACCCGTGGAAAAACTATTTCCTCAACTCCCAAAGCAGTTCTGCTTGGTGGTCAAAGTGGAGCTGGGAAAACGACCATTCATCGAATCAAGCAAAAGGAATTTCAAGGAAACATCATCATTATTGACGGAGATAGCTTCCGTTCGCAGCATCCAAATTATCTGGCTTTGCAGGAAGAGTATGGCAAAGATAGCGTTGATTATACTAAAGATTTTGCGGGGAAGATGGTTGAACACCTCATTGATGAACTCAGTAAACAAAGCTATCATTTATTAATTGAGGGAACACTGAGAACAACAGAAGTCCCTCGAAAAACAGCTCAATTATTAACATCACGAGGCTATCAAGTATCACTTGCGCTCATCGCAACAAAGCCAGAACTGTCCTATCTTAGCACCTTGATACGCTATGAAGAACTTTGTGCCATAGATCCTAGTCAAGCCAGAGCAACACCAAAAGAACATCATGATAGGATTGTGGAACACTTGGTTGATAATCTACGAGAGTTAGAAAATGATAAACTTTTTAACCGGATTCAAATCTATCAAAGAGATAGGACTTGTATCTACGATTCTGAATCGGACAAAGGTACCGCAGCAGAAGTTCTTCAAAACTGCCTTTTCGGGGAGTGGAGCAAGGTCGAGGAAGAGATGCTGAAGGTGGGACAGGAACGGTTGAGGGAGTTTAATGATAAAATGAATATTAAATTTAATATAATGTTAGTTTAAGGAGATGAAAGTGAAAGGTTTTAATAATAAAATTAAATCTGTTTATCATGAATTAACTCATTCAAAGGAGAAATTTGGTAGTTTCCATAAAACTTTAATTCATCTGCACACCCCAGCCTCACATGATTATAAACTATTTAAAGATTGGACTGAAGAAAAATATCTAAAGGCAACCGATGAACAATTATATAATTTGTTTTTTAAAAATAAATCTGAACTTAAAAAGTATTTCGCTCTGGAACAGTTGGTAGCTAATGTAGATAAGGAAATCTATTCAGATTTTAAAGACTACATAAGCTTTTTATTTCTTGCAGAAAGTATTCTAATCAATGACTTTGAGATAGTAGTTGTTACGGATCATAATACAACTGAAGGTGTCTACAAACTTCAAAAAGCGATTTCTTTTCTCAAGGAAAATAATCAAAATTATAAGTATTACCCACATGTTTTATATGGAGTTGAGATTAGTGCTGCCGATAAATTACACATAGTAGGTATATTTGATGGTACTAAAAAGGAAATAGTTGATACTTGGCTAAAAGATAACTTACTTAGTAGAGAGGAAGGTAGCTATCAACACTCTTTGACAATAATGAAATTCTTTAATGAGAATAAAATTTTAAATTATATCGCTCATTTTAATACGTCCAATATTTTTACAAAGAAAGCACAACTATCAGGCGCTTATAAAAAATCTTTACTAACTTCTTCTCAAATAAAATTTATGGGAGTCAATAAAAAAGAAGCAATCTCAGGATTATTGGATAGACTTTCTCGAGAATATGATTGTAAACCAAATTTTATTTTAGATAATGATGCCCATGATATTGATACACTAAACAAAAATATTATGTGGTTCAAAGGTGGAAAAATATCTTTTAGGATGTTTGAGGAGGCTCTGCTAGATTATGAAGTATCTGTCAGTATAGAATCCCCTAATCCTGAGAAGGGATTATACATCAAAGGACTTTACATCGAAAAGAGGGACGAAAATAGGAGTTTCTTAATAAATAAATCGAAAGAAAAAGATTTCAGTCTTACATTCTCGCCGTCATTGAATTGCTTAATTGGAGGGAGAGGTACAGGAAAAAGTACAATCATAGATATGTTACAGTATGCATTAGCCCAAAGATGTGATAAAAAGAGTAAGTTAGAATTTATTTGTGAACATGCTAATGTCTATATTTTATATACCATGAATCAAGTTGAATATATTATTGAAGTTAGTTTGCCAGATATTAAACAAGGAAATAAAGATGATATTTTACAGTACTTTGGGCAAAATATAACAGGAAGATATGGATACCGCTATAGATACGATAGTGATAAAATACAACACTGGGCATTGGTACATTACACAAAAATATACAGGGTGTATCCTGATTTGAAATTTGAAAAAGTTGGCAATAAAGATGTGTTACTAAAAATGTTTGATAAGAAGTACTCTGTCAATGAGTTAGTCAGAACTGCTGATGGTTCAGAAATAACAACGTTTATCTCTGAGTTGATGCTAAGTAATCAACACTTGCCTACACCAGATTTCATTCAGAAAACACGAACGTTATCTGGACTTGTAAAAAAGATACCCGAACTAAGAGAATTTCGTGAAAAAAGAAAATCACTGATTCTCAATGTAATTGAATCTTTCAACTCGACTCAAGAGAATAAGTTAAGAATAGTCTGTATTCAAGATGAAAATTGGGGAGAACTTATATTTGAAGAAAGTCTATTTGGTTGGACAAATAATTTGGGAACATCTTTTAAAGGATTCAGGATTAGTAAACAAAATGTAATTGATTTTTTGGCGTACACATATGATAAATTGGGATTTGTTGATTTTATAACTTCAGTGTATAAGAGAAGTATACCTGGAAAATATTTCAGTATCTTAGAATTAGCTTCAGAAGATAATTTTTCTAAACATAGGGACATTTGGGAAGAAAAGAAAGAAGTTAACAAAGAAACAAAGAATGAATTATTATCTCAAATCTATTCTCTCATGGGAAATTATCCCATAGCGGAGTTTAAGAGAATAATACAGGATCATGTAACTAATGAAAAATTTATTTTAGAATTTAATGTTAATGCTAGAGAAACCTCACGACAATTAAAAGCTATATATAAAGATGTGAGTGTTTTAAGTTTAGGACAAAAGGTAGTGGCGATGTTGGATTTTATTTTAGCATATAGTGACTACTCAAATGATTTTAGACCTTTAATTATTGATCAGCCAGAAGATAATTTAGATAACCGTTATATCTATAGTCACTTGGTTCAACAGTTTAGAAACGTCAAGGCTCAAAGACAAATCATTTTAGCAACTCATAATGCTACAATTGTAACAAATTCTATGACTGATCAGGTTGTCGTTATGGAATCAGATGGAGTTAACGGATGGATTGATGCACAAGGATATGTTAGTGAGAAATCAATAAAAAATCATATTATCAATCAATTGGAAGGTGGAAAAAACTCTTTCAAACATAAAATGTCTATATATGAAACAGTTATCTCTGAATAATGTAAAAGTAGGTTAAATAATTTAGCCTACTTTTTGTTATGTGATAACTTTTCCAAAACATTCTTGTTATCCTTATATCATTCCTAAGAAAATCAGGTCTTGATTTTTCACTGGGGGTTTGGGGGCGAAGCCACCAAGTTATCTTATCGTCGGCTGATAAACCTGTAAGGTTTTGGTTAGCTGGCGATTAGATTTTAGGTTATTGTGGACACAATAACTGAGCTCGCAAAGACCGAACAAGAAGCGAGTGAGGTCTTTAAAAATTCTCCGTATGTATTACGGGGGCGGGTTAAACCCGAGGAATGATAAAAGTGGGGGAACTGAGATGACAGAACAATATCGAGATGTCCGAAAAGAGGTCAATCTAACTGCGGAGGAGCTGGAACAAATTGAAAAACTGATGAATCAAGCGAATTATAGACACTTTTCTCCTTTTGTAAGGGATAAATTATTGGCCTTTGATGAAGAAAAGTTAACCATAAAGGCTTGTTTTTCTCTGTGGCAATTTCAAAGGTTAGAACAAATTAGTCGTGATGTTTATGAAGTATTGGTTATAGCCAAAGTAAGTAATCAAGTGACTCAAGACCATGTTTCACTTCTTTTAAATTGTGTTCAGGAATTGATTACAGAAGTGAACAAAATTCATCAACTCAGTCCAGAGTTTCGCGACAAGTATATGGATTAGAAGATTGCTATGGAGCATCGTTATCGAACAAACTTGAAATCAGAACCATATTATTTCTCACGAACAGTTTCAAGAGTTGCGTCAAGGCATGGCAGAGCTTGTATCAGAGGTTGAGAAGGATTTTCAAATTAAGGTAGAGAAATTAAAGGCATTCTATGGTAGTCACTAAACATTTTGCAACCCATGGAGAAAAATATCGCAGACGATTGCTTAAGTATATCCTTAATCCTGACAAAACAAACAATTTAAAGTTGGTATCCGATTTTGGTATGAGCAATTACTTAGACTTTCCAACTTATGAAGAAACAGTGGAGATGTACAATACTAATTTTCTGAATAACGACACTCTCTATAATTTCCGAAATGATCGCCAAGAAAAGCACCAGCAAAAGATTTATGCTCATCATTTGATACAATCTTTTTCTCCTGATGATAACTTATCTCCAGAAGAAGTCAATCGCATAGGGTATGAAACAATTCAAGAATTAACTGGTGGACAGTTTCGATTTATTGTAGCAACTCACACGGATAAGTCGCATCTTCATAACCATATAGTGATAAATTCCATTGACATCAACTCAGACAAGAAATTTAAATGGGACTATGCCCAGGAGAGAAATTTTTGCATGATTTCTGATCGTATTTCTAAAATAGCTGGTGCAAAGATTATTGAGAACCGTTATTCGCATCGTGATTATGAGGTCTACAAAAAATCGAACCACAAGTTTGAGCTGAAACAACGTCTCTATTTTTTGATGCAGCAGTCTGACTCTTTTGAGGACTTTTTGAAAAAAGCAGATCGGCTTCATGTTAAAATAGACTTTACTAGCAAGTATAGTCGTTTTCTGATGACAGATAGAGATATGAAGCAGGTTATTCGTGGAAACAAACTTAGTAAACGGGCTTTGTATGATGAAGAGTTCTTCAGAACCTATTTTGCCAAACAAGATATTGAAAAACGATTGGAATTTTTACTAGATAAAACAAATTCTATAGAGGAATTACTTTTAAAAGCTAGAGAATTAAATCTTACTATAGATTTCAAACAGAAAAATGTGACCTTTACTCTAGAAGAAAATGGACGACGGATTAGTTTAAACCATAAAAAAATAAGTGATAAGAAACTTTATGATATTCAGTTTTTTCAAAGTTATTTTGAAGAGAAAAATATAATAACACCAGAAGAGCAGGAAAATTTACAAGAACACTATCGTAACTTTAAGGAAGAGCAGGAACAGGAAAAAGTTAGTCTTGATGATATTGAATCAGCTTATGAGGAATTTAAGAAGAATCGAGATGCTGTTCATGAATTTGAGGTAGAATTAGCAGTGAATCAAATTGAGAAGTTAGTTGACGAAGGAATCTATATCAAAGTTTCTTTTGGAATAAAACAAAACGGTATCATCTTTATTCCGAACTACCAACTGGATATGATTGAAGAGGACGATAGAACAAAATACAAAGTCTATATTCGAGAAACGACCTCTTACTTTGTCTATAATAAAGAGAGTTCGGATAAAGACCGCTATATCAAAGGATGCACTCTAATAAGACAGTTAACCCAGGATAGTCAACAACTTCCCTATAGGAGAGCGACTGTTGCTAGTATTCAACAGAAAATTTCTGAAATCAATCTCTTGATTGAGATAAATACTAGTGATAAGAATTATCATGAAATGAAGAATGAGTTTGTAACGGAAATAGCAGAGCTAGATATTAGACTAGATGAGACACAAGAAAAAATCGCCATCTTAAACAAGATGGCGGAAGTGTTTATTAATCTGAAAAGTGACAATCAGGAAAGTAGAAAGCTTGCGAAATATGATTTTGCGAAATTGAATTTATCAGAGAGTGCTACTTTGGAGAAAGTAAATCAAGATATGATAAAACTTCAAGAACAGTTCAGTCACTATTTAAATGATTACGAAGATCTTATAAGGAGACTAGAAACTTATGTGGAGATATTGAATCAGCATTTAGGGAAGCCTGAAGTGTCTGAGGAAAGGTTAGTTCTTCGAGAGGCTAAAGAGGAACTTGAATAGATTATAGTATTTAGCTAGAACATCTCTCAAAGTGAACTTTTTTGACAAGACTAAAGCACCATCGTGAGAATTGCTTATTTACTTCCAACTAAAAGTGATTATATGAAACTATTTAAATAATCATCTGTATTTATTAAATATATTG
Source organism: Streptococcus sp. HMSC034B05 (assembly GCF_001809055.1). Lineage (NCBI taxonomy): Bacteria > Bacillati > Bacillota > Bacilli > Lactobacillales > Streptococcaceae > Streptococcus > Streptococcus sp. HMSC034B05. Next base: position 3,983 of record NZ_KV795621.1, on the reverse strand, counting down.
ATACAAAGCCATTTTCGAGAAATCGAATTTGACTTTTTGTTTTTATTACAATTTGAGAAAATTTTGATTCAATACTTTGAAAATTCTAAAATGACATTTAAATATAAAAAAATTGAAGTAGATAATTGACAAAAAAGAAAATCCAATATATATTATACATATACCCCGTTAAGGTATCTAAATTTAAGTGGTTGATTTGCACTAGATATAGCAGTTTGCTGTTGTGTGAAGATGCAATTTTTAAGTTATAAAGGAGAACTAATGAATAAAACTGCATTGGAAAAAGTAGAGTCGGTTGTTCAATGGGTAATTGATAAGAAGATAACAGCTTATCGTATCAGTAGAGCAGAAAGAGTTAATGAAGCTTCAATAGTTGCACTTTCGAAAGGGCGATCTAAAATAAGAAATATTACATTTGAGACAGCTCTTGCTCTTATGAACTGTTATGATAAAAATTACGAAAAGTTTGACTCTTAGGATTTATTTAACATACATTTTGAAGGAAAATGTGATCGGGGAGTGATGTATGAAAATATGACAAGAAAATCAATTTGTCAGAAAAAAGAGGTAATTGGAAAAGTTTATGGGAAACTAACTGTAGAAGATGTATATTGCAGAGAAAGAACATCTTGGTGTCGTTGTTCATGTAGTTGTGGAAATAAAAAAGATATTCGCTACTATAATCTTGTTTCTGGAAGAACAAAAAGTTGTGGGTGTTTAGAATACGAAAACAGGCACAAGTGCAAGAATGTAGCAGGAAAAAGTTTTGGAGATTTGCTTGTTACAAGAAAAACAGATAATCGGAAGAATGGTTTAGTAGTTTGGGAATGTACTTGTCAAAAATGTGGAGAAATACACCTTAGGACAACTAAGGATTTGCATCATGGTTGGAAGACAACTTGTTCCAAATTTCCTAAAAAGAGAATCGGTCGTAAAACAGATTTATCGGGAAGACGTTTTGGCAGGTTAAAGGTTATAAACGACACTTTTAAAAGAGATTATAAAGGTTCTGTTATTTGGAATTGCTTATGTGATTGTGGGAATAAAAAAGAGTATTCAGAAGACTCGTTAGTTCATGGTCATTGTACTAGCTGTGGGTGTAAAAAGCGAGAAATCACTGAGAATATAAGAGACCAACTAACTTTTGTGGATCAGACTTGTATTGAGTGGTTGAAATTTAGAAAAACACGAAAAGACAACACGAGTGGTTTTCGTGGAGTGTTCCAAAAGAACAACGGGAAATATCAAGTTAGAATCGGTTTGCAACGAAAAAGTTACAATGTAGGTTCATTTGATACATTTGAACAGGCTGTGGCGGCTAGATTGGAGGTCGAAAAATTGTTGCATGGTGGTTTTATACAGGAATATGAAAAATGGCAAAAAAAAGCTATTATTGATCCTCACTATGCCGCCAAACATCCGTTTCAATTTTATGTAAAACAGATAGAGGGACAATTTTATGTTTCTTCAAGTGTAACCGAATAGAGAGGAAGTATTAAAAATTAAAGAACATCAGGGTTTAAGGCGAAGAAATTTCAAAATAATAAATTAACTGTAAATCATATCCTGCTATCAATATATAAAGAGAGGAAGAAAATAAGATATGGATTGAAAAAAACACGAAAAGTATTCTATAAGAAAGTTAAGTATTGGTGCTGTTTCTATTTTGGTAGGACAATTTTTTGTCAATCATGTTCAAGAAGTAAAAGCGGCTGAAGCGACAGCGGCTTTGGTTGATGGGCAAGCTACAGAGGCTGCTACTTCTTCGACTGTAGCTAATGCTGGAACTAATGTTGAAAATACAGGGGGAACCTCCCCTAGCGCTGTTAATTCAAGTGTAAAAGAGAATTCTACAACGCCTCCTACTGTTGAAAACCCAGCACCAACTAAGCAAGTATCACCAGAATCAGAAACAAAGAGCGATTCACAATCGGAATCTGAAGCTTCAACGTCAGAAACGACTTCTCCTATACAAAAGGAAGATACAAGCGCTTCCGTTTCAAGTTCTGCTAGAGAGAAGAATGGTGATAATGGTTCATCGAGGGTTAATGAAAATTTACAAGGGAAAGGAAGAAAGCGACGCAATGGTCAATTAGAAGCCGCCCCATCTAGCGGTGATTCTGAAAATAGATCAGAGAGAACGGTAACGTTATCTTATCGTGTCATTTATCAAGATCAGCAAACAGGAGTTGAAGTGTATGAAACGACTAAAACAGTTACTTTTACCACCAGCGAAGCCATAGGGAAAGTACAAGTCACAGAAAAAAGTTCTGAGTTGAGAAATATCTCAAAAATGAAAGACTACGCGTTTGCGAATGGCGACACTTTCAACGAGACCTTGATTGAAGGACAATTTAACGAAGTGCGCGTGCCTGTTAAGAGGAAGGTAGTAAAACGAACCAAGCGAGAACAAAACTTGCCTAATTGGACAAGAAGAAACTTTCGTTTGGTTCCCATCACAATAAATTTGGGAGAACCGGTAAATCCTTGGGATGCTATTCAAGGGGAAAGGCGTCTTGAATATGAGGATGATTATCGTTATATTCTCACTACAAGATTGACTATGGTAAATTTATATGATTCTCCGGATACATGGAAGCCAGGAACCCAAGTGCTCAGAGCAAGACTTGTTTATGATAAAAATAGTTCAGGTATAAGTCCTAAATATCCGGGTACGTCGATGTTTGAGGACGTGACGATAACACTAAATGTTCGACCTGGTAACGTAGGGTATACGGCAAAAGGGCGTGACTTGACTACCAAAGTTGGAGTTGTGCCACAAGCAAGTACAGGAATATCTAACGCATCAAGTTTACCAACAGGAACTACTTACGAATGGCTAACACAACCGGATGTCTCAAAAATAGGGAAAGGCGTCTATGGCATTCGTGTTACTTATGCGGATAAAACATTTACGGATGTGTATATCACGCTTACTGTGAAAGGTGAGGCAGAGAACTTTAGCCCAGAAGGACGTGATTTAACTACCACAGTGGGGACCCTTCCGGATCCAGCAAACGGGATTAGTAATCTAAATAGCCTGCCTGCAGATGCTGACATTACATGGTTGAGAAAACCGGATGTTAGCAATCCAGGGGTTGTTTATGGTGTGATTCGTGTGACTTATAGTGATACTAGCTATGACGACCTAAGGGTTAAGGTAAATGTCGTTGATAACCCCAAGGGCAGCGACAAGTACAAGCCAGTAGGCAAACCAGTTGATACAACGCTTGGCAAAGTCCCTGATGCTAAGAGTGGAATAGCCAATCCCCAAGATATGCCAGCTGGAACCACTTATACATGGTCTAAAGTTCCAGATGTCAAGACAGCAGGTCAAAAGGATGCGACTATTCGCGTGACCTACCCAGACAAGAGCTTCAATGACGTTCCAGTTAAGGTAAATGTGACTAATACCGGTTCAGGAACTAACACAGGTAGTGGAACGAATACAGGTAGTGGAACCAATACCGGTTCAGGAACCAACACAGGTAGCGGCAGCAACACAGGTAGTGGAACCAACACAGGTAGCGGAACTAACACCGGTTCAGGAACGAATACCGGTAGTGGAACCAATACAGGTAGCGGCACGAACACCGGTTCAGGAACTAACACCGGTTCAGGAACCAACACCGGTTCAGGAACCAACACCGGTTCAGGCAGCAACACAGGCAGTGGAACCAATACAGGTTCAGGCACGAACACCGGCTCAGGAACCAATACAGGTAGCGGCACGAACACCGGTTCAGGAACTAACACCGGTTCAGGAACCAACACCGGTTCAGGAACCAACACCGGTTCAGGCAGCAACACAGGCAGTGGAACCAATACAGGTTCAGGCACGAACACCGGCTCAGGAACCAACACAGGTAGCGGCACGAACACCGGCTCAGGAACCAACACAGGTTCAGGAACCAATACAGGTAGTGGCACGAACACCGGTTCCGGCACCAATACAGGTTCAGGAACCAATACAGGTAGCGGCA
>NZ_KV795620.1:26205-27004 GCF_001809055.1 Streptococcus sp. HMSC034B05 | reverse complement strand
AGCTGACATTCGTTACCACCACATCAAAGCCTTGCGAGGTCTTATTTTCAATGTGAATCGTGCCAGTCACCTGAACAGGTTTGGGAGCTTCTTCATTTGTTAAGGTTGCAATTGGGATATAGCGACGTGTTCCACTGTAGCTAACATAACTAATCCATTGATGATGATCTGCGTCCAATACCTTATCATAGCGAATTCTTTCTCCTCTTGCAAAGGTAAATTCAGTCTTAGCCGTCATTGTGGGACTATTTTTGACTTCAACTTCCTTTTTAAAAGTATAAACTCCTTGAGACGGAATGGATTCTCTTGCAGAACTTGGTGCCACTACGATTGTCTTGGTACCGCTAACACCTCTTATTTTACCATTTGGTTCAATGTAGTAGAGATGAATATTGTATTCACCGCTTTCATTTTTATGTTTACTAATGTTAACAGTGACTTTATAGTTTCCATCATTTTGCTTGCTAGCGTCATACCAGATAATATCGTCTTGGCCACTATTCTCTGTCCAAATAGGAACTTTTACTCTAGAAATTCCATTACTGTCTGATACGTTAGTAATCAAGACATCGAAACCTTGCGAGGTCTTGTTTTCAATGTGAATGGTACCTGTCACGCTGTATTTCGGTTCTTCTACTTTAGTTGTTGTGCCGGTTACCCCTTGCAGGCTACCATCTGACTGAATGTAATACATGTGTATGTTATATTCACCGCGATTATTTTTATGACGGCGAATATCTACACTCAACTTATAGGTGCCATCTATTTGCTTAATCGCATCGTACCAGATCACATCATC
>NZ_KV795620.1:25799-26105 GCF_001809055.1 Streptococcus sp. HMSC034B05 | reverse complement strand
TTGTTGTGCCGGTTACCCCTTGCAGGCTACCATCCGACTGAATGTAATACATGTGTACGTTATATTCACCGCGATTATTTTTATGACGGCGGATATCTACACTCAACTTATAGGTGCCATCTGTTTGCTTAATCGCATCGTACCAGATTACATCATCTTGACCGCCTTGGCTAGACCAAATAGGCAACTTCACTGTCTTCACACCCTTGGTCGAGCTGACATTCGTTACCACCACATCAAAACCTTGGGAAGTCTTATTTTCAATGTGAATCGTACCTGTCACGCTGTATTTCGGTTCTTCTACTT
>NZ_KV795620.1:0-25699 GCF_001809055.1 Streptococcus sp. HMSC034B05 | reverse complement strand
CCTTGGTCGAGCTGACATTCGTTACCACCACATCGAAACCTTGGGAAGTCTTGTTTTCAATGTGAATCGTACCTGTCACTTGACTTTGAGCTGGTCTTTGAGGTGCTGGCTGAGCTAACTTTGTAACAGCTGCATAACGACGCATTCCACTATAAGAAATATAGCTAATCCATTGATAACCATCATTTTCCAACACTTTATCATAGTTAACGCTATCGCCTCTATTAAAAGTAAATTGTGTCGGAGCTGACCATTTGGCTTCATTCTTAACCTCTGCCGTTTCAGAGAAAGTATATCTTCCTCTGGAAGGGAGTGTTCCTGTTGAAGAAGGTGTTGGCTTTGCAGGTTGAACTGGTTCTGTTACCAACTTATTAATAGCCGCATAACGACGAATACCGCTATAAGAGCGATAGCTAAGCCATTGGTAACCATCCGCAACCAAAACTCGGTCATAGTAAACGCGATCGCCTGCATTCACATAAAACTGCAATGCTGCACTTGCTTTCGGTTCATTTTTCACTTCTGTACGTTTCGTATAAGTATAGTAACCTTGGCTTGGTAAAGAAGGTACAGTTTGTATTACTTTGGATTCTGCCAGACGTGCTTCGTGCGCTGTTTGCGTTTTATCCATCAACTTTGCGACATCAATTTCTTCTTTTCCTGCTTCTTTTTCAGCAGGATTCTTTTCAACTTTTGCAGTTGTTGAAGAATCAGCTGTGTCTGTTGTTGCATCAACAGATGAATTTGTTGTTTCGTCTTCTGTCTGTGTCGCTGCATCAACAGTCGTTGTTTGAGAAGGTGTCGTCTCTGTAGCTACAGAAACAGCTTTATCCGCTGAAGAACTAGTTGGCGCAGTTGTTGTTACAGCAGTTTCTTTTTGAGTTGTTGCTATTTGAGGAGCCACAGCAGTTGATCCAGTTGTGTTTTGAATATTATTTTTTGCGGCAGTATTTACTTGAGACGTTTCAATACTTGTGTCTGTTGTAACTTGTTCATCGGCCGATACTGCTTGACCACCCATAAAGAGGACACACCCAATCAAAACAGAAGCTGCACCACACGAATATTTACGAATGGAAAAACGTTGTTCTTTGTGATCAAACATTTTTTTCATCACTTGTCCTACTTTCTAATTTATTTCTATCATCTTAATTTCTGTAGAAAGGATGTGTATTGGCTGCTGCAGCATCCTGACCAAGCGTAATCCTATCGTTATTATTAACTTCACCAAAACTTGGATCAGATATACCAGCCGGAATCACAATAAAAGCAGCATTATCATACTCTGAGTTTGGATTATACATTGTAGCAATAAAAGTATTTTTTTGAATACTTTGGGGTTGCAATTTATATATATGCGTATTACTATGAGTAATTTGACCATCACGATTGATTGTGATGCTTTCACCAATATTATTACTCCAAGTTCCTGAAATTGTTGAAAAATCACCACTAGCAAGAGCGTTTACGTCAACTGTAGACTTTGTTTCTGCTGCAGGAGAAGTATTACTATCGGTGTTAGTTGTACTTGAAGAGGGTTGAGTAGTTGACGATTGAGCAGGTGACATCTGTTCACTAGCAGCAGATTGAGTACTGTCCCCTGCTTTTTTATTACTACTCGCATTAACAGCCATCTTTTTCTTAGCTTTAGATGATTTTGCTTTTTTAGAACTACTTTGTGCAGTCTTTACTGTCGAATGGTCATTCGAATCACTTTTTATTTCATTTTTATGGCAAGCGCCCAGTAAAAGCAAGGAGCATAACATAGTTATACTTACTAATTTATATGAATTTTTCATTGTATTTCCTTTCTTTTTCAGGAATCCTCAAATTCCAAAATCATTATACAACTTTGTTTTGTAAAAATCAACACATTTTAGAAATATTTGTAATTTATTTGTAATATATGTGTATTTCCTATTTTCTGCCTTTAGAAAATTAGGCAATGCTGATATATCGACGATTGCCTGAGAAGGAAAGGTAACTAATCCAATAATGTCCATCTGCAAATAGAACTTTATCATAATTAACTGTATTTCCAGCTTCATAATAAGCTAATTCAGGAGAAGAAATTTTAGGCTCTGCTTTAATACTAGATCGTCCTGTAAAAGTATAAACTCCTCTGTCAGGTATAGCAGGTTTTGCGATAAAGTGTACGTCTGTTTTTGTACCTGTTACACAAACTAATTTATTATCATTTTGTACATAATATAAGTGGATATTGTATTCTCCTTGATAATTTTTATGGTCACTTGCACGAACTGAGACTTTATAAGTACCATCATTTTGTTTAGTAGCGTTATACCAAATAATATCATCTTGTCCATTTTGGCTTGCCCAAATAGGCACCTTTACTTCTTTTACACCATTTGGACTAGCAACATTTGAAATAACTACATCAAATGTCCCTGTTTGATTATTCTTATTCTGTATGGTAATGTTCCCTGCAAGAGATACCGCTGGTTTCGGCACTTCTGCAATTGTCGTCTTAGTACCACCTACACCTATTTGTTTGCCATTATCTATAACATAATAGAGATGAATGTTATATTCACCGCGATTATTTTTATGATCACGAATATTTACTGAAACCTTATAAGTACCATCGTTTTGCTTAGTAGCTCTATACCAGATGATATCATCTTGTCCATTTTGCGTAGACCAAGTTGGAACTTGTACTTCTTTTAATCCACTATTGCTAGATACATTGGTAATTACAACGTCAAAAGTACCGGCTTGATCATTTTTATTTTGTATATTGATTGTCCCTTTTACAACTGGAGTGACTGGAGTTGCAATTTTATTTATAGCAATATAACGACGGTGCCCCGAATAAGAGATATACGAAATCCATTCGTAATTATCAGCAATTAAAGTCTTATCATAAGTTACACTATAACCATTATCATAATAAGCAAGGTCTGGGCTAGATATTTTAGGTTCTGCTTTGATTCCTTTACGGTCTGTAAAATGATAGGTTCCTGAAGAAGGTAATGTTCCTCCTGTATTAGGTTTTGTAGGTTCACTAGGAGTAGTGGTGCCACCAGCCAGATCTTTAAAATGAATATAACCTGTATAAGCACTAATAGGTTGTGTTCTAGTGTGATAAGAATAATCAAAACCGCCGTTTCTCATCCAATTATACTCTTCAATAATAACATTATTACCAGAAACACCAGCAACCCAAGCTACATGACCGTAGGAGCCATCATTATAATACGCTACAGAACCTCGTGCTGGTACTTTATCTACTCTATATCCTAATCTTTTGGCATTATCTCCCCACTGCCCTCCATTACCAAGTGCTCTTGGCGTTTCAAAATGGTTAACATTGTGCAATCTATTTGCTACAAAAGAGGTGCAATTTCCTGTTGCATATCCCCAAGTATCTACTTGATTCGGATTATTCCTCCAAGCCACTGGATAATCATCTCCAATAACCACTCCATTGTTCACAGCTAATGCATGACGCGCTATTTTTGAGACAAGCATAGTTTTTGTTGCGCCCTCTTTTAACTCATTTGAGTGTTTATCAACTAAGTTATTCTTATTTTTTGAGACATTATTATCGCCTTTTTGAGTAGAAGAAGCAGTACTTGAAATCATATTATTGTTAGATTCACTAGTCTCTTTGACTTTCATGTCTGATGTGGACGAAACTGATGAAGTATTTTCATGTTCCACTTGAACATTAGATGTTGAAACAGTAGACGTTACTCCATTTTCTGATATCGGCTTAGTATCTTCGACTGGTTTAGTTTGAACCGTAACTGAAACTGATTTTTCTTTATTGTGAACTTGAACATTATCAACTATAGATACCTTATTTGATACACCACTATCCACAGCTTGATTATTCTTAGAGTTGTTTTCAACATTAGAATTTATCATTTTATCAGAATGGGAAACAACAGACTCTGTTGTAGATGAAACAGTAGACGTTGAGGTTGTCTCATCTGCCGAAACATTAGCAACATTAAACAGAAAGCATCCTAGCAGTACAGATGCAACACCAAATGAATATTTCCGGATTGAAAAGCGTTGAACTTCTTTATTAAAATTTTGATTCTTCATAATTATTATTTTTCCTTTATCTCTTAGTAATTGGTATATCTTAATTATTACTGTTTAACAATAGAAACTCCTCCCGGATCAACACCTAATAAACTAGGATATTTTTTGGGTACTTGACCAAAAATAATCCAAACAAATGATAGAAACAACAAAACTTTGATAACATTCTTCATGTTTTTCATAGAGTTAAATCCCCTTTCTAGGTACACATTATATCCCTTTGAATAAACTATTGCAATAGATTTTTATAAAAATAATTATTTTTTTTAAAATTATAACTATAATTATTTTATGTATTTAGGCATGTTTCCATAGTTTTAATGTAATTTTTTCAAAAATAAAACACAAATAAAATTATCTCCATCATAAACTGGAGATAATTTTATTCGTGTTTCTCATATTATATCTTATTTTTAACTTATATTTTTTTAAAATTATCACGAAGATACTTTTCAAGTATTAAAGCCATTTTTTCATTACCGCTGAGTTTATATAATACTTGCGAAAATGTAAAATATTGCTTTACAATACTTTGGCTAGAAAAATCCTCGCTAATATTCGCTAATATACAGTATAAATCTGCTAATAAATAACTACAACTGTATTCATTACATTTTTCAATAACATCAAGCGTTTCTTCTATTCCCTTCTCAATCTGAAAACTTTTCCAAAGATATCGGCAAAAATTATATCTAATTTTAATATAAATTTTCAGTTCTATTGTATGAGTAAAATCAATATTTTGAAGTTTAGATATTATTGCTTGATAACATTTTTCAAATTCATCATTATTTTTTTCTTCTAAAAAGAAATCAAGCAAGGTATTAGAGATACGAAGGTACATTAACTCATCTTTATTTAATCGCACAAGCATTTGTTCTAATTTTATAATAGCCTCCTCTCTTTTATTATCACAATGAAATGAAACAATTGCTCCTATCCATTCAAGATAATTTTGATCTGATAGTGACAATCTATGCCATTTATCAATTTCTAAACTGTATAAATATTTTAATGAATCATACTCACGCTTTACTAGAAAAGATTCTACCAACTCTTTAAATTGTACCAACTTAGATGTCTCGCCAAGTACACTATCATCAAAAAAATAGTTCATTGTAACATTCATTTTTTTTGATAATGAATATAAAAGATCCGAACCAGGCATATACTTGCCCTTTTCCATTCTACTAATTTGACCTTGTTCACATACCCCTTCTGCTAATTCTTTTTGGGATAGCCCTAATTCCAATCGTTTACTTTTTAATCTTGTGGCTAATAATGTACTCATACTACTCCCTTAACATTTTATAATTTATTTTTCATTATATCATATGAGTTAAATTATATAAAATTAATTTTATATGACAATAGTGATTTTTATATTAGTTTCATTGAAACGAGGTCAAAATTGCTAATCTATAGTCGACGCAAAAATTATAACTGCATGGCTATTCGCCCTGCCAACACTTGGTATCCCGCAACGGTCAAATGCAGTCCATCAGTGGTAAATGCTTCTGCTAATTGTCCTGCTTCGTCTAACAGACTGTCGTAGACATTGACAAAAGTCACATTCATATAAGCAGAAGTCAACTCTTGATAGACATGGTTGAGACTTTGAATTTTTCGATTGCTTCTTAGATGAACGCGCTTTTTGTAAGTAGGGCTTTCATTGACTGGTAAAACAGACAGAAGGCAGATTTCTGCAAGAGGATAATTTCTAGCAATCGTTTGGATGATACTTTCCACATTTTTCACCGTTTCTTGCTGCGGAATTTCCTTTCCAATATCATTAGTGCCGATGAGAAGAAAAATCTTATCAACTGCCTGCCCAAATAAGAGAGAGTCTAAATGCTCTAGTAGCAAATCCGACCGATAACCTCGAATTCCACGGTTTATTAGTGTTTTTGACGTTTTTAATAACTCATGTAATGGAAAATACTCTACGATAGAATCTCCCAGAAAAAGTACATCGGGGTCTTTGACGGATATACGATTCAACTCTTGGTATTTTTTTCTGATCTGCTCTTGCTCATTCAAAAGCCATTCATCTAATAATTGGACAGCCATTGACTCTCTCCTTTCCTCAAATAGTTCTCTAATACTGTCAGGACGCCCGCCTCTGTATTGGCTGGTGCAAGGTGATTGGCAACTGTTTTTACTCTCGGATCAGCATTCTCCATAGCATAGGAAATCCCTGCTAATTGCAGCATTTCAATGTCATTTTCACTATCTCCAAAGGCCATGATGTCCTGCTCTTGAATTTTCCATTTCTGCATCAGTTGTTTCAATCCCCAAGCTTTATGGATCCCTTTTTGTAAAATATCAATCGCTCCATAACCGCTTGTGACCGCATTTAAGGTACCTTCAAAATCCTGATTGAGCTGTCGAGTAGCTTGAACTGCTACTTGCTCGTTTACCATCATACTCATTTTCAAGACTTGTGGAAAATCGTCCGGGCGCAATGCTTCGACAAAGTTTATCTTTCGATAAAATTCTTGTGCCATTTCTGCTGTCATGACTTTTTCAATCATAGGGAAAATCGTCCCCATTTTGACAAAAGCGCCATTTTCAGCTGTGACGACGAGGTGCACATCACGTTCTCTCCCTTCAAAGTAAGACAAGACTTGTGCAACTAAGTCTTGAGACCAACATGTACCCAGCAGTATCTCATTTTTATCAAAAATCCTCGCACCGTTTGCGGCAATCAAGGTCACGCGCTCCAACAAATCACCAAATAACAAGCGCATTCGGTGAATTTCATTGCCCGTTGCCACCACAAACCGAATCTCCCGCTTGTCCAGCTCATCCAATATATTTTTCAACCGGTCGCGATCGAATTCCCCTTTTTCATCTAAGAGCGTTCCGTCCATATCGGTCACAATCATCTTAATTGTCATGTTATCACCTCTAACAATCATTCATTTCAAATTCAAATCTCGTCGTCCATTTATTTCATAATGTTCGACTATCCTTTCGCCATTTCTATAATTCCGCTTGGATAATGCAGGACAGGATTGACTGCATTTACATCCTATTTCAAAAGGATTATATTACGTCTAAATATATCCCAGTAAACAAAGTTTTTCTTTTATTTTACCAAAAAGAGAGTTGAAGAGGAAACAATTGTATTCAAGTAAGGACTGGTCTTTTCAGATATAGTTTTAAACTATATCCCTTCCTCTAAATTAACTATTTTTCAAAAGTGCTTAGCTTTTGTACAATAAAAAGTAAGAAATCTAGAAAGAGGCATGTATATGACACAATCAAAATTCCAACTAGTTGGATCTCTTCTTCGTCCAGCTGATCTGCTTAATTATAAAAATAAAATTGAACATCGTGATGACATTCAGTATCCTTTTTATGATAGTTTTCCGGGTTATCGTGAAACAGAAACAGCAGAGATTAAAAAGGTCATTGCTGATGAAAAGGCAAATGGTATTGATATTTTGACAGATGGTGAATATTCTAAGTCCATGTGGCATTTAGATTTTATTTGGGGACTTAAAGGTATTGAACGTTACATTGCAGACCACGGCTACACTTTTAAAGACCATGATGGCGGACAGTACGAAACACGTAAAGACATCGGTATTGGCATTAGCCAGCCACTTTCAGGTAAAAATCATCATTTTTTAGATAGTTACAAACTGCTCAAGGAAGAAGCTGGTGATACACAAACAAAATTAACGATTTGGGGACCTGCGCATGCTTATACTGAACTGACTATCTTTGATAAACTTGCTGGTGAAGGGCAAGTTTACAAAACCAATGACGAATTAAAAGCTGATCTTATCAAGGCCTACAAGGAATTCTTGACAGAATACAAAGAAGCTGACGGTGAGATTATCCAGTTTGATGACTGCCTTTGGGAACTTTTTGATGAATCAAATCCTGCTTCGTTTTTTGCTGATGGCAATGCTGCGCTGGCTGATTTAGCTAATGAATTCATTGCGATCAATAACGAAGTAGCTGATTACGGTCATCAATTAGGACTCAAAGTTTGGACACATAACTGTCGCGGAAATTATGAAAGCCGTTCTGCTTCAGGCGGAACTTATGAAGCGATTGCGGAAAAATTCTTGCGTGATCAACACTATGACCGCTTCTTCTTAGAATGGGACAGTGACGTCTCAGGTGATTTGAAGGCTCTTGCTTCTCTTAAAGATAAAGATGCTGAGGTTGTTCTTGGACTCCTTTCCAGTAAGACAACTGATCTTGATGATGAAGAACGTGTTCTCAAGTTATTAGAACAAGCCAGCACCATTTTGCCTAAGGAACGTTTGCTGCTGTCCCATCAATGCGGTTTTGCTTCTTGTGATTCTGGCAATGAATTGGCTATCCCGCAGCAATGGGCCAAAATCAAACAAGGCCAAGAAATCGCGAAGAAATTTTGGGGTTAAACTGCAAGCACATGGCTATTTAGCGAACACTGACAAAAACGCGAAAACAAACTTCTTTTTGAGGTTTGTCTTTTTGATTTCCAGCCAATAAATACCACTGAAAAAGAATACTATTAAAATGATTTCTCTATTGAGAAATTTTTGGAGACAAAACTACAATAATCTACACTTCAACCATTTTCCCTTGCCCCTCTGTTACAATTCTTCAATTCATTTGTGTAATCTGAAAAAGACTGAATCGAAAGATTCGGCCTTTTTTATAAGGAGCAAATTTATCAAATTATACTGTCAATTCAATCTGATTGCCTTCTAAACCCAGAATGCAGCTTTCATAGTAACCATCACCTGTCAGACGCGGTCCGCTTAAAAGCTGATAGCCGTCTGCTTGAAGCCTCGCTGTCAGTTCATTTACCTTTTCTCTACTTCCTAGACTAAATGCCAAATGGTGATACCCCAAAAAGAGAAGTTCTTGGTTGTTCTCCGCTAAACCTTCCTTTCGAGTCATGATTTCCAATCTCGCCCCTTCGTCAAAGCTGAGGAAGTAAGACTGAAAACCTGTTTTTTTATTATGGTAAAGCTGAGTACTTTTCGCTTCAAAATATGTTTCAAAGAAGCGTTTAGCTCCTTCTAAATCTCGAACATAAAGGGCTGCGTGCTCAATCTTCATAGAGTTTTCCTCCATTCGTTGCAATAACTTCTTTATACCAATCAAATGATTTCTTCTTATAGCGAGCCAAAGTCCCTGTTCCATCATCGTTTCGATCAACATAGACAAAGCCGTAGCGCTTGCTCATCTGAGCTGTTGAAGCAGACACAAGGTCAATACAGCCCCAAGTGGTGTAGCCCCAGAGTTCAACACCATCTTCAATTGCTTCGCCGACCTGCTGTAAATGCCGTTTAAGATAATCAATGCGATAATCATCTTCAACAGTCGGACCATCAGGACCATCTACCAAGACATCTTTCGCACCAAGACCATTTTCTACGATAAAGAGCGGTAATTGGTAACGATCATAGAAAGCATTGAGAACCAGACGCAGACCAATTGGATCCACTTGCCAGCCCCATTCTGAAGCAGTTAGATAAGGATTTTGCAACCCACCCAGCACATTTCCACGACCGGAAGAATAACTTTCCGGATCATGGGCAGCAACCACACTCATGTAATAAGAGAAGGAGATGAAATCTACGGTATGCTCTGACATCAATTCTTTATCACCCGGTGCAAATTGGATCTCAATGTCATTTTCTTTGAAGAATCGGTTCATATATGCTGGATATTTACCACGCGCATGAATATCTGAAAAGAGATAATTCTGATTTTCAAACTCACGGGCAGCCAGTACATCCTCTGGTTTTGGCGTCATCGGATAAGTCGGCATAGCTAGTACCATGCACCCAATCTTAAAGTCTGGATTGATTTCATGCCCAATCTTCGTTGCAAGAGCTGATGCCACTAGTTCGTGATGAACTGCTTGATAAAGATCTTGCTTGGACAATTCTTCTACTGGTGTTACAATCCCTCCGCTCATAAACGGTGCATGAAGAACGGAGTTGATTTCATTAAAGGTCAACCAATAGTTCACCTTGTCTTTGTAACGAGTAAAGACGGTACGAACATAGCGCTCATAAAAGCCAATCAAATCACGATTTGCCCAACCATTATACTGACGCGCCAAATGCAAAGGTGTTTCATAATGTGACAAAGTCACCAAAGGTTCAATGTTATATTTGGCCAATTCATCAAAAAGGTCGTCATAAAACTTTAGACCTGCTTCATTTGGCTCCGTTTCATCACCATTTGGAAAAATCCGTGACCAAGCAATAGAAGTACGATAAACCTTGAAGCCCATTTCTGCAAAAAGGGCAATATCTTCTTTGTAACGATGATAAAAGTCAATTCCTTCCAATTTTAGGTTATCAGCTGTTGGCTTATCTGTAATCAAAGGATTGAGATCACCTGCATTAGCTGGTATGCCACCTTTTGGCGTCACATCTTGAACCGAAAGACCTTTACCGTCCACATCGTAAGCACCCTCGTATTGATTGGCAGCTGTTGCACCACCCCAAAGAAAATCTGCTGGAAATTTACCCATGGCTTCTACCTCTTTTATTTTTCACTTAATTATATTATAATCTTAGGCAAGAGTATTTTCTAGCACAATTCTCTTATAAATTGGTATTATTCTACGAAAGAGGCTACACTTATGGATCTAGGAACATTACACAAAAATATCGTTTACAAAAATCAAGGCACACCTTACTCTCTCACACGAACCATTACCAAAAATGGACAGCCGGACATTCTCTTTCATTGGCATACGGATGTTGAACTGATTTACGTCCATGAGGGAACAGCACAGTTTCACATTGATTATGATTACTTTAATAGTGAAGCAGGTGATATTATCCTCATTCGTCCCAATGCCCTTCACTCGATTCACCCGATTGAAAATCGCCGCCATTACATGGATGCTCTCAACTTTCATTTGGATTTGATGGGCTATTCTACTATGGACCAAGCCAGTATTGACTATTTACAGCCACTTTACAATGGACAATTAGATTTTGTACACGTCATCAAGCCCAATCAACCAGCCTATACAGACATTCGGCAATGTTTACTTGATGCTATGAAAATAGGCTATTACCGCACAAAATATTTTGAATTTCAACTCAAAGCCCAGCTCAATCAACTCTTTTATCTTTTATTTGAAAATGGTTATGTCATTTCAAAAGAGCAAACCTTAGAAGGCTATCGCAAGGAAGAAAAAATCCGTACCATTATTGACTATATCAGCGCTCATTATCAAGAAGAGATCACTATTGACCAACTTGCCAAAATTTGTGGTTACAGCGATACGCATTTCATGAATTTCTTTAAAAAACATTTGGGGGTGTCTTGTATAGAATATGTGATTCAATTTCGCTTGCGAAAAGCGGCTGAACTCTTGCAGCATTCTACCTTACCCGTCTTAGAAATTGCTGCCCAATCTGGCTTTAACAACCTCTCTAACTTCAATCGGCAGTTTAAAAAGTATTACCAACTAACTCCTAGTCAATATCGTAAAAAATAACAAGGAGGGATTCCATGAAAGATATTATCTGGTTATTTCCACTGCTTTTCATTTTTCATGATTTAGAAGAAATCATTGGTTTCATACCATGGCTACAGCGGAATGAGCAGCTACTGGTCAAAAAAGCCACGGTCATTCTAAAGGCCCACAAAGACTTATCCACAGAAGGGTTCGCACTAGCTGTAGCAGAAGAATTTGTCGTGGTTTTCTTTGTCTCTTTCTTTGCTATTTTTTACCATACTCGCTTCCTTTACCTCATCTGGTTGGGTGGATTCGTCGCTTTCGCTCTTCATCTGGTGCTTCATATCCTGCAAGCTATCTGGATTAGGCGCTATATACCAGCTCTTGCAACCTCTATCCTGTGTTTACCTGTTAGCAGTATTATCATTTGGAAAACCACCACTTTACTTCATATCAACACAATTGAACTTCTTGTTTTCAGTCTCATTGGCGTTCTCATTGTTATCAGCAATCTATTTTTTGCATTTTGGTTAGGAAAACAATTTTCTGCCCGGTTAAACTAAAGCCATTTTGAATATCTAAAAAACGCTTAAACATTGTCTGCTGCAAGACTCTTTTAAGCGCTTATTATTTTAATCGAAACTCATTTACTCCATTTCAATTTTACATGCTCATTCATTTCCTGATAAGCTGTGTCAATTCGTTCTTTGGTGGCTTGGTCTAATTGATTACGGTATTTTCCACCTTCAATGAAATCTTCTAAAATATAGGTCTGGTAGGTGTAGAGAGGATAGCCTTCCGGTGAATACGTCCCTTTCGCCACACGACTCACCCAACTCGGATGTGCCTGTACATCCTTGATAATCGTCCCTTTCTTTGATTTTTCAACCGTCACGTCCATGAGCACGCCGCGTTCTGTCCATTTCTTATTTTCCACACCGTCCATTGTCTCGATTCGCTGATTGGAGATAAAATTTCCCATAGAATAGATAATGAATTTCTTTTGTCCATTTTGTTTGACGACCTCTGATGGTTCAACGACATGCGGATGCCCGCCGAAAATAATATCCGCTCCCCACTCAATCATCTTATGATAAAGAGTTTTTTGCTCCTGTGTCGGTTCCAATTGATATTCAACCCCCATCTGAGGCATGACAACGGTTATATCAGCTTCTTTTTCGGCTTGCTTAATTTCTTTTTTCATCTTTTCTTCATTTAAATCCGACAAATGATGATTGTAGTCTGCATGAGAGATATTTTCCTCCAAGCCGTTAAACCCATAGGAATAAGCTAAGAGCGCAATTTTAATCCCATTCACTTTTTTAATCACAAGTGAGGCTTTATCCCTGTTTTTATGTGTATAAACCCCAATCGGTGTAATTCCGTGCTGCTCAAATGCTTTTGCCGTTGAAAAAACACCTTCCAATTGAGAATCCAAAATGTGATTGTGTGCCAAATCCACAACTTGATAACCAGCATCTTTGATAGCTGACACCACCGACTCTGGCGCATTGAACAGTGGGTAACCCGCCAAAGGATAATTTGGTCGGATAGTCCCCTCGAAATCTCCTAATACCAAGTCCGCCTTTTTCAGCCAAGGTTTGACATATTGATAATTTTCTGTGAAATCATACGTCCCATCTGACTGTAAGGCGCTCATATATAGAAGATCATGATATAGCAGATCTCCGTTTGCCATGATACGAGCCGTCTGTACACCATTTGGGGTAGAAGACATTTTTTTCTTTTGTACAACACCTGTTTTTGCCGACTTTCCCTTAATCGTAATGCTATCGTTTATTTTTTCAGCTACTAAAATCACACTTGCTGCTACAAACACGGCGCAAAGCAAGCCTAAAATAAACTGCCAATTGGTCGCTGACTGTATTTTTCGTTCCATTCTTTTCATGTTCTATTCTCCTTTATCTACATTGTAGCATAAAGAAGCGAACATGACGCAGGAAATTAGAAATAATAAAAAGGACGAAGCAGATTATACTGTTCCTCAATTGGATTTTTCGACCAACTGTTTGAAACTGTATAAATACTTGTCCTTTTTCTTAAATTATTTACTTACTTTTAATAATGCGTCGCCTATCCGTACATCACCATGAGCTAGCGCTTCAACTGCCTTATAATTAGCTGTATTGGTAACAATGATAGGAGTCGTAACTGAGCACCCAGCAGCACACCATAAAGAATCAGTCTGAAACCTTGAATAGCTGTCAAACCGGAACCAATCAGGCTAGAAGCTGTATTAGCGATTGGTCCCACAAGTAAGAAGGTCAAAGATACTGCAATCATAAGAGTCACGAATGGAACCATGAACACTTTGACAAAGTCTAGCGTGATTTTTTTCATGAATATCTCGATGTGAGATGCTACCCAAACTGCCAAAATAGCAGGAATAACCGTTGACAGATAGTCTCCTGTCGGCAAGCCCAATGGAATACTAAAGAAGTTTACTGCTCCAACTTTCCCCAAAGCTGTCATACTAGCTTCCAAGTTCGGATAGACTAGAGCTGCTTCAATTGCTAATGCAGTGAAGTCATTCATTTTGAACTTACGAGCAGCATTGAGAGCAATCATAATCGGTAAGAATTGGAAGAATCCGTCACCTGCTGCTGTCAAGACAAGTGCAACACCATTGTTCTTTGCTGTCCAACCTAAGGTTGCGGTCAGGATAGCGACCACACCTTTAATAATCCCAGCTGCCGCTAAAGGACCAAGGAAGGGTTGAAAGTCAATAAAGGCATCGAGTGGATTTTTCTTCACCGCTTCTTCATGTGCTTCCACAGTACCTGCACCCTGCACACCACCGACTGCCAATACCGCTGCATAAACATCAGGGACATGATTTCCAATCACAACCTGATACTGACCTCCAGCCTTCACTACGGTCATTACACTATCACGCGCCATAAGATAGTCAGTATCTGACTTACTTTTACCTTTTAGAGTAAAGCGTAAACGGGTTACACAGTGCTTAACACTGCTAACTTATCACAGCCTCCGACGTGATTGAGAATGTCCTGAGCTAAGTCCGTATAATCTTTTTCCATAATAGGCCTCCTTTAATTTTTAGACCAGCCATTTTGTTACACATGTAAATATAGAAAACTGTAACAAAAAAACCTAAACATACACCAAATAGAAAGTAGTTTTCCTACCTTATATCTCGTATTTGTCTAGGTTTTGCCTGCATGACCAGTAATAATCCATGAATTAAGCATAGCACAAATTTTGAGATTTGCGAGCGGTTTCTAAAACTTTTTTAAATAATTATCAGGTGATAAATAAAATAATCGTCTGTTAATTATTTAAAAAAACTTTGACAAGTCGTTCAACCTATCAAAGTTCTTAAAGAGAATGTTATTAGATTATTTAACCATTTGATTTAGTCGTTCATACACTGCAACAACTTCTTTTGCTAAATCAATAAACGTTAAGCTCGTCATCAAGTGATCTTGAGCATGCACCATCAAAAGACTGAGCTCAATTTTTTCACCTTGAGCTTCTTGTGTCAGCATCACTGTCTGTGACTTGTGTGCTAAAACTAATGCCTCATCTGCTGCTTTTAACTTTTCATGTGCTTCTTCAAAGAGACCGTTCTTAGCTTTTTGAATCGCTTCAAAAGCATTGCTCTTCGCCTCGCCACCATACATAATGAGGGACATGATACTTTCTAAATTTGAATTTTCCATATCAATCTTCTAGCCTCCGATCAGTTCCTCAGCTAACGCTAGCACCTTTGAACCGTTCATCATGCCATAATCCACCATTGGGATAACTCCAACTGGGATATTCTTTTGAGCTAACTTTTCTGTGAATTGATCTAAAAGATAGCGCACCTGTGGACCTAATAACAAAACATCTACTTTCTTCTCAGAAAGGATATCATCTACTTCTGGTGCTGGAACTGCAAAAATTTCTGCATCTAATCCTTTTTCATCGGCTGCAGCTTGCATTTTTGTAACAAGCAAGCTGGTACTCATACCCGCAGCACATGCCAACATAATGGTAACTTTAGTCATAATTGTTCCTTTCTATTCATTAAAGTCAACGATCTTTTCTACCGATTAACGGATCTTGCTAAACGTGACACAGTATGTCGAACGCCACGAATAGTATTGCTCAGTGCATAAATATTATCCACTACTGCCAAACCACCATAGCCTGCATCCCCAATATGTTGAATATCAACACCACAAATTTTATTACGAAGTGCGATTTGTTTAATTGTTTCAATATCTGACGTCTCTTGGCTAGTGCCAATAGCGCTTAAGACTAAACCTCTTTTACTATGTACTAGATCTACGACAGCTCTCATTTCTTCATCACTGAAAGCAGGAACTGTACCAACCGCTGGCACCAAAATCACATCTGCACCAGCTTCTAATAATTGTTCAGCTATCTGAATGTCTGCAACCGGCTCAGATACCCCTGCACCGTGCATTTTCCCAGCTATAATCAAACCCGAAAAATGCTGCTTAGCTAATTTTACTGCATCAATAATTTCTTTATTGCTAACTCCTGTTCCTGGATTACCTGTTAAGCAGACAAAATCAAAGCCTAATTTTTCAATTTGTTCAAAAGAAGCCTGACTAGCTTGCCGACCAGCAGCAATCACTTGCACTTCTTCCAACATATCAGCTTCCAAATCAACAGGTTCTAAATTCACTCCAATCGGAGCTCCCACCAAGCGATGCAATTCGTGAACAATTTGCTCTTTTTCACAATCCAAACCAAATATTTCTGGTTGGAAAACATCTAAGCAATTCAGCAAAATCATATCTGCACCGAAGGCTCTTGCAATTTCAGCATTGGTGATATCTCCGACAAAGGTTTCACGAATGACAACATTTTCGGATAAGACAACTCGCCCTTCACTCGCTTGAATGCTTTGCTTGAGCTCTTGGGCTGTCATATTCAAAATTTCCGAAGGATTTGCACTAATTAATCGTTTCATATTCTCATCTCCCTACTGATTTTCTTCTGCTTTAAAGCGTTTTTCAATAGCAATCACAAATGGAATATAGATTAAAATATCAATCACAATAAGAACAGCTTGTAAAATAGACGCTTTAAAACTTCCCGTTGCCAGCAAGCCACTAATAATCGGAGGAGTTGTCCAACCTGGGTCAGTATATGTTAACGGTACAAGACCACTTGCCATGGATGACCATGCAACGATGAGATTCGCAATCGGTGCCAAAATGAATGGGAACAGAAGCAAGATATTTAAGACAATTGGAACACCAAACATCGTTGGCTCATTGATATTGAACAAACCTGGAACCACTGTAATAGGTGCCAGTGTTTTGATTTGTTTGCTTGATTTTCTCTTTTTCGCCAAATAACCAATCGCTAATACCAAGCCAATAGTTGCGCCGCCACCGCCAATGAAGACAAAATTATCCATAAAGACACTGGTAAAGATATGTGGTAGTTTTTCCCCTGCTTGATAAGCAACTTTATTGGCATCGAGATTCGAAAGCCACAATGGTTTCATAACCGCATTGACAACATTTCCTCCATGAAGTCCAACAAACCAGAATGAACTATTTAAAGCAACTAGAATCATCAAACCAAATAAATTATTACCTAGTAGACCTAGCGGTTTTCCTAAAACAGTTTGAGCTACCGCATGCAAATTTGGTAGTTTTAAACTTGCTAAAAGGGCATAAACCAACAACCAGCCTGTGATAATCACTGCACCTGGAATAATGGCGCTGAAACTTTTTGAAACTGCCGGTGGAACACCATCAGGCATTTTAATTTGGACATTATGATTGATGAACCATTGATAGATATAACCATTTACCAAACCAAGAATGATTGCTACAAAAAGGCCTTGTGAAGCTAAAAATGCTGTGGGAACACCGCTTCCTGTTTTAGTAGCAAGGAATGGTGTCACTGTGATAAAGGCAGCAAGCGAGATAATTCCAGAAGGAATCCCATCCACTTTGTATTGGCGGCTCATATAGTAGGCAATCCCAAAACTGGCTACCAAACCAATCAGACCAAAACTACTATCCACGCCTTTCCATAGATAGGCAGAAACCCCAATTTTTGTCAAATAAGCTTCCCATCCTGGAACAGGAAAACTAGCAATGACCATAAACAAAGAACCAATCAACAGTAATGGCACTGCAAGCGTAATGCCGTCCCGAATTGCTACTAAGCCTTTATTGTTCCCCAACTTAATAGCAATAGGCATTAGTTTTGCTTGTAAAAATTTATCCATCTTTACAATCTCCTTTGATTATAATATATTATTAAATAGCAGACAAAATCAACTTTATCTCGCTTTTTAATTATATTTTAAAACAATTATTCCAAAAAGTCAAGCGCTTTCACTTATATTTGATAATTTTTTATAATCAATATATAATAGATGCAGGGAAGGATGGTAGATAATGAATCAAACGAAAAAACAAGCTGAGTTACGAACAATTATTTTAGATAAAATTTACGCCAAGGGGCCAATTTCTCGCATTGATATTTCAAAAGAGACGGGCATTACTCCCGCTACAGTTAGTGCGATTACAGGAAGTTTGATCCAAGAAAAACTGCTGTATGAGCTGGGGGAAGATGAAGAACATGCAAAAGTCGGACGCAAGAAAATCCTCTTGGGTATAAAAAAACAGCACTCTTATTTCATCGGCTGTGAACTGTCTGAAAAATACTTTTCTTTTGTGTTGAGTGATAATACAGGAAATGTGATTGATAAAGATAAAGCAACCGTCACCTCGGAAAAAATTCTAGCAGAAGGCGCTGATTTATTTTGTCATTTACTTGAACAATTCATTTTTCGGAACAATTCCTATACAATTCAAGCCGTGGGAGTAGCTATCCCTGGACGCTATTTGCACAATAATTTGATTACAACAAACAATCAAACATGGAAACAATTTGATCTAGCGAAGATTAAAAACGAGTTCTCTTTTCCAATTTACTTTTCTAATAATGTCAATTGCATGGCACTAGCAAAGCGCCTTTTTTCTGCTTACCAACTGGATGAGAATTTTATCTATTTTCATTTTGCACGGGGTATGCACTGCTCTTATATGTACAATGGCAAAATCTACGGCAAAAGCAATATTGTCATCGGCGAAATTGGTCATACCGTCGTTTGTCCTGACGGAGAAGTCTGTGGTTGTGGACGCAGAGGCTGTTTGCAGACTTATGCTAGTGAAAGCTGGCTGATAAAAAAAGCAAAAATCATCTTTGAAACTGCCGAGTTGACACATTTAAAATCACTTGTCACAGATAAAGAAGAGATCACGATTCAAACTATCCTCACAGCATATAACTTAGGAGACCAAGCTATTCTCAATCTCCTGCATTTGGCATTTAAGTATTTGGCACAATCCCTGCTAAATCTTAGCATGATGATTGATGCAAAGAAAATTTATCTGCACAGTCCCATCTTGACTGATGACAAAGTCATTGCAGCTTTCTATCAAGAAATCTCACAACAACCAAAACTACTCTTCAAAGACTTGCCTGAACTCATTATCGAGCCTTACAATGACTTCACTGGTGCAACAGCTGGCGTTGCGCTTTGTCTGCAAAAAGAATTGCTGAGTGTTTAAGTAAAAAATCAGAAAATGATAAAAATATATCATTTCCTGATTTTTATATTTATAACAAATTATTTCAATCGTACTTATAAAAGATGAAAGGACTAAGCTTTTTGCCCAGTCCTTCTTTTTTATTCTAATGGCAGTTTGTCCCACGTTACTTCATATGTGAAAGTAAGTAGCCATATCCTGCTGCTTCCATTTCTTCTTTTTTGATAAAGCGTAGTGCTGCTGAATTGATACAGTAGCGCAGTCCGCCTTGGTCTTGAGGACCATCTGTGAAGACATGCCCCAAATGCGCATTTCCAGAGCGAGAACGTACCTCGATTCGCTCCATACCGTGACTTTTATCTTGATAATACTTAATCACATCTTTGGCAATTGGTCTTGTAAAACTCGGCCAACCACAACCCGAATCAAATTTATCACCGGCAAAGAACAGTGGTTCTCCTGTTGTCACATCTACATAAATGCCTTCTTCAAAAGTTGCAAAATACTCATTTTGGAATGGTCGTTCAGTTGCAGCATGTTGGGTGACCTGATAAGCTTCTTCAGACAATGTTTCCTTTAAAGTTGGCTCACTCGGTTTCACATATTGTTTCGGATCTACTAAAGGTTGGTAAGCATCATTAACATTGATATGACAATAGCCACTGGGATTTTTCTTGAGGTAATCTTGATGATAGTCCTCTGCCAATACATAATGACGCAGTGGTTCTACTTCTACTGCAATCTCCTGACCGCATTGCCGCTCTTGCTCTTTCACGACTTCATTGATGACTGACATATCCGTGTCATTTGTATAATAAATCCCTGTGCGGTATTGACGACCAACATCGTTTCCTTGCTTATCGATAGACAGCGGATCAATCACACGGAAATAGTAGAGCAAAATTTCTCGCAAGCTAACCAGATTTTCATCATAAGTCACATGAACCGTTTCCGCATGGTCTGTCTGCTTAACCAGCTGATAGTTTGTCGTCTCAACCTGCCCATTAGCATAACCGACAGTTGTAGCAGTCACACCTTTGATACGAGAAAAATATTCTTCTAACCCCCAAAAACAGCCTCCTGCTAGATAAATTTCAGCCATAAAAACACCTCATTTCTTTGTTCTTATTTTCTCATAAATCTCTAAAATATTATAAGGATTTGATTAGAACTTTCTTGAGAATGATGTGAAAAAAGACGTAGAAAACGCTTTTTTACTCTATATAGTGCAATTTCCCACGAAAATCTTCTATGCTTTCATAGCCTTTTTCTGCCATAATCGCTTTCAGCTCATTTGTAATACGATTAAAAGCTCCTACGCCTTCTTTATGGAGCGTCGTTCCGACTTGCACCATACGGGCTCCGCAAAGAATGTGCTCAAAAGCATCTCGGCCAGTCAGCACACCACCGGTACCGATGATTTGGATTTCCTGTTTCAAACGTTGGTAAAAAGCATGAACATTGGCCAACGCGGTTGGTTTGATGTACTCCCCACCAATTCCACCAAACCCATTTTTCGGACGAATGACGACTGTTTCATCGTCAATATACAGCCCGTTGCCAATCGAATTAACACAGTTGACAAAACAAAGTGGAAATTTATTGAAAATCGCTGCTGCCTGATCAAAATGCGCAATATCAAAATAAGGTGGTAATTTAATCCCCAACGGTTTAGTGAAATAGGCAAATACTTCACTCAAAATTTTTTCCGTCATTTCAAAATCATAGGCAATTTGTGGCTTGCCGGGAACATTGGGACAAGACAGATTAAGCTCGGTCAATCCTTTAAAATCACTGTCTTGTACCTTTTTCAAAAGAATGTGAGTTTCTTCTGGTGACAGCCCCACAAGAGATAAAAAGAATGTTCGATTGGGTTCTATCTTTTGCAAATCTAACAAGTAATCCAGATAGTAATCTAGTCCATGATTTGGTAACCCCATTGAATTGATTGAGCCGAGCGGCACATCTTGGTAACGAGGTTCAGGATTTCCTACTCTCGCTTGCAAAGTAGCTGTCTTAGTCACAAAGGTTCCAGCAGCTGAATTTTTTACCTCTTCCAGCTCTTCGATCGTCATGCACGCTACACCAGCTGCATTCATCAGGCAATTCTCAAAAGAGAAACCAGCAATTTGTGTTTGAGTTGATACCATGAAATACTCCTTTAGTTTTTTCTATTGTACCACTAAAAGCAGGAATATGACTCTTTGAACAGAATAGAAGAAAAAAATGTTCGGGATAAACAAATAAATTTTTGATACGCAAAATTCTGGCATCAAACTCCGTCGGAATTTTCAGAAAATTCAACTTTTTTCTTTACAGTATAAAATTTTTCTGCTATAATGACACACGTAATAAACGATAATCTACACTGATTTGGACGAAAGTCTCGTTCTGTGATGGAGCTAGGATTGTTGAAAGCTAGAAGAGATAAATCTAACTAATCATATAAAACAATCTCTATTCGGCTACCTATTTTTTCCATGACCGTTTGAGCATAGTGAATGACGGACATGGATATTAAGAAACATAGTCATGTGAATGCTTTTGTTTTTCACGGTCTTAGTATCTTATTGCAACCGAACTCGGACGAAAGTCTAGCATATTCAGCGTAATTGAACTCGACCTAAAAACTTCAGAAAAAAGATAAATATTCCTTGAAGCATCGCTTCTTCGTCATATTTCCTATTTTTCTTTTGTTTTTCACGGTCTTAGTATCTTATTTAAGGAGAAGTCTATGACAACTGCTAAAGAATATATCCAAAATACTTTTGAACTGGTGAAAGCTCGCAATGCTCACGAAGCAGAATTTCTACAAGCGGTGGAAGAATTTTTAAACACGCTCGAACCCGTTTTTGAAAAACATCCTGAATACATTGAAGAAAATATCTTGGCACGCATTACCGAGCCAGAACGTGTGATTAGCTTCCGCGTCCCTTGGGTTGATCGCAACGGCAAGGTGCAAGTCAATCGCGGTTATCGCGTTCAATTCAATTCCGCAGTTGGCCCCTATAAAGGCGGACTTCGGTTCCACCCAACAGTCAACCAAGGGATTTTGAAATTCCTCGGTTTTGAACAAATCTTTAAAAATGTCTTGACCGGTCTACCAATCGGCGGTGGTAAAGGTGGAGCTGACTTTGATCCGAAAGGCAAGACGGACGCTGAAGTCATGCGTTTCTGCCAAAGTTTCATGACAGAATTGCAAAAATACATCGGTCCTTCTCTTGATGTCCCTGCTGGTGACATTGGAGTTGGTGGACGTGAGATTGGCTACCTCTATGGTCAATACAAGCGCCTACGCCAATTCGATGCTGGGGTCTTGACTGGTAAACCTATTGGCTTTGGTGGTAGTTTGATTCGTCCAGAAGCAACTGGTTATGGACTTGTTTACTATACACAAGAAATGCTCAAGGCAAACGGTGAAAGTTTTGACGGAAAGACCGTTGTCGTATCCGGTGCTGGAAATGTAGCTCAGTATGCTGTGCAAAAAGCAACTGAACTCGGTGCCAAAGTCATTTCTGTGTCTGATTCAAATGGTTATATCATTGACAAGGACGGAATTGACTTTGATCTTCTGGTAGATGTGAAAGTAAAACGCCGTGCTCGTCTGACAGAATACGCTGCCGAAAGAGCAAGTGCCACTTACTACGAAGGCTCTGTCTGGACTTACGAAGGTTCCTTTGACATTGCTCTGCCATGTGCTACTCAAAATGAAATCAACGGTGAAGCAGCAAAACGCTTGGTTGCTCAAGGAGTTCGCTGTGTATCAGAAGGTGCCAATATGCCAAGCAATTTGGATGCTATTGCCGTTTACAAAGAACATAATCTCCTTTATGGTCCTGCTAAAGCCGCCAATGCTGGTGGAGTTGCTGTATCTGCACTCGAAATGAGCCAAAATAGCCTCCGTCTTTCATGGACGCGTGAGGAAGTTGATAGTCGTCTCCAAAACATCATGACAAATATTTTCAACACCGCTAAGACAACTGCTGAAAACTACGATCTTGGTAACGATTATCTAGCCGGAGCAAACATTGCTGCTTTTGAAAATATTGCCAATGCGATGATTGCCCAAGGAATTGTTTAAACGAATACATGACAAAAGGCTGTGGACAAGTTTGTCCACAGCCTTTTACTGTTCTTCTGCTGAAATAAGCAATCAATCGCTATTTCTAAAACTTCACGCTTTTGGTTTCTCCCCACCTGACATTGTCATAAGCGAGAGTATAGGGCTGCTGCGAGCCGTCCTCACCGTCATACATCAGCTTCCATTCCACCTTTTCGCCCACCGCAAGCTCCTCTTTTATGTTGGTAGTATCAAAAGTAGCGTCATCCAAGACATAGGATTCTCCCATTTCGTCTTGTAAATCAAAGTCATAGACATTGAGAGGGAGAGATTCGCTAGAGGTATTTTCGATAATGACCTTGCCGGTAATCGTTGCTCCTGTTGCTTGCCCTTTTATCCGCTCTTTGGAGTCCACATGAATGTATTGAACAGTGATTTTCATTCCATTTTCAAAACGCACGCTGTCTCCCAGACGGTGATGTTTATAGCTATCTTGATAAACTGCAGTTCGAGCACCATGCCCTAGAAAGGCAAAGTTAAAAATACTTAAACCAGCCACCACGAGGGTCATGAATACAAGCATGACACAGCTAATGATGGTCGTCCAAAACAAAGGCTGCTTATACAGGGGCTGTTTCAAGCGATAGACGTGACCGGCAGGGGTTTTTATTTCATGCGGTACTTGTTCTTCCATAATAATCTCCTTTCTGCTTACGCTGGTGCATAAATCGTTGGCAAATCAATTCCTTCCTTTAATAAAGCGTCATGATACAGTCTGTAAAATTGATGGTAAACGGTGCTTTGGCTACCACTTTGGACGGTGATACTAATACGAAAATAAAATTGACCATTTTCGCTAACTTGCGGACCTAAAATCGTCGGTTCCTGCAAAATTTCTACTTGATCGCCCGCATATTCTTGATTGACCTGCTGGATAATCCGAGTGACCTTCTCCAAATCCGTCTGAGCGTATAATGGAATATCAATGAGCGCTCGCATATTGCCGCGTGAGAGATTGCTGACGACGGTAATGTTGCGATTAGGAATGTAATGCAAAGTGCCATCTGCATCGCGCACTTGTGTCGTCCGAATTCCGACACTCACAACTGTTCCTGCGATTTTAATCGAGCCATTAGTCAGACGAACGCTGTCTCCGACATCCAACTGCCGCTCCAACAAAATAAAGAAACCATTGACTAAATCAGACAAGAAGCCTTGCGCTCCCATCCCGATTGCCACCCCAGCAATCCCAGCTCCTGCTAGTAAACTAGACACCGGCAAGCCTAAAATCGCTAATATCCAATAAATCAAGAGAAAGTAAAGGGTGTAATTCAGCAAATTTTCCATCAAACGAGTGAGGGTCTTTTGCCTCCCTTCGTCTTGACTAGAGAGTTTCAATGAGGGGGAGATAATTTTTCTTACGAGTACATGTACCAGCTTTTTAGCGAGGTAAAAGAGAGCTAGCAAGAGCAAAAGTGAAACGAGCTTGCTAAAGACATCATCTACCAAATGAGACCAGTTGAGTTTTTCAAAATAACGAGAGAATACATTCTTGTTCGCAAATAGCATAGCTACCTCCTACTTATTTCTATTATACCATATCCGAGTCTTATCGGCGCACGTACTCTGTCGTCAAGGATAATTTATCTGGCTTTCACCTCATCTACGAGTACAAAAAAGTTGGGAAGATCCCAACCTCATTTTTTAATTAGTTCACTTCTACTTTAGGCACTTTCCCCTTGCGGCGGGCAAGGATATCCGCATAGTATTTGCGGCTGTTGTTGAGTACGGAAAGGACATTTTGGTAAAACTCATCGGATTTGACCTGACTTAAAATTTCGACATAGTCTGCCAACTGTTGGTAAGGCGTCGCCACTTCTTTGCGCAATTGTTTGACATCATAGCTCACTTTTTGTAACTTCTCTTGTGAGCGGGAGGCAAAGAGTTGCTCAAAAGCGGCGTGGCTCTCCGTTAGATTGTCAACAAATTTCCCAATCGCCAAAGTCCCCACCTGCTCCTTATAGGGGGCTGTTTTTAGCTTGTCCAGCAAGCTGTCAATGAGGGCTGTTTCTTCCTCGTAGTGCTTGGTATGTGCACCCTTGTACTGCTCAAAGAGGCGTTTCAAACTTTCATACGCTGACTTTTCCTCTTCACGCTTGGCTGCCCGATAAGGCTTAATCGCATCACGCAAAGCTTGTAAATCGGCGTCACGCAACTCGTCAGCCGCGCTAATCGAAGCTGACTTTTCGCTCGCCCGAATTTGACCCAGCGAAGCCTGATAAGCTGGCAGAGCCACTTTTAGCTTCTTTACCAAAGCAGCTAACACTTCTTCATTTTTGAAGTCTAACCCTTCTTTTTCCACATCATCTAAAAATCGAGTGATGAACTGAACAAACTCGGCTGAGCGGAGATTGCTAATTTTAAGTCCAATGAGCTTTTCTTGCTTCATACATTCCTTCTTTCCTTTTTTACTTGTCACTTAAAGCGACCGTTTCAATGACTTCTCCTTTTTCCGTCCGCGCGGCGGATGACCTCAACTACTTTTCG
>NZ_KV795619.1:0-212 GCF_001809055.1 Streptococcus sp. HMSC034B05 | reverse complement strand
GTTGCCCCCTGTGAGATATGGTAGTCGCTTAGCAAAGGGGAGTTTAGCTTAGTTGAAATGGAGAGGGAATCGACATTTCAATCGGTGGATAAGAGAAACGAAGTTTCTCACCGTTGGCTGAGCTAAACTCCATTCCAAGGGAGTTTAGCTCAGCTGGGAGAGCATCTGCCTTACAAGCAGAGGGTCAGCGGTTCGATCCCGTTAACTCCCAT
>NZ_KV795618.1:0-42981 GCF_001809055.1 Streptococcus sp. HMSC034B05 | reverse complement strand
CGGTTTGAAAGTGCATTTGGCGGTGACAGAGTCGGGCTATATTTTGGATTATCTGGTTACCCTTGCCTATTCAGGTAGCAGAAGAATTGCTGGAGACCGTGTCCCTTATTCTTGCGTTTTAGGAGATTTGGGATACCTAAGTAAAGAATTGAAAGAACGCTTGGAGGCAAAGGGGATTCATCTTTGGACGCCGCTTTGTAAAAATATGGAGAGCGCCGATGAGCATAACAATCCAGCAATTTTAGCCATCCGAGAAACTATTGAAACTTGAATCTTTGTTCTAAATGCAATGTTTGACATTGAGCACCCGATTGTTAGGTCTTTAGCAGAATGGCAATTGGAGATTGAACAGGTTCTTTTAGCCTACCATTTAGAATTTTTTATCAACTAGCAAAGTGAGTATCTATTGTTTCTTTTTCTGTGTTTCTAGTCATGTTTATTTGTATATACTCTGCTTTAATTATTTATCTCGTAGCACGTTATGGAAGTAAAAGATTTAAGTCATAGTTAGAGAAAAGCGGTTTGGTTAAATAAAAATCGTCTTAAAAGTTAGATTTTTCTATCTAACTTTTGGGGTGATTTCTTAAGCGCGAAATGCAAGATAAAAAATAAGCCCACAAGGGCTTATTTTGTTGGAATAGAAATTTCAATCAAGTTAGTAGAGTAGAGTGTTTTAATTTGAGATGCATCAATCAATTTTGTATCAATTTTTCGTTTTAGGAAAAATTCTCGAATTTTTTCAACTTCTTGTTCGCGAATAGCGCGGTGTTTATTTGAAATCAGGATTTCATAATGAAGTGGAGCCTGCGTAAAAACAACATCTGTATTTCCAGCAGAAAAAGTTTCAACTAAAGTGGCATCTGTGCTTTCTAACTGGCTTTGGACAAGATTCGCGTGGCTATTGGTTGTATTGATAAGCTTCATAATGATTTCCTCCTATATGCTAACCCTATTATAGCACTTTTCCATAAGAAATGTGAACAATTTCTCAGACTTTATGACTCTTTTTCCACATTTCAATTCCCCATTTATGGCTTCCGCGTTTTAGTTTGGAAATAGCTTCTTCGATTGGAAACCAAGCAAGCTGATTAAAATCCTCTAAAGGTGCCTGTGATTGCTCATAATGGCTCACTTCGTAAATGTAGGCAGGATTGTAAAAGTGGGTATCACGATGGCGAGAGTAGAAGTATTCATCTGCTTGTCCGTAATATTGCTCGATTTCAGCTGTGAAGCCAAGTTCTTCAATCAATTCGCGTTCAAGTGCGGTTCGATGGTTTTCACCTTCTTCGATTTCACCACCTGGTAAAAACCAAGCTCCATTTGGTGCTTGCACTAAGATGATTTTTTCTTTTTTAGCATCTGGAATAACTGCGTAAACACCATAGCGGTTTACATATTGAACGCTTTCTTTCTTTTCTCCAAAAGTTGCGACTGTCATATTTGTTCCTCTTTTGTGACTAGTTTACTATTATCATAAAGGATGAAGTGATTACTGTCAAGGGTTTAATAAGATTTCTTTTTGTTCAATCACTTGGTATTAAAACGAGACAAGATTTGGCAAGTTATAGTGGTATAATTATAGAGAGGTGAGAACATGACTCAAGGAAGATTACTAGGTATCATTTATTATCTACTGGGAAATGGGCATGCTATAGCACCAGCATTGGCTGAGAAGTTTGAGGTGTCGATTCGTACTATTTATCGTGATGTGGATCGGTTAAGCAGTGTAGGTATCCCTATTTATTGTAATCCGGGGAAAGGCGGTGGTATTTTTACTGGATTCATTTGTACTGGATAAAAGTTTACTATCGGCTCAGGAGTAAGAAGAATTGGTTTTATCTGTACAAGGCTTACAAGCTTTACGAGAAGAACATCAAGTATTAGAAAGGCTGCAGGCTTTGTTTCAAATTAAAATGGATAACTGGCTACAAATTGATTTTACAGATTGGCGTGGGTAAAAATACCATCAAGAAACGTTTGAGCAGATTAAGAGAGGAATCTTTCAGAGGCGGCTTCTTCAGTTTGACTACTTGAATCAACAGGGTGAAGAGATGAGCAGATGGGTTGAGTCTATGCAATTGATTTTTAAAAGTCAAGATTGGTATTTATATGGATTTTGTCGGAGAAAACAGGATTATCGGTTATTCAAACTAAGTCGAATCAATCACTGCCAGCTATCAACTGAAATATTTGACCGAGAGTTAAGACAAGCTGACTTTCAAAGTAAAGAAAGCCAAAAGGAAACAATTCGGCTACAATTGAAATTTGAAAAACATCGAGCTTTTCGTGTCTATGAAGAATTTTCTGGTTTGATTTCGACAGATGTGGTAGGAAATTTACTTGTAGAAGCAGAATTTCCGAATCATGACAGTCTTTATGCTTATCTTTTATCCTTTTTGGATGGAGTGGAAGTGTTAGAACCGCCTGAAGTGCGACAGAATTTAGCAAAAAAATTAAACGAAATTTCCCAAAAATATAAAAGTTGACAGAAACTGACAAGTTTACTTTGTTATGATTATGATAGAAAAACGAAAGGGGTAAACAAATGAAATATGAATGGAGAAAGGCTGAAAAAGCTATATATGGTGTGAAGGTAAGTCCGACGCTAGTGACGGTTCCGGAGCAGGCTTTCATTATGATTGACGGAGAAGGCAATCCAAATAGCTCTGATTTCTCTGAGCGGGTTTCGGCTCTGTACTCTCTTGCTTATGCAGTTAAAATGGATTATAAAAAATCCAATCCAGAGCTAGAAGTGACAGATTTTACAGTCTATCCGCTGGAAGGGATTTGGCGGCAAAAAGAAGCAGAAGTTTTAGTAAAAGATGACTTGGTTTATACCATTATGATTGCACAGCCGGAGTTTATTACCAGAGAAATGGTTGAAAAAGCTCTTGCAAAAGTAAAAGTGAAAAAACCAAATTTACACTATGATGAAATTCGCTTTGAACGAATGGATGAAGGAAATAGTATTGCAATGCTTCATGTAGGACCTTTTGATGATGAACCGCAAACTTTTGCGAAAATGGATGCTTTCTGTCAAGAAAATGGGTTAAAACGTTGTACGTCATATCATCGTGAAATATATTTGAACAACAAAAATCGAACAACTCCACAAAAGCTGAAGACAATTTTGAGATATAGAGTTCAGTAACGAAAAATTACTCCCTAGAGAAACTTCTAAGGAGTGATTTTCATAGTTAGTTAGCAGTGTCGTCTGCTGTTGTTTTAATTTCTTTTTCGGTCTCGTTTTCAGACTTTTTGGACGACTTGATAACAATCTTGCCATTGCTCGTCATGACAGCTTTGAGCTCTTTTTCGCTTGGATGTTCAAGATAGTAGTCGGTGATAGCATCCTCGATGTGATCTTGGATTGTCCGACGAAGTGGACGAGCTCCCATTTTTGGATCGTAACCAAGATTAACTAATTTTTCCTTGACTTTGTCTGTTACGTCTAGGTGAATACCATTTACATCTAAGCGTTTATTCACATCTTCAAGCATCAAATCTACGATTTGTAGGAGATTTTCCTTGCTAAGAGATTTGAACTCAATAATACCATCGAAACGATTCATAAATTCTGGACTGAAGAAGTTTCCTAATTCACCGATAACAGAATTGGTTCGTCCTTCACGCGCTGCACCAAATCCGACGTTTGCTTCAACTTTTCCGGTACCGGCGTTGGAAGTCATAATGATAATCGTATCTTTGAAACTGACTGTCCGACCTTGTCCATCTGTCAGACGTCCGTCATCCAGTACTTGTAAGAACATATGCATGACATCTGGGTGAGCTTTTTCTATTTCATCAAGTAAAATGAGAGAATAAGGATTACGACGTACACGTTCTGTTAATTGTCCAGCTTCTTCGTAGCCAACGTAACCTGGAGGCGCTCCGACGAGTTTTGCTACGCTATGTTTTTCCATATACTCACTCATATCAAAACGAATCATGCTGTCAGCTGAACCAAAGAGCTCAATCGCTAGTTGTTTAGAAAGTTCTGTTTTGCCGACACCGGTTGGCCCAACAAAAAGGAAAGAACCAATTGGTCGGTCTGGTGTACCTAGTCCAACTCGATTACGGCGAATGGCCTTCGCAATTTTATCAACAGCATCATCTTGACCAATGACATGAGCTTTCAAATCATCAGCCAGACTAATCAATTGTGATTGTTCCTTTTCTTTCAAGTCGCCAACTGGAATATTTGTCTTTTGCTCAATGATATGTTCAATGGTTTTTTCACTGATAAGAGGCGTATCTTGATCAGCCATTTTATTTTGCTGCATTTCTTTGTATTTGGCAATTTGGTCACGGAAATAAGCAGCTTTTTCAAAATCTTCATCACGAGTAGCTTGTGCCTTGAGATTTTCAGCTTCTACCAATCGTTGATCAATGACTTTTGGATCGACAAAGTTAAGTGTCAGATTCATCTTAGAGCCTGCTTCATCTAGCAAGTCAATGGCCTTATCAGGCAAGAAGCGATCTTGGATATAACGATTGGACAAGACAGCTGCTGCTTCAATGGCATCGTCTGTGTATTTGACGTGGTGATAGTCTTCGTATTTCTTTTGAATACCTTTGAGGATAGTGATCGTTTCTTCAACTGTTGGTTCATCAACTTTTACAGGCTGCATACGGCGTTCCAGTGCAGCATCTTTTTCGATAATCCGGTATTCATTGAGAGTTGTGGCACCGACTAATTGGAGTTCACCGCGAGCAAGTGCTGGTTTTAGGATGTTTCCAGCATCCATATTTCCATCGCCAGCAGAACCAGCTCCAACAATTTCGTGAATTTCATCAATGAATAATATAACATCTTGTCGAGAGCGAATTTCGTTCATGAGTTTTTGCATTCGTTCTTCAAATTGACCACGGATACCAGTCCCTTGAACCAAACTAACGACATCTAAACGAATGACTTCTTTGCCTTGGAGTTTATGTGGAACATCTCCATCTACAATTTTCTGAGCTAAGCCTTCGACAACTGCTGTTTTACCGACACCGGGCTCTCCGATGAGGACAGGATTGTTCTTCGTTCTACGATTGAGGATTTCAATGACGCGCACAATTTCTTCGTCACGACCAATTACAGGGTCAATCTCGCCCCGCCGAGCAAATTCAGTTACATTGATACCAAATTCTTCTAGGAGGCCTTTGGGTTGTTGTGGTACTTGTTGGCGCGTGCTGCCACCTTGATTGGAACCATAGCCTCCGTTACCGTATCCGCCACCTGATTGAGTAGGAGGGGTCTGCGGTTCTTGATGATTTTGAAAATTCCCTAGATTGCTAAAGAAATCATCAAAAGGGTCTAAATTATTTTGATTGTTCATATTGGTCATGCCACGAAATAAGGCATTATTTGGGTCTGTTTTCATGATTTGATAACAATTTTGACAGAGGTCAACTTGGTGTTGTTTTCCATTCACATTTGTGTAAAGGTGAATAGTTGATTCGTTTATTTTACAGTTTTGACAAAGCATGTGCTACCTCTTTCTTTTAAAATTTGCTTGACGGAAATCAATTGGTCAATAATAGTCAAACTTCTTATTTTCATTATATC
This sequence comes from Streptococcus sp. HMSC034B05, assembly GCF_001809055.1. Classification (NCBI taxonomy): domain Bacteria; kingdom Bacillati; phylum Bacillota; class Bacilli; order Lactobacillales; family Streptococcaceae; genus Streptococcus; species Streptococcus sp. HMSC034B05. The sequence continues at coordinate 37,424 of NZ_KV795618.1, read as the reverse complement.
AGTATTCTAAAACATTGCAAGAATAAAGTGTTAAAAGATAGAATTTTATATTTGAGTATTTCATTTTGTGTTAAATTTACCAAAAATGGGTCTTTTGCTGGTATTTCATCTTTCATTTGTGGTAAAATAGTAACGTATAAATGAATAGGAGAAGGAAAATGGAATCACATTTAGTAAGAATTATCAATCGTTTAGATGCTATGACAAAAGATGGCGGCAATTTGAAACGTAATTTTGAACGTGACGGGGTTGTTGTAGCAGAAGTAACTTATAGCTATGACGAAGAAAATGGCTCAGTATTCACTCTTCGCGATGTTGCAGCGCGTGAAACCTATACTTTTGATAGCATTGATTTGATTGCAATGGAAATCTATGAATTGTTATATTAAATTTGTTAGTCTCTAATAAATATGTCCTCTAGGCATCTGCTTAGGGGATATTTATTTTGCAATAATTTTTGCTTATCTATCTTAGAATTGTCAGAAATTCTTAGAAAAAAGTGGTATACTAATGTTGGTAGTAAGCATATTTCTTGACAAAATGAAAAGGAGAGAGTATGGATTTATTTCAAATAAAATTAGTAACAGAATATGAAATTGTCGGAATCGATCTAGAGGAAGCGAGTGTCCGTCATTTAGCTGATCTAGGGATTAAGATAGGCAGTTTTATTCAAGTCATTTCAAAAACAAACGACACAGCTATTCTCTTAGTTCGAGCTGCGAGGATTGCTTTGGACAATTCCATTTTGGAAAAGCTGGATGTTGTGCCAAAGGGCAGTAGCAAATCTTCTCTTCCTTTATCTGAGTTGGCAGTTGGAGATTCGGCATACATCGAAGCAATTCATGCAGATGGTGCTTTAAAACGACGGTTGATGGACATGGGGTTGACCAAAAACACAAACGTTCAATTACAAAAAGTTGCACCGTTGGGTGATCCACTTGAGATTAAGCTTAGGGGCTATGACTTGACCTTAAGAAAGTCGGAGGCTAGCTTGATCAGTGTGGTGAAAGGTGAAAAGGAAGCAAAACAATGAAAGAATTAGCGCTTGCGGGAAATCCGAATAGTGGAAAGACTAGTTTGTTTAACATATTAACTGGTAGTAGACAGCATGTAGGAAATTGGCCTGGAGTAACGGTTGAAAAGAAAAGTGGTCTGTTTCGTAAAAATAAAGATATTATTATTCAAGATCTACCGGGAATTTACTCATTGTCGCCTTATACTTCTGAAGAAGTGATTAGTAGAAATTATCTTTTAAGCGGTAATGCAGACGGGATTTTGGATGTAGTTGACGCAACCAATTTGGAACGAAATCTGTACTTGAGCTTGCAATTGATTGAGACAGGAATTCCGGTTGTGCTGGCTTTAAATATGAGCGATGTCGTTGAAAAACAAGGGAAATGGATCGATACGACTAAATTAAGCTATCAGCTAGGTGTGCCAGTCGTTGCGACCAGTGCTTTGAAAAAGACTGGGATTGACCAAGTCATGCAGCAGGTCTTACGAGAAATGGAGCGCACGGATGAAACGCTCTATCCTGTTTACGACAGTCATTTTGAAGCGGCTTTGTCAGAAATTATCCGCATTTTAGGAAATGCAGTACCTCAAAAACAGGCTCGTTTTTATGCCATTAAGTTTTTTGAACGCGATAAAGAATTATCCGAACAGCTGGTGTTGTCTGATTTCCAAAAAGCGGAGATTGAAGATGCGATTAGGATTACGGAGGAAATCTACACTGAGGACGCAGAGACCATTGTTGTTAATGCGCGCTATGAGTTTATTGAGTCAGCGGTCAAAATGGCGCTGCAAGCCGATGTTACTAAATTAAGTTTGTCAGACAAGATTGACCGTATTGTGACCAATCGTTATTTAGCTTTACCAATCTTTGCGCTTGTTATGTGGTTGGTGTATTTCCTCTCTATTCAAACGATTGGAACGATGGGAACGGATTGGACAAACGACATCCTCTTTGGAGAATGGATTCCGAACGGTATCAAATCACTGCTGGAACACTTAGCAGTATCTGATTGGCTTCAATCTTTGATTGTTGATGGGATTGTTGCAGGTTGTGGGGCTGTCTTGGGCTTTGTTCCGCAGATTTTCGTCTTATTTGTTTGCTTGGGAATTTTGGAAGACATTGGTTATATGAGCCGGATTGCCTTTGTTATGGATCGGCTGTTTAGACGCTTTGGCTTATCTGGGAAATCTTTTATTCCTATGCTGATTTCTACGGGATGTGGTGTTCCTGGCGTTATGGCGAGTAGAACTATTGAAAATGAACGTGACCGTAGGATTACGATTATGACAACAACATTTATGCCTTGCTCCGCCAAATTACCAATTATTTCTTTAATTGCTGGAGCGTTCTTCCCTAATAATCCTTGGATTGCACCAAGCGCTTATTTTATCGGAATGGGAGCCATTGTCTTATCAGGAATTGCTTTGAAAAAGACGGCAATTCTCGGTGGCGCTGTGGCACCTTTTATCATGGAGCTACCGAGTTATCACTTGCCACAAGTCAAAACTGTTTTGCGCTATGCGGGACAGAAGGCTTTGAGTTTCATCAAACGGGCTGGAACGATTATCTTTGTGACTAATATATTCATCTGGTTTGCTAGTTCCTATAACTTTAGCTTACAGGCGGTCGAAACAGAAAATAGTATTCTAGCTACCTTAGGAAAAGGATTAGCTTGGATCTTTACTCCTCTTGGATTTGGTAATTGGCGAGCAACTGTAGCAGCTATTACCGGCTTATTAGCTAAAGAGACGGTGATTTCGACTTTTGGAATTTTGTATAAAGTGACTGATGCGACAGAGACTACGAAAGAACTATGGAACAATCTCCAACAGCATTATACGGCACTTTCCGCCTATTCATTTCTTGTCTTTAACTTGCTTTGTGCCCCTTGTTTTGCAGCGATTGGTGCGATTCATCGCGAAATGGGCAATGCAAAGTGGACATGGATTGCCATATCTTTCCAAACGCTACTGGCTTATAATGTCAGTCTTGTGATTTATCAGTTTGGTCAAGCGTTGCTATATGGAAAAGGATTATCTTCTGGAACTATTTTTGCTCTATTCGTTGTAGTAGTTGGTCTCTATTTCATCTTTAGAAAACCACGTAAAGAAAAAATAGAAGTTATCACTTTAGATAATCTGACACATCAAACAGTATAGGAGAAATTATGTCCACGATTATTGTATTTATCATCATTTTAGTTTTAGCAGGTGCAGCTATGCACCATATCATCAAAGGAAAAGGACGCTGTGGCGATTGCGACTGCCAATGTGAAATCAAAGAAAAAATGAGACAAAAATAAAGAGAAAACTAAAAATATGACAGAGGTTGTCAGGTCATTTGTTATATGATTTATTAAAAAAGGAGAACACAACATGGTAAGACCTACTAGCAAGACTGAGTTGATTAGTGCAGCAACACAGCAATATGCAAAGCTACAGTCATTGATTTCCCGATTAACAGAAGAAGAGTTGAATACCACATTTGATTTTTCAAAAGATGAGAAACGGAAAGAAGCTCATTGGAAGAGAGATAAAAATCTTAGAGATGTTCTCATTCATCTTTATGAGTGGCAACAATTACTTCTCAATTGGGTGTATTCCAATCAAAATGGTGTCGAAAAATCGTTTTTGCCAGCACCTTATAATTGGAGAAGCTATGGTGAGATGAATGTGGCATTTTGGCAAAAACATCAACAGACACCGCTAGAAAAAGCAATCAAGTTGCTTCATCAATCACAGGAAAAAGTGCTAACCCTGGCTGAAACCTTTACAAATGAAGAGCTGTTTTCAAAGAGCGTTTATAAATGGGTTGGTGGGAGTACTCTTGGCTCCTACTTTGTCAGCTGCACATCCAGTCACTACGACTGGGCTATGAAGAAGCTGAAAGCACATCAAAAGAACTGTAAAAATCAGTAAACAATCAGTAGGGTTGGTAGCAAAAAGACAAACAACAATGCTCAAGCGAGCCAAATCCACAGTAGTTAACCTCATCCGCTGGGCTGACGGAGCCAATCAAAACAGTTTCATCCTGTCCGCCGGGCTGACGGAGCAAACCAAAAGTAGTTCATCTCGTCCGCCGGGTCGACGTGGTAAACTAAAAGTCATTTATCTTTTCGACTAGGTCGACAGATCCAATCCAAAGCGGTTCATTTTATCGACCAAGTCGACAAAGCGAACCTCACGTCATTTCATCCGAGAGTCAGTCCAGCTGTCTATAAATAAATCGGTCCGTCAACTTAGCTGACGGACCGATTTTGTCTGAACTCATTGATATTTTATTTGCTGTTATCTCCCATTAGTAAGTCTTTTGGTTGCTTACTAAGGAGCGTGATTGAAGCAATGAGGACGGAAACGATGATAATGGCAAGTCCAAAGATGACCACTTTGGTCATATCATCAGGAGATACATGTACATTGAGGCTAGTGAGGGTCTTGTTAAAGCCATCCACTTCAGCCCCGCCTCCAAGATTGGCGCTCTTACCTTCTCGAGCTAGTTTTTCAGCAATACCACTGGTAACTTGTTTTAAAATGCTATTTCCCATCACCTTGCTGACAGCACTACCTGCAAAGTAAGCACCAATGAAGCTAAATATACTTACAAAGAGGACTTCTGTGATAAATTGGAAGAAAATCTTTGTTTTGCTAATTCCCATTGAAAGCATGATTCCCATTTCTTTTCTACGACCATTGATCCATAAGAACAAGACTAGGGTAAGAACAATCGCTCCAAAGATTAGCGTTCCGATTAAGAGATTTCCAGTAACGCCATAAATACCGTTAATAGAAGATTGAAGTGCTGGGAAGTTGCTTGTACTCTTAACAAGGGTGTAGGCTTCCCAATCAATAGATGATATTTCTTTTACTTTCGCCATCACTTTATCAATATCTTGGCTACCATTTACAAAGAAAGTAGCATCTTGATAAATAGCGTTTTTATCTGTTGAACCTTGTAAAGTTTTAGTCGTTTCTAAGTCTGTGATAAAGGTATTTTCATACAATTCTTGAGGACTAGAAACGCCTCCTTTATTTTTCCCGTCAAAAATTCCGATAACTGTCACTTTAGTCGTTTTATTAGCTTTGCGAACGTTATCATAATCATAAGTATTCGATTTTATATTAATCGTATCGCCGACTTTAAGTTTGTTCTTTTCTGCAAAATCTTTATGAATTAAAGCAACATTTTTGTCATTTTTGTTGATATGTCTACCTTCAACTAGTTTGAAGGTTTCTGCGGTAAATTTATCATCTTTAGATGAATCGTTGATACCTGTTGCCATAATGGCACGGCCGAATTTTTGTTTTCTATCTTCGCTTTCAAAGTCGGTTTCTCCAGATTCAACCAATTGGTGATCAATTAAGTCAGCGACAACATTCATTCGTTTGATGTAGCCAGAGATACCTTTAACTTTTTCCACAGCTTCGATATCTTCGCCTTTAAGATTTCCTGCTCCGCGAGGTGTACCTTGGTTCACTTCGCGGTTAATCTGCATTGAGAAACTGCTAGTGATATTTTTGAAAGTTTCTTTTGAAGCAGCGTCTGTTGCATTTTTAACAGCAATACTGCCAAGTGTTAAAGTAGAGATGGCTAACAGGATTAAAAAGATAATCAGTGTTTTTATTTTTTTGCGCCATACATAGGCAAGAGCGTTCTTTATCGTTAACATATAATTTCTTCTCCTTGGAGGTCTTATTTATAATTCTTAGTGACTTCGACTAAGTTCTTATTGCTTAACTCTAAGACGACGTCTGCTTTATTAGCTAACTCTTTGCTGTGTGTCACCACAATCACACATTTATTTTTTTGTTTAGCTGATTTAATTAGGACTTCAATGATGTCCATGGCAGTACCTTCATCTAAGTTCCCAGTTGGTTCATCTGCTAAGATAATTGGTGCTGTAGATGCAAGAGCGCGTGCAATAGCAACCCGTTGCTGCTGGCCACCTGATAATCGTAATACGTTACGATGGATTTCTTTTTCGTTGAGTCCAAGTTGTAGTAAGCTATCTTTACTTGCTTGAGAATTTACGAGTCGAACATTCTCCATCGGAGTTAAGTAATCGATTAAATTATAATTTTGGAAAACCAGAGAGATTTGTTTCCGTCTGTGATGGTTATAGCCTTTTTGAGCAATGTCTTGATCTTCAAAGAGGATTTTTCCTTTTGTAGGAGTATCAAGTCCTGCAAGGAGGGAAAGCAAGGTTGATTTTCCTGCACCAGATTTCCCTATAATAGCATAAAATTTTCCTTCTTCAAATGAAGCTGTGATCTGATTCAATACATTTTCTTGTAGGCTATTGTATTGGTAACTAACTGAATCCATTTTTAAAATTGTCATGTTTTGTCTCCTTAACTTATATCGGTTAAAATATCTTTTGGTTTTTTATGTAGGATAATAGAAGATGAACCTACTACTGCAAGTAAAATAATGATGAGCAGTATTCCATAAGTCATCAAAATAGTAGAGGTATGTAAGTGCGGAACGATATTTTCAAAAATAGCGGATGAGCTATCTTGTTGTTGACCGCCTTTTATAAACCCTTTGAATACCATAGTGGAAATATAAGAGCCACTAATAGAAGCTAGTGCCATACTAAATACTGATATGATAACCAGTTCTAGTATGAATTGAGAGATAATCATCGCTTTTGAAATACCGAGAGATAATAGTACTCCGATTTCATAAATTCTTTCTCTCAACCAGAACATGAGAATCAAGGAAAGAACGATGATACTTCCAATAATGATACTGAAAGTTAAAACATTAATAATCTGTTTGAAACTGGTAACAGAAGAAGAAACTGCTTCAAAAGCCTTAGAATTTTTAACAAGATCAGTTTGCTTCCAATCAATTTTTGACTTTTTGACTGTATTGATGACTTTATCAATTTGATTTGGATTTGATACGAAATAAACGGCTGCAGATAATTTATAATCAGCTGGTTTGTAGCCTTGTAAGTGTTGGCTTGATTCATAGTCCATATAGACAGTATTTTCTGTCGCATCTGAGCTTAAACCTGTTTGTTTCTCTTCTTTTTTTCCAGAGAAGATACCAGCAATTTCAAACTCTACTTCATGGAGTTGTTTAGCATCCTCATCCTTTAAGGAAGCTCCCTTTAGTTTTAGTTTATCTCCAACCTTTAAATGGTTCTTTTTAGCTAATTTTTCATGGATGAGAATCTTGGATTTATCGCCTTTACGAATTGGCTTTCCTTGTTCAAGTTTGAAAACACCACTTGCAAAGGTTGTTTCTAGAGTAGAATCACTTGTTCCTAATGCAGCAACCAGATTGTTGAGGACAGGGTTTTGATTGTCTCTTGTGACACCTTGTTTTTTCTTAACAATAGTTTTATCTGTCAAACTTGCTAAAGCATCGTATTTGAAGTTGAATTTTGAAATTTTTTTATTCTCAAGTAATTTTTCTGCTGTTTTTAGTGAAAGTGGTCGTTCAAGTGTTTTGCTAGTTATTGTAAAGCCAGTATTTGATGCGTCATAGATTTTCTTTTCGATATTATTAGTCGTTCCCATAATAGAAAAGCTACTAGTTAAGGCAGTTGAAATGAGAGTAAGTATCAGAAATACAAGAAGAGTTTTAACTCTTTTTCTACTGATGTAATTCAAAGCCTGCTTGGCTATTTGCATAATTTTCTTCCCTTCTATATATTTTAAAACTAAATCGGTACCGTGTTCTATGTTAAAGCAGTTACCTTAAAATAGTTTTAAGGTTTAAGGTAATTTTAAGTTTTTTGGCTGATTTTTTTCTGTTTTTTCTGTAATTTTTTATAAAATATTAAAAACTGAAAGAAGAAAGGAATTCTACGATCTTTTGATTGATAACGTTTTATAAGAAAAAGCAGTCATTTTTTTGTTATATGTTATAATAGAATGAAGAAATTAGAAATGAGATGGATATGACAAAGATAATTGATGGCAAGGCTTTGGCAGAAAAATTGCAAATACAGTTAGCAGAAAAGGTTAGAAAATTAAAAGACGAAACAGGATTGATTCCAGGACTTGTAGTGATTTTAGTGGGGAATAACCCAGCTAGTCAAATTTATGTGCGAAATAAAGAGCGCTCCGCTTTGTCAGTGGGGCTTCATAGTGAAGTGGTACGTTTGCCAGAAACGACGACACAAGAGGAATTGCTTACCTTAATTGAACAATATAATCAAGATCCAGACTGGCACGGCATTTTAGTACAGTTGCCTCTTCCCAAACACATTGATGAAGAAGCGGTGCTGCTAGCGATTGATCCCGATAAAGATGTGGATGGCTTTCATCCGATGAATATGGGGCGACTCTGGAGTGGCCATCCTGTTATGATTCCCTCAACACCTGCTGGTATTATGGAAATGTTTCATGAATATGGTGTTGACTTAGAAGGCAAACGTGCGGTGGTCATTGGACGAAGTAATATTGTGGGTAAGCCCATGGCACAGCTCTTGCTGGCTAAAAATGCCACAGTGACTTTGACTCATTCGCGGACACATCATTTGTCAGAAATAACAAAAAAAGCTGATATTTTGGTTGTTGCCATTGGTCGTGGTCACTTTGTGACGAAAGATTTTGTTAAAGAAGGTGCAGTCGTGATTGATGTGGGGATGAACCGTGATCAGAATGGTAAATTGATTGGCGATGTAAAATTTGATGAAGTATCAGAAATCGCTAGTCTCATTACTCCTGTGCCAAAGGGTGTTGGTCCCATGACTATTACTATGCTTATGGAACAGACATATAGAGCCTGCAAACGGAGTTTGAAGAAATAGAGTGCGACATGTTTTCGATTTTGGAGACATGTCTATTTTGTTTATGGTAAAATAAAGATAAACAAGGGTGTCACTTCTCTACTGGCATAAGTGAAGGGAGCAAACATGAAAGTGGTAGACTATACATTATTGAAAAAGGTTATTCAACCACGTGCGCTGAATGGTCACAAGGGAGAGTATGGTCGTCTGTTATTGATTGGTGGTACTTATCCGTTTGGTGGCGCAATAATAATGGCAGCAATGGCTGCGATCTATAGTGGAGCTGGCTTGGTCACAGTGGCAACAGATAAGGAAAATATCCCATCGTTACATGCACAATTACCTGAAGCAATGGCTTTTGATATTCGGGACGAGAAATTATTGAAAGAACAGATCCAAAAGGCAGATGTGCTATTGATTGGTCCAGGTTTGGCTGAAAATCCTCTTGAAAAAGCTACTTTACAGTTGGTAATAAATCTTGTTAGTGAACGTCAAGTTTTTATCATGGATGGCGGAGCCATTTCTTTTTTTAGCAAAGAAGTTTTGCCATTTCCAAAGGCACAGACGATTTTTACACCACATCAAAAAGAATGGGAACGGTTGAGTGGATTAAAGCTAACAGAGCAGACACTCGAAAAAAGTCAAGAAGCAGTTAATGCTTTTCCTGTTAAAACTATCGTTGTTCAAAAAAAGCATGGAACGACTATTTTTCAAAGTGGAAATTGGAACTGTTTTCAACTGTCCATCGGAGGTCCGTATCAAGCAACAGGCGGTATGGGGGACACGCTTGCAGGTATGATTGCGGGCTTTACAGGACAATTTAAAACGAGCTCTCTACTAGATCGTGTAACTGCCGCTGTCTATCTTCATTCGGCGATTGCAGAGGAGTTGAGCAAAAAATCTTATGTGGTCTTGCCAACAAAAATTAGTAAAGAGATTCCTAAGTGGATGAAGAAATGGTGTTAGTTTTTATGAATTCTGTCAATGATTTTTTATAGATAGTTTGGTATAATAAACATTACAAATGAAGAAGAACTATAGGGGAAGAAAGGAGAGAAATGGCTGAGTATTTATCTGTATCGACCTTGACTAAATATTTAAAGTTAAAGTTTGATAAAGATCCTTATTTAGAGCGGGTTTATCTGACAGGAGAAGTTTCCAATTTTCGCAAACGTCCGAATCATCAGTATTTCTCTCTCAAAGACGAAAAGGCTGTCATTCAGGCAACAATCTGGGGCGGAGTTTACAAAAAGCTAGGTTTTGACTTGGAAGAAGGCATGAAAATCAATGTTGTCGGCCGGATTCAGCTTTATGAGCCAAGTGGCTCCTACTCTATTATCATTGAAAAAGCGGAGCCAGATGGTGTAGGGGCTTTGGCAATTCAGTTTGAGCAGCTTAAAAAACGGTTAGGGGAAGAAGGCTTGTTTGAGACTCGATTTAAACAAACCTTACCGCAATTTCCTAAGAAAATTGGGGTAGTGACTAGTCCTAGTGGTGCAGTGATTCGCGATATTATTACAACTGTTAGCCGTCGTTTTCCAGGAGTAGAGATTATTCTTTATCCAACCAAAGTACAGGGAGAAGGAGCTGCTACTCAGGTGGCAGATAGTATCCGTCGTGCTAATACACGAAGGGATTTAGATGTCCTTATCATCGGTCGAGGTGGTGGATCAATTGAAGATCTTTGGTCATTTAACGAAGAAATTGTTGTCCGTGCCATTTTTGAATCTCAAATTCCAATCATTTCAAGTGTAGGGCATGAAACAGATACGACTTTGGCAGATTTTGTTGCAGATAGACGCGCCGCAACGCCAACTGCCGCTGCAGAACTAGCAACACCTGTAACAAAATTGGATCTCTTAGCCCACATACAGCAGCAACAAAATCGTTTGGCTACTGCTACGTCTAATCGTCTTACCTATAATCGTGAGCGATTGGTTAAGTTGAGCCAGTCTGTCATTTTTCGTCAACCGGAACGATTATATGATAGCTATCTTCAAAAATTAGATCAATTAAATTTGCGACTCAAGCAACAAATTCGCGAATATTATAGTGAAGGGATGCAGCAAGCAAAGCTCTTAGAACATCGTTTGGAGGCTTTATCTCCTTTAAGGATGGTTCAGACTTATCAAGAACGTGCAGTCCAGTTGGAACGCCTTTTACGTAGCAATATGGCGGTGATTTATGATTACAAGGTAGCAGAAGTCAAGCGTTTATCTGATGCATTGCTTATGTTGGATACCAGTCGAATTGTGGCTCGTGGCTATGCGATTGTTCAAAAAGACGACAAGGTGGTATCAGGTACCAAAGATATAGAAAAGGGTGACAAGGTCAGTGTGGTTATGCATGATGGTCATCTGGAAGTTGAGGTAAAAAATGTCAAAAGAAAAGAAATTTGAAGAAAATTTAGCTGATTTAGAAGTCATTGTGCAAAAGTTAGAAAACGGAGATGTCTCTTTGGAAGAAGCGATTTCTGAGTTTCAAAAAGGAATGCAACTTTCAAAAGAACTTCAAGCAACCTTAGATAAGGCAGAAAAAACACTAGTCAAGGTTATGCAGGCTGACGGCACAGAAACGGAAGTGGAATGAAACAAGACGAAAAATTGGTTAGAATTGGACGGACTATTGAGAATTTTTATGTTCAAAAGATGGTATCGGCTGATTTGATTGAAGTGATTCTTTACTCAATCAATGCAGGCGGCAAGCGGATTCGCCCTCTGCTGCTTTTGGAATTGTTAGAAGGTATGGGTTTGGAATTGACGGAGGCCCATTTTCAGGTGGCCGCAGCGCTTGAGATGATTCATACTGGAAGTTTGATTCATGACGATTTGCCAGCTATGGATGATGATGATTATCGTCGTGGTCGTTTAACCAGCCACAAAAAATTTGGAGAGGATATGGCTATTTTAGCAGGGGATTCGCTCTTTTTGGATTCTTATGCCTTAGTAGCAGAAGCGGCATTACCTAGTCAGATTAAGGCAAACTTAATTGCAGAATTATCTCAAGCTGCTGGAACCTTTGGCATGGTTGGAGGTCAAGTTCTTGATATGCAAGGAGAAGGTCGTGACGTTAGTTTGGAAGAGTTACAGGTTATTCATGCTAACAAAACTGGTAAACTCCTGACCTATCCTTTTATTGCAACTGGTTTGATTGCTGAACTAGCAGAACCGCAGCAAGAAAAATTAAGAAAAACGGGTCAATTACTTGGACTAGCTTTTCAGGTGCGAGATGATATTCTAGATGAGACAGCTAGTTTTGAGGACTTGGGGAAGACACCACAAAAAGATGTAGCAGCAGGGAAGGCTACTTATCCAGCTATCTTGGGCTTGGATGGTGCTAAGCATTTCTTTGAAGAACAGTTGAGCGCAGCTGAGATTTTATTAGCAGAGGTAGAAATGGACATAGATTTTTCAGGGTCTGCTATCAGAAAAATAATAGAAAGTTTGAGGCTTAATGACGAAGGAAAGAGTAGATGTTCTAGCTTATAAGCAAGGTTTGTTTGAAACGAGAGAACAAGCTAAACGAGGGGTCATGGCAGGTTTAGTTGTTGCCGTTGCCAATGGTCAACGTTTTGATAAACCTGGTGAAAAAATTGATGAAAGTATGGAGTTGAAACTCAAGGGAGAAAAGCTCAAATATGTCAGTCGTGGTGGTTTAAAATTAGAAAAGGCTTTGCAGGTGTTTGACATTTCAGTTGAGGAGCAGGTCACGCTGGACATTGGAGCCTCGACAGGTGGCTTTACGGATGTTATGCTGCAAAATGGTGCGCAGCAAGTCTACGCAGTAGATGTCGGCACGAATCAGCTGGCATGGAAACTCCGTCAAGATGAGCGAGTGGTCAGCATGGAGCAATTTAACTTTCGTTATGCTGAAGCAGCTGATTTTGAGAAGATACCTAGTTTTGCCTCCATTGATGTCAGTTTTATCTCGCTTCGTCTCATTCTACCAGCTTTGCATAAGATTTTGGCTAAAAATGGGGAAGTTGTGGCACTCATTAAACCGCAGTTTGAGGCTGGTAGAGAGCAAATTGGTAAGAATGGAATTGTAAAAGATAAAAAAGTGCATCAAGCAGTTTTAGAAAAAGTAACGGACTTTATGGTTGAAGCCGGATTCTCTGTCAAAGGTCTGGATTTCTCCCCTATTCAAGGTGGACATGGGAACGTGGAATTTCTGGCCTATTTAGAAAAAAGGTTTCACCCCGAAAACCTAGTAAAGACGATGATTACAACTGTCGTGGAAACAGCACATAAGGAATTTAAGGATGAATAAAAAAGAAAGATTAGAAAAAATTAGACGTTTTGTGTCGGATTATGAAGTTGGAACACAAGAAGCCATTGTAGAATATCTGAAACAGTCAGGAATCACAGCAACACAGGCAACCATTTCACGAGACATTAAAGAGCTGGGAATTGTCAAAATTCCGCAGAAGGATAACACCTATATCTATGAATTACCAAAATCAGCCAGTACAAGCTTAAAATTAGCGGATAACAATATTTTAGACTTTGAGTTGTTAAGAAATATGATCAACCTTCGCCTTGTCCCTGGAAGCACAGCTTTTGTGAAGCGACAAATCGTAGAAGATTTTTCTGATGACATTTTTAGTATTTTAGCGGATGATGACACAATCCTCCTTATTTTCCGTAATGAAGAAATGGCTCATAAGGTATTGGAAGAGATAAAAAATTGGTAGGTAGCCTATGTTACTTGAAATTTCCATTAAAAATTTTGCAATTATTGAAGAGGTTTCTCTCAATTTTGAGCAAGGCATGACTGTTTTGACAGGTGAAACGGGTGCTGGGAAGTCTATTATCATTGATGCTATGAATATGATGTTGGGAAGCCGAGCAACAACAGATGTGATTCGTCATGGCGCTCCGAAAGCTGAGATTGAAGGACTGTTTGCGATTGAACAGAGTAAAGCTTTGGTTGAAATCTTTGAGCAGCAAGGGCTTGATATGACAGATGAGTTGATTATTCGACGAGAAATTTTCCAAAACGGTCGCAGTATCAGCCGTATTAATGGTCAAATGGTCAATTTATCCGTTTTGCGATCGGTTGGACAGCATTTGGTGGATATTCATGGTCAGCACGACCAAGAAGAGTTGATGCGTTCCCAGTTACATATTGCTATGTTGGACGAGTTTGGAGATGAAGTATTTTTTAAACTCAAAGCGGATTATCAGCAAACTTTTGATCAGTATCGTCAGTTGCGTAAGCAAGTTATAACGATTCAGAAGAATCAAGAAGAAAATAAGGCGCGAATTGATATGCTGGAATATCAGATTGCAGAGATTGAGGCGGCCAATTTAAGAGCTGGCGAAGATTTGGCATTAAACCAAGAACGCGATAAATTACTCAACCATAAGCAGATTGCAGACACTTTGACAAATGCCTACGCTATGCTGGATAATGAGGATTTTTCGAGTTTATCTAATATTCGAACTGCCATGAATGATATGGAAGCTATCGAAGAGTACGATGTTACTTACAAAGAAATTGCGGCTAATCTTTCTGAGTCTTACTATGTACTGGAAGACACAACAAAGCGTTTGGAAGACATTCTAGATAACATGGATTTTGATGGTGATCGTCTCTTAGAAGTTGAAAGGCGCCTAGATCTAATTTATAGCATTACTCGTAAATACGGTGGGCATGTGGATGATGTGTTAGCTTATTTAGAGCAAATTTCTAAAGAATATGCGCTTCTGACTGGAAAGAATCTCTCATCAAATGATTTGGATCAAGAGTTGAGAAAGCTAGAGAAAGATTTGGTCTCTCTAGCAGGTCGTCTGAGTCAGGAACGGCACGAATTAGCCCAGCAATTGGAAGCAGAGATTCAGCAAGAATTAAAAGATCTCTATATGGAAAAGGCGAATTTTCGAGTTCAATTTACCAAAGGAAAGTTTAGCCGCGAGGGAAATGAGCATGTTGAATTTTACATTTCGACTAATCCGGGCGAAGATTACAAACCGCTCGTTAAGATTGCTTCCGGTGGCGAATTGTCACGTTTGATGTTGGCAATCAAGTCTGCTTTTTCTCGTAAAGAAGGCAAGACAAGCATTGTTTTTGATGAAGTAGACACAGGCGTGTCTGGACGTGTTGCGCAAGCTATTGCTCAGAAAATTCATAAAATTGGCTCCAATGGACAAGTTCTTGCCATCTCGCACCTGCCACAAGTGATTGCCATTGCAGATTATCAATTTTTCATCGAGAAAATATCAGATGAATATTCAACAGTTTCAACAGTTCGCTTGTTGTCTGATGAAGAGCGTATCGAAGAGATTGCTAAAATGTTAGCGGGTGAAAATGTGACTGAAGCAGCTCTCACGCAGGCTAGAGAACTATTGAAACAGTGAATGGGTTGACGTTGTTCGTCTCCTTCGTTATGCCAAAGTTCTGGTATAATGACCCCGGATATTTGTATAATCTAATTTCTACAAAGTTGCTTAAGCACCTAGAAGGCTGCTAAGTCAGCAATTGAATAAAACGAAGTTTTCGTCAAAAGTACTCTTCCAAATTTGGAAGAGTGACTTGCTTCGCAAGTTTTATCTGTAACCTTAAAGTAGTACTTTGAGTAGTTCGTTTCTGCACCAGTTGTTTACTATACAAAAGGCTTTGAAGTTGGAGACTTGAATTTCAATCTCTTCTTTTATCAGGAGGAAAACCATGACAAATTATTTTGTAATTGGAGATGTACATGGAAAGGCAAATATGCTAGAAACGCTACTCAAAAAATGGAATGGAAAAAGCCAGCTCATTTTTTTAGGAGATTTGATCGACCGTGGTGAGGATAGTAGAGCAGTTTTAGAGTGTGTGAAGAACCTTGTTGTAAAGCAAGGAGCGATTTGCATTTCCGGAAATCATGAGTATATGTTTCTAACTTGGTTAGATAATCCCGAGAGAGGATATGAACATTATCGCCGTAATGGTGGAGATACGACAATCAATTCCATTTTAAGACGACCTTTAGACACTCCTGTTGATGGAGTGGAAGATGTTAAGCGCGTGTTAGAAGAGGCACCAGATCTCGTGACTTTCATTCGTCAGATGCCCTTCTTTGTTGAAACAGAACAGTATATTTTTGTGCATGCCGGTATTGATTTAGATTTGAAAGATTGGCACCAAACTACTGATTATCAAAAGGTTTGGTTGCGTGAACCCTTTCATCAGGGATACAATCAAACCGGAAAGACAATCGTATTTGGTCATACCCCAACTTTTTATCTCTTGTCTGAGAGACCTGGGACAAGTCACCTTTGGAGAACGCAGGATCAAAAAATTGGTATGGATGGTGGAGCTGTCTATGGTGGAGTTCTCCATGGAGTTTTATTCGGAGACGAGGGCATTTTAGAACATTATTTCGTCAAAAATCATACATTGGTGGCGGAAGATAATTGAATGTTGTACAACAAAAGAGTTGAAAGAACTTTTCAAGTAAGTTTTCTTTCAACTCTTTTTGTTTATTTTCCAGCTATATTTTTGACATCTTTAATCATCAATTTAGTAGACTCGAGACCACCACCGCTAAGGTACCAAAGATCCGATGTTAAATTAACAATCGCTTTCTTTTTAGCAGCATTTGTTTCTTGAATTAGTGAATTATTCAAGAAATCTTTATTCACTGAATTATCGCCACCGATAGCAAGAGTTCGATTGAGAGAGAAAATAATGTCTGGGTTGATTTGTTTGACACTTTCGAAACTGACCTCTTGACCGTGCCGAGAGTCTTTAATTTTGGCATCAGTGGCTTTGAATTTCAGGGTGCTATAAAGAAATGCAAAACGTGATTTCGCACCAAATGCTGACATTGCGCCCTCGTTCAGCATAAGCATTAAGGCTTTTTTAGTTGACTTTTCATTTGCACTTGCAACACTTTCAATCTCTTTATCTAATGCAGCTAGTTCGCTTTTAGCTTTTTTTGTCCCATCTTCTCCAAAGATACTTGCCAGGGAGAGAATGTTTTGTTTAGTAGACCCCCAGTAATCTTTATTATCTGCTTTAAAAAGGACAGTAGGAGCAATTTCTTTAAATTTCTTAACATACTGTGCCGTACGTGGAGAAGCAATGATTAAATCTGGTTTCAAGGCGGCGATTGCTTCCATATCAGGCTCTTTCATGGTGCCAACATTTTTGATGTTTTTTGAAAGATTTTTCAAGTAAGCAGGCAAGGTTTTCTTTGGAATCCCAGCGAGACTACTTTCCTTTCCTAGAGCCCGAATGGTATCGGCTGCACCAAGGTCAAACGTAACAATTTTTTTAGGATTGATTGGAACTTTAGTCTCCCCTGCTGCCGATTTAATAGAGACTTCACTTGCAGAAGATGAGGTATTTGTCTTTGTGTTTTGTTTATTATGAGCACCACAAGCTGCTAAAAATACAACAGCAAAAGCTGTAAGGATAGATAACAATAGTTTTTTTGTATTCTGTTTCATCAGAAATCCTCCAAATTTAAATTATAGATATACACAGATTTTTTTCCCGTTGATTTCACCAAGGGTTATGTCCATTTCGTACAATGAATCTAAAGTTTCTTTTTTCATGATTTGTTCTGTCGTACCTTGACAAAAGAGTTTTCCATCTTTAAAGGCGACAATCTCATCCACATATTGACTAGCGATATTGATATCATGAATGACAATAATAATCGTTTTTCCCAGATCATCCACAAGTGAACGCAAGATTTTCATCATGGCAATACTTTGCTTAATATCCAGATTATTCAGTGGCTCATCCAAAAGAATAAAATCTGTATCCTGTGCCAAAACCATGGCAATAAAGACACGTTGCAATTGCCCTCCTGAAAGTGTATCAATAAAGCGATTTCGCAAGTCAAGGATATTCAGATAAATCAAGGCTTGCTCCACTTGTTGAACATCATCTTTTGTTAAGTGATCTTGGCTATATGGAAAGCGCCCAAATGAAACTAGTTCTTCAACAGTTAATTTCGATTGATAGTTGATTTTTTGCTTTAAAATCGTTAGCTCTTTAGCTAATTCTCTAGAATTCCAAGCTTCAATTTCTTTTCCTTTGATACTGAGAAACCCCTGATCTTTTTTGAGTAAGCGACTCATGATAGAGAGAAGAGTAGATTTTCCAGCACCGTTTGGTCCGATAAAGGCGGTGAATTTACTGGGAGAAATTCTTAAACGAATGTCGTCTAAGACTAACTCTTCCCCAAATGATTTGCTAATGTTTTTTAATTGCATTTAACGTTTTGCCTCCTTTGCTAAGAGATAGAAGAAGAAAGAACCTCCTACTAACTCGATGACCATGCTGACATTAATTTGTAGTTGAAAGATTCGCTCTACCAGCAGTTGTCCGCTGATTAGAAAGATAAAGCCGAGTAAACTGGCCACTAAAAAGAGCCATTTATGCTGGTATTCTTTGATGAGTAGATAGGCTAGATTAGACATCATAAAGCCAAAAAACATCATGGGTCCAGCTAAAGCAGTCGTTGACGAAGTCAGTAAAACAATAGCCCATAGCAGTTTTTTTTGCTCTTTTTCTACCTCTATGCCTAAAATCATAGCTGTCTTTTTATCTAAACGGAAGACATTGAGCACAGCATTCTTTTTCAATACATATAGACTAACTAGTCCGATGATGACAGTAGCAATCAGAACAATTTCCATATTCATTCGTTGAAATGAAGGAAATAGTTTAGTTTGAAGCTTATCGTATTCGTTAGGATCCATCAACACTTGCAGAAAGGTACTTGTACTTCTAAATAGTGTGCCTAATGCCATACAGATGAGTAAGATGAACACAAAACCTTGTTGTAACAGTTTTTTAATCATAGGCTGCAAACAAAGGAAAAATCCACATTGAATACTCAAAATGATAATAAACTCAAACAAGGGATTTGATATCTTTCCAATAAACTGATTGGCAAAAAATAGATAGACAGTCTGCATGAGCACGTAGAGAGCATCCAGCCCCAGGATACTTGGTGTTAAAAATTGATTTTCAGTTATCGTTTGGAAACTGATTGTGGAAAAACTAGCAGCAACTGCAATGATTAGATAGGCCAATAACTTTTGCGATCGCAGTTTTATGATAAAGCCTGTCAAAGGATACTCTGTTGGCATCAGGTAGAAAAATATAGCTACTATAGCCACAAAAAGTAGCAAGATGATGAGCCCTCTTGTTTGGATTTTCATTTTATTCATGAGTGGCACCTCGCCATAAAAGATAAATGAATGTTAAACTTCCAAAAATTCCCAGAATCAAACTAACTGAGATTTCGTAGGGACGGATCACCATACGTGACATAATATCACAGATTAAAATTAAGCCTGCTCCCGTCAGGGCAGTAATACTTTTGATGCGCGTGATATGATCTCCATAAAATTTTCGCACAATATTTGGTACAATCACGCCTATGAAAGGAAGCGAGCCCACTGTAATCATCGTCACACTGGTTGTGAGAGCAATGAGAAATAGGCTCAATCCTTCCATTTGATAAAAAGATATCCCTAGATTATGGCTAGCATCTTCTCCTAGATTCATAATTGTAAAAGTAGCAGACAACCGCCAGACAGCAATCAGAATAACAAAACTTAAAAAAAGCCACTCATATTGATGTGTCTGAATCATTGCAAAAGATCCTTGCGTCCACGATGTCATACTTTGCACTAGATCAAAACGATAGGCAAGAATTTCAGCAGCTGCACTAATGACACCACTATAAATAATTCCGACAAGTGGCAGCAACCATTTTTCCTTAAATGATAATTTTCTGATAAATCTAATAAAAATAATCGTAAAAAAAATAGAAGAGACAAAGGAGAAGAGCATTTTTTGAGCCAAATTCGCCGTTGGAAAGAAGAAGAGGCTGAGAAGCATACCGAACTTTGCAGCATTTACTGTTCCAATTGTACTAGGCGCTGCAAAATGATTCTGTGTAACAGTTTGCATCAGAAGTCCCGCAATACTCATGCTAGATCCTGCTAAAATGATACTAATAGTCCTTGGTAAGCGCGACTCTAAAAATAATAGCCAAGTGTTCGTCTCACCACTGAGTAGTTTATGCCAAGAAAAACTGCTAGCACCAACCATAATTGAAATGAAAGCCAGTATAAGACAAAGAATTCCTAAAAATTTTGTCTGTTTCATTTATCAACTATTCCCTCTTTCTCTAAAATTTACTTTAAATTAAGATACAAGAATAGGCTAACAAAAAAACATTAGAGTGTCAATTATTTTCTGAAAATTTAATAATTCTGTCTATTGAGAACAATAAAGAGCTATACACATCTTTTACATATTTTATTCAGAAAAATTATTCCACAAAAAGTTATTTTTTTGATATAATAAATTAAATAGATAAAATTTATAAAGTAGGAAAAACATGACAAAAATCAAAATTGTAACGGATTCATCTATTACGATTGAACCGCAAATTGTAGAGGATTTAGAGATTACAATCGTCCCTTTGTCTGTAATGGTAGATGGTGTTGTTTATTCCGATGCTGATCTGAAAGAAGGAGAATTTCTTCGCTTGATGCAGTCCAGTAAAAATCTTCCTAAAACAAGTCAACCGCCCGTCGGCGTCTTTGCAGAGGTTTTTGAACGATTGGGTGAACATGCTGATAAAATCATTTCAATTCATATGTCCCATGCTTTATCTGGAACAGTTGAAGCCGCCCGTCAAGGTGCCACTTTATCAAACGTCGATGTTACAGTCATTGATAGCTCTTTTACAGATCAAGCTTTGAAGTTTCAAGTGGTAGAAGCTGCCAAATTAGCCAAGGCAGGTGCTGATTTAGAAGATATTTTGGCAAAAATTGAAGAAGTGCGTGAAAAAACGGAACTTTATATCGGTGTATCAACTCTTGAAAATCTTGTAAAAGGAGGTCGCATTGGTCGTGTAACAGGACTTCTCAGCTCGCTTCTGAATATTCGAGTGGTGATGCAGATGAAACAGCATGAACTACAACCAATTGTAAAGGGGCGGGGCGTAAAAACTTTTAAAAAATGGGTCAATGATTTGGCTGTAAGTCTGAAGGATAAAAAAGTAACAGAGATTGGAATTTCGTATGCAGGAACTGCCGAATTGGCGAACGAAATGAAACAGATTTTGCAACCGTGTGTGGAAAAAACGATTTCTGTTTTGGAGACTGGTTCTATTATTCAAACACATACAGGTGAAAATGCGTGGGCAATCCTCGTTCGCTATGAATAAGTTTGATATTTTTGGAAAAATTGAAAAAAGTTCGTTTTGTGCTTGACCTAATAACATTTTTTAGATATGATAATACTTGTTAGAGTTAGTGACTACTAATTCATAAAATATTTTGGAGGATTTGTTAAATGGCTAACAAACAAGATTTGATTGCAAAAGTAGCAGAAGCTACAGAATTGACTAAGAAAGATTCAGCAGCAGCAGTTGATGCGGTATTTGCAGCAGTAACTGAATTCCTTTCAGCTGGTGAAAAAGTTCAATTGATCGGTTTTGGTAACTTTGAAGTTCGTGAACGTGCAGCTCGTAAAGGTCGTAACCCACAAACTGGTAAAGAAATCACAATCGCAGCTTCTAAAGTGCCAGCATTCAAAGCAGGTAAAGCTCTTAAAGACGCTGTTAAATAATTCAACGATAAAAAGCCTATTGTATCAACGTTTCGGCGTTGTGCAATAGGTTTTTCTTATGTTTTGAAAGACAAAAGCTGATCATTTGCATTTATTTACAATCATTCTAAATACGTATTCTCTTAATTTCATGATATAATAAGAAAAAACAATTATGAGTAGGTAGGCATGAATTTACATCCTTATTTAGAAATTAAAGATCAAAGTGATTATGACAATGTTATTCAACGGTTAAAAGTGAAAGGTGTGCGTATTACAGAGACTCGAAAGGCGGTTATTGCCTATATGATTTGGACGCATGCGCATCCTAGTGCAGAAAAGATTTATCAAGATTTGAGGCCTGAGTTTCCTAACATGAGCCTAGCAACGGTCTATAATAATCTGAAAGTATTGATTGAAGAGGGTTTTGTGGAAGAAATCAAGATAAAGAATGACAATACGACCTATTTTGATTTTATGGGGCATGAACATCTGAATATTGTCTGCGAAAAATGTGGACGAATTGCAGACTTTGAAGATGTGGACCTACCTGATCTGAGACGTGAAGCTGAAAAGCAGACAGGTTATAAGATCACAAAAACCAAAGTGCTGATATATGGAATTTGTGCTGATTGTTTAGGAGATAGCTGAGTAAATAGATACACTGTTTGAATAAAGAAAACAGTAAAAATCAAATATTCTCCTATTGCTACTAGATTTTTTATGAAAAATTTTGTAAAATATAAAATGACTGTAAGACAGTTTTCAAAAATCAAAGGAGATATCTAATGGTAAAATTAGTTTTTGCTCGCCATGGTGAGTCTGAATGGAATAAAGCTAACCTCTTTACTGGTTGGGCTGATGTTGATTTGTCTGAAAAAGGGACGCAACAAGCGATTGATGCTGGTAAATTGATTAAAGAAGCTGGTATTGAGTTTGACCAAGCTTACACATCTGTTTTGACACGTGCTATCAAAACAACAAATCTTGCTCTTGAAGCGGCAGGTCAACTTTGGGTGCCAGTTGAAAAATCATGGCGCTTGAATGAACGTCATTATGGCGGTTTGACAGGTCAAAATAAAGCTGAAGCAGCTGAAAAATGGGGTGACGAACAAGTTCATATTTGGCGTCGTTCTTATGATGTATTGCCACCAGCTATGGCAAAAGATGATCAATATTCAGCACATACTGACCGTCGCTATGCAAACCTTGATGATTCAGTGATTCCAGATGCGGAAAACTTGAAAGTTACTTTGGAACGTGCTCTTCCATTCTGGGAAGATAAAATTGCTCCAGCTTTGAAAGATGGTAAAAATGTGTTTGTAGGTGCGCATGGTAACTCAATCCGCGCTCTTGTAAAACATATCAAACAATTATCAGATGATGAAATCATGAATGTGGAAATTCCTAATTTCCCACCGCTTGTATTTGAATTTGATGATAAATTAAATCTTGTAAAAGAATACTATCTTGGAAAATAAGCCCAATAAAATATTAAGAAGCTCTGCGTAAACAGAGCTTTTTGATATTGTGCAGAATTCTAATTGGTTTAGCTGTGTTTTTTATCAGTGTTTCCATTTTCTTTGACTTCATTTCTTTGGATTTATGGTAAAATAAAAGGTAGTATTTTGACTAGAATGAGAGAAAACATGTCTAAGAAAAAAAGAAAATTTGATAGTCATTCCATTCCTAGACGGCTCAATTTGTTATTTGGGATTGTGATTTTATTGTTTATGAGTTTGATTGTTCGTTTGGGCTATATGCAAGTTGTGCATAGGGAATTTTATACAAAAAAATTGGCGACTGCCAGCAAAACCAAAGTAACAACTAGCTCTGTTCGTGGGCAAATTTATGATGCAAGTGGAAAACCTTTGGTGGAAAATACAACCAAGCAAGTCGTTTCCTTTACGCGTAGCAATAAAATGAGAGCTGAAACAATTAAAGAAATTGCTCAAAAATTACTGCCGTTAGTTTCCATTTCCAATGCAGACGTTACTGATCGACAACAGGTCGATTATTATTTGGCAGATAGCGAGGTTTATAAGAAGGTCGTCAATCAACTGCCTAAAAATAAAAAGTATAGTGCAGATGGAAATCGTTTGACAGAGTCGAAGATTTATAGTAATGCCGTTAAAAGTGTTGATGTGGTCAAATTAAACTACTCAAATGAAGATAAAAAAGTTATTTATTTGTTTAGTCAAATGAATGCTATTGCAAATTTTGAGACGGGAAATATCCGAACAGACGATTTGTCTCCTGACCAAATTGCGACAATTGCTTCTAGCTCAAAAGAATTGTCTGGTATCAGTATTACCACCAGCTGGGATAGAAAAGTGTTAGACACATCTTTAGCTTCTATCATTGGAAGTGTCTCAAGTGAAAAGGCAGGGCTACCCGCAGAAGAAGTGAATGCTTATTTGAAAAAAGGCTATTCTCTTAATGATCGTGTTGGGACGAGTTATTTGGAAAAACAATATGAGTCTACACTTCAAGGGAAACGCGCAATCAAAGAAATCAATCTTGACAAAAATGGAAATATGGAGAGCGTGAAAAATATTTCCAATGGTAGTAAGGGAAATAATCTGAAATTAACGATGGATTTGACTTTCCAAAATGGTGTGGAAGATATTTTGAGAAGGTATTTCAGTGCAGAATTAGCGAACGGTCATGCGACATATTCTGAGGGTGTTTATGCTGTTGCTATGAATCCCAAAACGGGTGCTATTCTAGCAATGGCAGGTTTAAAACATAATATTGATACTGGAGAATTGACAGCCGATTCACTTGGTACCATTATGAATAACTTTGTGCCTGGTTCGGTTGTTAAGGGTGCGACTTTGACAGCAGGTTGGGGAAGTGGAGCTATCACAGGTAACCAAGTTCTGACAGATCAACCGATTTCTTTTGGAGGTTCCTCAGCAATCACTTCTTGGTTTACTCAGTATGGTCCTCGACAAATTACAGCTTTAGAGGCATTAGAATATTCATCCAATACTTATATGGTTCAACTAGCGTTGAATATGATGGGAACCCCTTATTCGCCTAATATGACGATTGATTTGAAAAATTTGAATTCCTCTATGGACAAATTGCGTAAAACTTTTGCGCAATATGGATTAGGAGCATCTACAGGAATTGATTTACCAAGTGAGTCCGAAGGCTATACTCCTAAAAAATATACGTTTGCAAACTATTTAACCAATGCTTTTGGCCAGTTTGATAACTATACACCGATGCAATTAGCTCAGTATGCTGCAACGGTAGCTAATGGTGGGACTCGTATCGCACCACACTTAGTGGAAGGAATTTATGACAATAATGAAAAAGGTGGTCTTGGAAAATTAATTGAAGGAAAAGCCACCAAAGAGTTAAATAAAGTGGATATTTCAAAAGACAACATGGATTTGATTCGTCGAGGTTTTTACCAAGTAGTACATGGAACAAGCGGCTTTACAACAGGGCGTACTTTATCTCAAGGTGAAGCAGTGCCAATCAGTGCGAAAACAGGGACAGCTGAAACGTTTGTCAATAATGGAAAACAGGAAGCCATCAATACAAACGTTGTTGCTTATGCACCAAGTAACAATCCGCAAATTGCAGTTGCAGTTGTTTTTCCACATAATACAGACTTATCTTCAACCGTTAGCCATAGCATTACACGTGATATTATTAATTTATATCATCAACAGCATCCGATGAATTAGAGAGGGAATTATGCTTTATCCAACACTGATTGCGAAATTAATTGAAAGTTTTTCAAAATTACCGGGAATTGGCATAAAAACAGCAACACGCTTGGCTTTTTATACGATTGGCATGAGTGATGATGATGTCAATGAATTTGCTAAAAATTTACTTGCAGCCAAACGTGAGCTAGCCTATTGCTCTATTTGTGGCAATTTAACGGATGATGATCCTTGTGCTATCTGTACCGATGAGACCCGTGATCAGTCTACTATTTTGGTTGTAGAAGATAGTCGAGATGTATCTGCTATGGAAAATATCCAAGAATACCATGGTTTATACCATGTTTTGCAAGGATTGATTTCTCCTATGAATGGTGTCGGACCTGATGACATCAATCTGAAAAGTTTGATTACACGGTTAATGGATAGTGAGGTGGCTGAAGTGATTGTAGCGACCAATGCTACAGCAGATGGAGAAGCAACTTCCATGTATATCTCGCGGGTGTTAAAGCCAGCTGGTATCAAAGTGACGCGACTAGCCCGTGGATTAGCAGTTGGATCTGATATTGAATATGCAGATGAAGTGACTTTGCTTCGAGCTATTGAGAATCGTACGGAGTTGTAAAAGGGTGATAGAGCTTTGTTTAAAAGAAAATGAAAGCTCTGTTTCTGTTCAAAAACAAGCTAAAATATGGTATACTAAAAGGCGATTAAATTTGTAGATTTCTTTTAAGATGAGAAGGTTAGGTATGAAAATGTCAAAACAACAAATCATTCTTCTTTACGGCGGACGCAGTGCGGAAAGAAAAGTTTCTGTCTTATCAGCAGAGAGTGTCATGCGTGCGATTAATTATGACAAATTTTTTGTCAAGACTTATTTCATCACACAAGCAGGTGATTTTATCAAGACGCAAGAATTTTCAAGCAAACCTGCTGATGATGAAAAATTGATGACAAATGATACCGTCATTGAGAGTCAAAAAATGAAGCCGAGTGATATTTACGAAGAAGGTGCTACTGTGTTCCCCGTTCTTCATGGTCCAATGGGAGAAGACGGGTCTATCCAAGGATTTCTTGAAGTGTTGAAAATGCCTTATGTGGGTTGTAATATCCTTTCTTCTAGTGTTGCCATGGACAAAATCACAACAAAACGAGTGTTGGCTTCTGCTGGCATTCCACAAGTACCATATGTAGCTGTGATTGAAGACGAAAATATAGAAGAAAAGATTGCAGAAGTAGAGGCAAATCTAACTTATCCAGTCTTTACAAAACCATCCAATATGGGCTCTAGCGTCGGTATTTCCAAGTCTGAAAATCAAGATGAATTGCGTTCTGCTCTTAAGTTAGCTTTCAAATACGATAGTCGTGTTTTGATTGAGCAAGGTGTCAATGCGCGTGAAATTGAAGTTGGTTTACTTGGGAACGAAGAAGCCCAAAGCAGCTTACCAGGTGAGGTAGTGAAAGATGTTGCTTTCTATGATTACGAAGCTAAATACATTGACAACAAAATCACTATGTCTATTCCTGCAAAATTGTCAGATGATGTGATTTCTACCATGCGTCAACATGCTGAAAAAGCTTTTCGAGCGATTGGCGGCGTTGGTTTAGCTCGCTGTGATTTCTTTTA
Organism: Streptococcus sp. HMSC034B05; assembly: GCF_001809055.1. Classification (NCBI taxonomy): domain Bacteria; kingdom Bacillati; phylum Bacillota; class Bacilli; order Lactobacillales; family Streptococcaceae; genus Streptococcus; species Streptococcus sp. HMSC034B05. Next base: position 10,782 of record NZ_KV795618.1, on the reverse strand, counting down.
CACTGATAAAGGTGAGATTTTCCTCAATGAGTTAAACACGATGCCTGGATTCACACAGTGGTCTATGTATCCCCTGCTTTGGGAAAATATGGGCATTTCTTATACAGATTTGATTGAAAAATTGGTTCGGTTAGCTCAAGAAATGTTTACAAAACGTGAAAAGCATTTACTATGAGATAAGAGCAGGTACTCTTCCAAGTTTGAAAAGCGAATAAGTCGTAAGTTTTGTCTGAATCTTAAAGCTTTGCTTTGAGCAATTAGCCATAGCATCAATATAAGAGCTTTTTGCAGTCATAAAACAAGACAGGAATAACATTGCTCCTGTCTTTTCATTTTTTTCTGTTATTTTGCTAGATCTTTTAGTGAATCTGTAAAAGTCGGTTTTTCTGTGGTATAATGAGAGAGTTAGAGATATTTAAGATAAGTAGGGGATAAAAATGCAATTAACGTTCTATGAAGTGGCTTCTGTTTTGAAAGCTAAAAATGATGTTCATCTATTTCCAGATTGTACATTTAGAAAGGCAGAATTTGACAGCCGATTGATTGGAGAGGGAGATTTGTTTCTGCCTCTTAAGGGTGCGCGTGATGGGCATGACTTTATTGCGACAGCATTTGAAAATGGAGCTGTGGCAACCTTGTCAGAAAAAGAATTGGAAGACTATCCTTATATTTTAGTAGATGATGTATTAGCAGCACTGCAGCATTTGGCACGGTATTATCTGGAAAAGATGAAGGTAGATGTTTTTGCAGTCACAGGTTCTAATGGTAAAACAACGACCAAAGACATGCTGGCTCACCTCTTGTCAATGGCTTATAAGACTTACAAAACGCAAGGAAACTACAATAATGAAATTGGTCTTCCTTATACAATCTTGCATATGCCAGATGATACTGAAAAGTTGGTTCTGGAAATGGGTCAAGATCACATGGGAGATATTCATCTTTTATCTACTATCGCTCAGCCAAAAGTAGGCATAGTGACTTTAATTGGCGAAGCACATCTAGAATTTTTTAAAAGCCGTCATGAAATTGCAAAAGGAAAGCTACAAATCGCTGACGGTATGAAAAATGGGGCTCTTTTAGTTGTCCCAGCGGACAAAATTATCAATGACTTTTTACCAAGTCAGCAGAACGTTGTTCGTTTTGGTCCAGACGAAGATATTTGTCTAACAAAATTAGAAGAACGAAAAGATAGTTTGACCTTTGAGACCAACTTTTTAACTAGTGCTATTGACCTTCCGGTAACTGGAAAATACAATGCGACTAATGCCATGATTGCCGCTTATGTAGCCTTAAAAGAAGGGGTGACAGAAGAGGTCATTCAAAAAGCTTTTTTGACTCTTGAATTAACGCGAAATCGCACTGAATGGAAAAAAGCTAAAAATGGAGCTGATATCCTCTCAGATGTTTATAATGCGAATCCAACAGCAATGCGTCTGATTTTGGAAACTTTTTCTACAATTCCTTATAATGATAATGGTCGGAAGTTGGTTGTTTTAGCTGATATGAAGGAGCTGGGGGCTGAGTCTAAACAAATGCATGGTGCTATGATAACTAGTCTAAATCCGGAAATTCTCTCAGAAATATTTTTCTACGGAGAGGATATGGCTGCGCTTTTTGCCTATGCTCAGGAAATTTTCCCACCAGAGAAAGTTCATTATTTTGTAAAAAATGCTGACAAAGATCAGTTTTTGGATTTGGTAAAAGCGGTTAAAAAAGCACTAAAACCAACGGATCAAGTCTTGATAAAGGGTAGCAATTCTATGAATTTAGCTAATCTAGTAGAGGAATTGGAGAATGAGGTGTAAGCATCAGGTGCAGTATCTTGCTCTTTTTCGCAGTGTGATGCCTACGGGATCAAATCGAATCCCTAAGATGAGTGACTTAGTTCAATTGTTGGGAACATCTGGTTTGGATAATGTTTCAAGCTATAGTCAATCAGGCAATGTCATTTGCAAAACTAGTATGTCCGCTGAAGAACTTGCTCAACATATTCACCAGTTGATTTGGGAGAAGCTTGGTGTGAATTTATCGATTGTCGTAAAGAAAAAATCTGATTTAGAAAAGGCTGTCCTGCAAAATCTTTTTCCTACGGAATTGGACCAGTTGAGGATTCATTTGTTGTTTACAAACAATTTTCTATCTACAGAGAGACTCAAAAAGTAGCAGAAATGAGCTTTACAGATGAAATATTTGTAATTGGAGAAGCTTGTCTTTATATATATTTGCTAAAAGATGCCAGAAAAAAGAAGTTAAATAATAATTTTCTCGAAAAGAAACTAGGGACTGTTGCCACAGCGAGAAAACTAACTATAATAAAAAAATTAATCAATAGGATGGATTAGTAAGAGATGAATTTACAAGAATTTTTTACAAGTCATAAAACAGAGGCACCACAATTAACCCCGTTTTGGTATGGAATGATGTTTTTAGGAATCATTTACATCATGTACAGTGCTGTAAAATATCATCAAAATAAGCGTTATCAAATTATTTTAAAATTTGTACAAGGATTCCAAATTCTAATGCTTTATAGCTGGTATGTCGCCACTTTGTCACCACTATCTGAGGCACTTCCTTTTTATCATTGTAGATTGGCGATGTTTGCTATTTTGTTTCTGCCTGATTCCTCAGTTTATAAACAATATTTTGCTCTTTTAGGAGTATTTGGGCCTATTTGTGCATTGATTTATCCTATATTTGATCCATTTGCTTTTCCTCATATTACCTTAGTATCCTATCTGATTGGTCACTATGCTCTTTTGGGGAATTCTCTCACGTATTTGATGAATCATTATGATAGTAAGCAATTGGACTTGCAGCGAATTGTAGAGATTAGTTTTGCTATGAATCTCTTGTTATTATTTGTAAATTTTGTGAGTGGTGGAAATTATGGTTTTTTGAAGGAGCCGCCTTTAGTAGGTGATCATGGGATAATTAGCAATTATCTGTTGGTGTCATTGCCTCTGATTTTAGCTATTTGGATGATTTCTCTGGTCTTTAAACAAATACAGCTTAAGCAAGAACAAGAAGAAACGATAAGACAGGAAAATTAAGTTATGGTGAATAGTTTTTTAACGACTCACAAAACAGAACCGCTCCTGATACCGATGTTTTGGCATGGTTTGATGATTGCATTTATCTTTGTCTATTTATACGGCTTTAAAAAATCATGATAATCCACGTTTTGTGAAGATTTTTAAATGGCTTCAGATTGTACAGTTGGTAGTTCTTTATAGTTAGTATGTGGGTTTTCGTTTGCCTTTTGCCAACAGTTTACCTTTGCTTTTAGTACTTATTTTAATCATTTTTCTTTTCAGTATGATTCTTGTTAAGTTTTAATCTGTAAGAGATTCTTTATCACAGATAATAATATGAGTTTGGCTAATCCAAACTCTTTTTTGATTTCATTTTGAAATTTTGATAAAATAAAGAAAAAAAGTAAATATTTTGGCTTGACATGGTTAGGAAAGGATTTTATCATGAGCAGAGCAGAGCAGAGCAGAGCAGAGCAGAGCAGAGGTAATTAATACCCTTTTTTTAGTATACTCAAAAACACTTTCAATCACTAAGATTGGAGGTGTTTTCTAATGCCTGCGACATTTGACGAACGCCCGCATCAAAATGAAAAGGCAGAAGTCCTGGCTTATGTCAGAAGCTTGATGGAGCAGGCAAGAAAAGAGTCTAATCATGAAGACCTGCCAAAATTGGAAAAACTAATTGAATTGATTGATTCTAAGCGATATGGTTTGGTTTGGGAGGAACATGCTGAACTGGTGGAAGAGGAGATGAAAAGCAAAATCCCTGTTTTTGTCGAAGATGAAACCAGAAAAATCAAAGAAAATCCTGCATCGGAAGATTATAATTTTCTGCTGGAAGGAGATAATCTCCACAGTTTGCATCTGTTAGAAAAAACTCATGCCGGCAAGATTGATGTGATTTATATTGATCCACCTTACAATACGGGCAATAACGATTTTATCTATAATGATAAAATTGTGGATAAGAATGATGGTTATTCACATTCAAAATGGCTGTCCTTTATGAGTAAACGGCTTGAGATTGCACAAAATCTCCTAAGTGAAACTGGTGTTATTTTTATTTCCATTGATGATAACGAACAAGCACAGTTGAAATTGCTCTGTGATGAGATATTTGGGGAAGGGAATTTTGTAACATCTATACATTGGAAAAGAAGTGAATCACAAAATAATAATGCAAAACAATTATCAATAGTTGGTGAGTCAATATTGTGTTACGCGTTAAATAAGTTTCAAAATCACTTTAATAAGATTGAGTTAAAAGAAAGCGCGATTAAAGAATACAGATATGTTGATGACTTAACCGGTAGGCGATTTAGGAGAGGGACAATCGTAGATAATACTAGAGGAAAAAATTTATTACATATTAAATCCCCGACTGGAATAGAAAGAGTTATTAAAAGTATAAGAACAAAAGAATTTTTTAAAGAAAAAGATAAGAATGGCGAAATTTATTGGACAAAAACGGGTACTCCCTATTTAAAAATTTTTTTGGATAAATCAGAGGGTCAGATTTCTAATAATTGGTTTGATAAGGATGGTGTTAATGAGGATGCAGCAGAAGAGCTGAGTGGATTAGATATTGATTTTAATTTTTCTAAACCTAAAAAACTAATTATGAAATTAATTTCTCTTAAATCCGATAAAACTTCATCCATCCTCGACTTCTTCGCTGGTTCGGGCACAACGGGTCATGCGGTGGCTCAGCTCAACAAAGAGGATGGCGGCAATCGCAAGTATATTCTTTGCACCAACAATGAGAATAATATCTGTGAAGAAGTAACTTATCAGCGCCTTTCCAATATTCAGGAAGATTTGCCGCATAATCTCAAATATTTCAAAACTCAATTCATCGAAAAAGAGGATGAAGATTTAGAATATGCCCTGCTCAATAATGTGAAGACCTTGATTGAGCTGGAGCATGCCATTGACCTAGAGGAAAGTGATAAGGCAGTTGCCTTTACTTTGTCGGAAATCAGAGAGCTGGATTTGACAGGCATTAAGACAGTCTATGTTCGTCAGCATTCCCATGCTTTGATGGAAAAAGAAGATAGGGCGCGATATGAAGGGATTGAGCTAGTTGATGTTCCGGAATACTATTTTGCAAAAGAAATGAGAGAGGCAGGATTATAATGAAACTATTTCCTTTTCAAGAGCAGGCAGTTCAAACCCTGCAAGACAAGTTTTTTTATTCTCGAAAACAAACAACGGTCTTTTATGCACCTACTGGAGCCGGAAAGACTATCATGCTCATTAGACTGATGGACAGAATTATTGAGTATAATCCCAATCCTTATGATTACGTCTTTGTCTGGCTGACACCGGGAAATGGAGAATTGGAAGAGCAGTCTTGGAACAAAGCCAGAGATATTGGGAAATTTGTCAAATCTATTACTTTAGATGAAGCCTTGACTGGAGGTTTTCAAGCTGGCACAGCGACTTTTCTGAATTGGGAACGTATCAAAAACGATAAGGCTATTGCCTTGCGTGAGGGCGAGACTAAAAATCTTGACGATATTATCAAAGTTGCTAAGCATAAGGGGTTGCACTTTGTCTTGATTATTGATGAAGAGCATCGCGATCAGACGGAAAAAGCACAGCGGATTATTGATAAATTTGAAGCAGATAAGATTATTAGAGCTTCTGCAACACCCAAATCATCATCACCAGATTATGATAATGTTCAGGTCAATGATGAAGATGTCATTGCTCAGGGGCTGATTGTCCGTAATGTAGAGCTCAATCCAGATGGCGTGGATGGAGATGTTGTGGATAATATGGTCCAATATTTTTTGGATTTTGCGGATGATAAGCGCCGTCAGGTAAAAGTAGAATACGAAAAATTAGGTCTTTCCATCAATCCATTGGTATTGATTCAGTTTCCTGATGAGAGAAAAGCAAATAAGGAGGAACGCAAGAGCCTCATCAAACAAGTCAGGGACTATCTATCTGAAATTGGTCAGGAGGATGGACAGGTAGCGACTTGGCTGGCTAATGAGAAAATTAACATAACTGCGATTGAAAAAGAGAACAGTCCTGTTAATTATCTATTGATGAAGCAGGCGGTTTCCACCGGATGGGATGCGCCTCGAGCTAAAATTTTGGTCAAGCTGCGTCTCAATACTGAACCCAATTTTACTTTGCAGACTATTGGTCGTATTCGCAGAATGCCTGGGCAAAAGCATTATGATAATCCCTTGTTAGACAACGCTTTCATCTATTCGAACGACCAGAAATATATAGCAGATGTCTTGAAAAAAGGAGAAGGAGCTTATATTGCGACTTATGAGCTGAAAGAGGAAGCACCTGATTTCCAACTTACTTCAGTAAAACCAAATTTACGAGCCGGTTTGACAAACAGTGAAGTCATTCAAGCACTTCGCAAGCAGTTCAAAAATGACTATGGTCTAGTAGAACAAAACGGCAAGCAAAATCAAGAAAAATTAGAGAGTTACGGTTATATTTTTGGAACAACAATTCTTCAATATTTAGTTAAATCTGATAAATTAGAGCGAGATATCGTTACTGAACAGCTAATAGCATTTGATATTAAAATGCCTGTCAATCTTCGTGACAATCGTTTGGATCTACTGAATGCTGAACAAGCCATCCAAAAATATCTTTACCGAGATAGACCTAGTGATGTCAATCATATCTTACTGGAATTATTTTCAAATCGCAGCGAAGAACCTACCAAGCGTTTTCTAAGTTTAAAACCGTCTGAATTTATGGCTTTTGTCATCAATAATTACAGACTTCTTCGTGAAACTGCTAAAAATGCAGATGCACAGGGACTGTTTGATAAACAGTTGTCTTTGGAATACGGTATCAGTCATAATGAATTGGACCTTGTTTCTTTGGTTCTTCCTAAGAATGAAATGTATCAAACTTTGAAAAATGAAGCCGGAGAAGTTTTCTCAAAAAATGTTTACAAAGGTTACGGCAGAAATAATTGGGTGACAACTTCAAAGCCAGAAAAAGCCTTTGAAGAATGGCTTGAAAGCAGCCAACAAGTCAAGTGGTGGTACCGCAGCAAGGACCGAGGAGATAACTATTTCTCAGTTGCGTATGGGCAAAAGAAAGAAGGCTTTTTCCCGGATTATATTTTTTTAGGGACAGATGGTCGGACCTATGTCGTTGAAACTAAAGGTGGAAAGAAACAAAATATTGACACATACTCAGAAGCAAAATTCAAAGCAATCCGAGAGTGGTCTGAAAATAAGGACACCAATCCAAATGGGGCGCGTTTTGCTTTTGTCCGTCCAATCGTCAATACTGCTGGCGATGTGACGGGCTTACTCTTTAACAATACTGTATGGAAAGAGGATATCAATGACAGAGAATACTGGAAGCCAATGAATGAATTCTTCCAAGATGATTTGTTTGACTTTTAATTCTGTCTGATTTATAGGAAGAAGAAAGTTGCTTATCAAAAAATCCACCTTACAAGGTGGATTTTTTTAAATAATTGTTATATGAGCTATATCTTAACCTATTATTTACAAACCTTAGATTATTGAAAAAAAGCGCTAAATCCGCTATAATGGATAAGTTGAAAGGATCAAGGGTTCCAATGTAAAAATAAAAAGTAGATGCTAACATTCACGATTATTCTAAAATGAAAGAAAGAGAAAAAGATGACTTTACAAGAAGAAATTAAGAAGCGACGGACTTTTGCTATTATTTCCCATCCGGACGCAGGGAAGACGACCATTACTGAGCAGTTGCTCTACTTTGGGGGCGAGATTCGTGAGGCTGGGACAGTCAAGGGGAAAAAGACCGGAAACTTTGCCAAGTCTGACTGGATGGATATTGAGAAGCAGCGGGGAATTTCTGTGACGTCCTCTGTTATGCAGTTTGACTACGATGGCAAACGGGTCAATATTCTGGATACGCCGGGGCATGAGGATTTTTCAGAAGATACTTATCGAACCTTGATGGCGGTGGATGCAGCGGTCATGGTCATTGACTCAGCTAAAGGTATTGAGGCACAGACCAAGAAGCTCTTTGAGGTTGTCAAACATCGCAATATCCCAGTCTTCACCTTTATGAACAAGCTGGATCGAGATGGCCGCGAACCTTTAGATCTACTGGAAGAACTGGAAGAAATTCTAGGCATTGCTAGCTACCCAATGAACTGGCCAATCGGTATGGGAAAAAGTTTTGAGGGTCTCTATGATCTCTATAATGAACGTCTAGAACTGTATAAAGGCGATGAGCGTTTTGCTTCTTTGGAAGATGGGGATAAACTTTTTGCTTCCAATTCTTTCTATGATCAGGTCAAGGAGGATATCGAACTCTTACAAGAAGCTGGAAATGAATTTTCAGAAGAAGCGATTTTGGCTGGTAAATTGACCCCGGTTTTCTTCGGTTCAGCCTTGACCAACTTTGGCGTGCAGACTTTTTTAGAAACTTTCCTTAAGTTTGCTCCGGAACCACATGGCCATAAGAAGACAGACGGTGAGGTAGTCGAGCCGCTCAGCCCAGACTTTTCAGGTTTTGTATTTAAAATTCAGGCCAATATGGATCCGCGCCACCGCGATCGGATTGCCTTTGTCCGTATCGTTTCTGGTGAGTTTGAGCGCGGTATGAGTGTCAACCTGCCTCGTACCGGAAAGTCCGCTAAGCTGTCTAATGTCACCCAGTTTATGGCCGAAAGCCGGGAAAATGTCACCAATGCTGTGGCAGGTGATATCATCGGAGTTTACGATACCGGGACTTATCAGGTTGGTGATACCCTGACTGTGGGCAAGAACAAGTTTGAATTTGAACCTTTGCCAACCTTTACACCAGAGATTTTTATGAAGGTTGCAGCCAAGAATGTCATGAAGCAAAAATCCTTCCATAAGGGGATTGAACAGCTGGTGCAAGAGGGTGCTATTCAGCTTTATACCAATTACCAAACTGGCGAGTACATGCTAGGAGCTGTCGGACAACTCCAGTTTGAGGTCTTTAAGCATCGCATGGAAAATGAATACAACGCCGAAGTGGTTATGAATCCCATGGGCAAAAAGACAGTTCGCTGGATTTCACCAGATGACCTGGATGAGCGTATGTCCTCAAGTCGCAATATTTTAGCTAAAGACCGCTTTGACCAGCCTGTCTTTCTCTTTGAAAATGATTTTGCTCTTCGCTGGTTCGCAGACAAGTATCCGGATGTCAAGTTGGAAGAGAAGATGTGACGTACCAAAACTATCTGATTACAGACCGTGTATAGCAGCATCATAGTTATAATAAAATCGGCTCGCTAGGTTAGTTGCTACGGGATATAAAAATTTACTGAATTGTATATATTAAATTTTCCTAAGGATTGAGCTTTCTTCTCTCAGTCCTTTTCCATTGATAGTGAAAGGGGAAAGTAGTGTTTATCGAAAAGAAATTACAGAGTGGAATGGCCTGGATAAATTTGGATGCAGATATTTTGAGTCAACACCCAGGTTCTTATACAAAATACGATATTGATGAAGAAACAATTGAGTATGCACTGGATAAAAATGAACGCGCCCACATGGACTACAATCGTGAGACAGGAACAGTTGTTTTTATTTTCAATGTACTCAATTTAAAAAGAGCTAAAAATTACTATGAAACAGTCCCTATGACCTTTGTGGTACAGCAGGATCGGCTCATTACCATTAGCAATAAGGAAAATACTTATGTTGTAGATATGATGAAAAATTATGTTGAACACCATGAACCAGTTACAGTTTACAAATTTCTATTTGCTAGTTTAGAATTAGTGTGTAATTCTTATTATCCTGTGATTGAACAAATGGACGAAACAAAAGATAACATCAATCATCTTTTGCACCAAACAACCACTAAAAAAAATCTCTTTGCTTTAGCGGATTTAGAAACCTCTATGGTCTATCTGGTTGCTGCTACCAAGCAGAACCGCATGCTTTTGGAGCATATTAAAGGCCATGCCATTTATCGCCATTTAGATGAGATTGAAAAAGAGCAGTTTGATGATGTCATGATTGAAGCTCGTCAACTCGTCGCTATGACAGATTTGATTGCTCAAGTTCTCAATCAATTGTCAGGCTCGTACAACAATATTTTGAACAACAATCTAAACGACAATTTAGCTCTATTAACTATTATTTCAGTCTTATTGGCAGTATTGGCAGTTATTACAGGATTCTTTGGAATGAATGTGCCACTGCCTTGGTCAAGTGATAAGAATGCTTGGCTTTATATTGTGCTTATTAGTTTTATACTCTGGATTATTCTTGTTCAGTTTCTAAAGCGATTTGTAAATAAACAATAAAATTGGCTAGATGAGGAAGTGAAGCAAAGTCATAATCGTTTCTAGTTTTGCCCCGATAAATTTTAAAAGAAATGATATGTTTGTTTACATAGGCACAAAGTATAGTTGTCAAATTTACAGAAGTCTTGTTTTAAAATACTATATACCCCTGCTTCTAGTTGATTTTGCTTCACAAAAAAGCCCATTTGGTGTACACTGCAAGTGAAGAAAAAAGCAGAGAGGTAAACCAAATGGACACTTTCCATTATACACCGAGTCGTCATCCTCTTCAACTCAGTATGCCACAGCTTCGTGAAGTCTGATGTGACTTATATCAAAAGATTGCTCCTGATGAGCTGGTTCATCGTAAGAATGTAGAGCAATGCAAGGTTTCAGATGTTTCTGTTTTGACCTTAATGCTGTTCCAGGCAGAAATTGGAATGAAGGCACAGCGAAGGTTTTACCAATTGATTTGCAATTTCTTCGGATTCA
>NZ_KV795617.1:0-263 GCF_001809055.1 Streptococcus sp. HMSC034B05 | reverse complement strand
CTTATCAGCTGTATAACCTGTAATCGTTGGGGAGCTTACCGCTGTGAACGTTCCTGTAACCGGAGACCAAGCACCTTTAGTGGAACGTTTTGTCACTTCATCTGTTTTTACTTCTCTAGTAAAAGTCAATGAAGTACTACGACTTGGGCTTGCTTGGCTACCATTCTTATAAACATAATGAATGGTTTCTTTAACGGTTTTAATCTCACTAGATGTTGTTACCTTGTGTTTCAAGTGAACCGTCACGTTTTGATCATGACTGC
>NZ_KV795616.1:0-605 GCF_001809055.1 Streptococcus sp. HMSC034B05 | reverse complement strand
GATGAAGAAACAGCAAAATATACTTCAACTACTGCCCTTCAAAAATTATTCTCTGATTTAGCACCTCGTTATGCAGAACGTAAAGGAGGATATACTCGTATCCTTAAAACTGAACCACGTCGTGGTGATGCAGCGCCAATGGCTATCATTGAATTAGTATAATTTTTATCAATTTTGTTGAGTGTTATGATGATGGAGTCAAGTTACTCTTAGTCTAGCTCTGGTCTGCCGCTAGGATTTTCCTAGCGGGAACACTCATCTTATGATAATCACCGTAGACGCTTGTTTACGAAATTGCTTTTCCTATAAAAGCAATTTCGTAAGCAGGCGTTATTTAAATTTCGTAATCTCTGTGAGGATTCTTCTGCAGAAACAAATTCGTATAGAGGACTGTATAAATTTAAATGGAGAGAATGAATACAATTTTTCGATATAGAGATAACCTCTTCTCTCTCAACGTTCACAATTTATCCCAGAAGTGTAATTGCTTGGGCTAAGGTTGTCAGAAAGGCACAAATAGAAGTCGGAAGAGAAAAGAAGGAAGTCAAATGTTCCTCTCCTTGTTATACTAAAGAAAAAAGGAGGGTTATGAAATGGACTTCAAG
>NZ_KV795615.1:610-9655 GCF_001809055.1 Streptococcus sp. HMSC034B05 | reverse complement strand
ACACCGGTTCAGGAACGAATACAGGTTCAGGAACGAATACAGGTAGCGGCACCAACACAGGTTCAGGAACGAACACAGGTAGTGGAACCAACACAGGCGGTGGAACATCAATCATTAATCCAATGAATTTAAGTCGTACTAGAATTGTTAGAAGAGATTCGGGAGCTTCTGTTTCAAATCGTAATGTAGATGTAGCACAAGGTGTAACACGTGGTTCAAATCGTTTACCACAAACTGGTGAAAGTAATGATATGACTTTATCCCTTCTTGGCAGTGCGACTATTCTTAGTCTATTAGGTGTAGTACAAATGCGTCGTAAAAAGGATGGTCAATAGTGGTGAGTCTAGGAAAAATGATTTTTCTTATAAAATCTTAGAAATATAAGGTTTGCCTTGATTCTAAAACAGACAACTTTTAATATAAAAAGTTGTCTGTTTGGATTTTATATAATAGATAAATACTAGATAGCACTTATTAAATAAACTGTTGGATTGGTTGCAGTTTATAAAAAAGAGGATATGCCTCTTTGATATGAAACAATGTGAAGGAGAAATATGGCAACAATTTGTTTAAATATGATTGTTAAAAATGAAGCTCATATTATAAAAGAGACCTTAGATAATATTTGCCAATATATTCCACTGGATTATTGGGTTATTAGTGATACGGGTTCCACTGACAATACTATTTCTGAAATACAAGAGTTTTTTCAAGAGAAAGAGATTCCTGGTGAATTATATCAGGATGATTGGGAAAATTTTGCTGTTAATCGTACACTGGCTTTGAGGCATGCAGACGGTAAAAGCGATTATATTTTTGTCTTTGACGCAGACGATCGTTTTGAAGGTGAAATTCATTTGCCTGATCTGGTAGCAGATGGATATTCTTTTAGGTTAAAAGATGATAATGGTGCAGTATATGACCGTTTACTCTTATTTAAGAATAATCCAGAGTTTCATTGGAGAAGTGTTGTTCATGAGTATATTGTGACAGGTGATAAAAATTGGCATGTAAAGATTGACGGTGATTATAATGTATTATCCGGTCGATTTGGGGGACGTAGTCAGAATCCTAATAAATACTATGATGATGCACAAGTGCTGGTTGCTGCATTTTACAATCCAAATAAAGATGTAGATTTGAAACCACGCTATGCTTTTTATGCTGGTCAATCCTTTATGGCAGCAGGAATGATCCAAGAGGCAAGTGAATGGTATTTAAAATTTATAGAAATTGGTTATTGGGATCAAGAAATATCATCTGCTTATGCACGTGTGGGATGTTGTTTTGAACAATTGGGAGAGGAAGCTAAAGCTATGTATTATTGGTTAAAAGGGTATGAATATTATCCTCAGAGATTAGAAAGTTTATATGAAGCTGTTCGTTATTCGCGTGAACATGGGCATTATCACCTGGCATATGTATTTGCTAAAGCTGCTAAAGATGCTCATATCCCAGAAAAGGAAGCCATTGTAATATATCTGCCAATTTATCAATTTTTATTGCATTATGAGTTAGCAATGATTTCCTACCATGTGGGAGAATTGAAACAAGGATGGGAAAGTGCTAAACGTGTATTGTTTAGCAAAGAGGCTTTCCATTGGACAAAATATCAAGTATCAGAAATTTTGCTCAACTATTTACCTGTTTTTAAAGCAGATAGTTGGAATAATCGTCAGGCAGTGATAGAGATTCTTGAGAATTTTGAATGTGAAGGAGCTTCTGTTTCAGAAGTGCTCGCAGAATTACGTCAGTTGAATACTTTTTAATTTGTTTTCTAAGGAATCAAGTTAAAATGAGAGTTTTTATTCTGCTATTTAGATTAAAGTTAATAATTTTTAAGGAATATGAATATGGAATTATCGAAAAAGTTGATTGGATATTCACCAGCTAAGGTTAGAAAAGAGCTATCAATATTAGAAAAAAGGACGGAAGACCTTCAAATACTTTTACAAGAAAAAAACAAACAGAACCAAGATTTAAAGCGTGATTTAGAATACTTTAAGAGTCGAGAAGACTTATTTAAGCCAATTCTAAATCAGGCAACTGATTTATCAGAAGAACTGATTTCACGGGGAGAAGGAGAGGCTGAAGCTATTATTGAAACGACAAGACAAGAACTGTTATCAAAACGAGCAGAGCAGATATTTTTAGACGATGATATTAAAGCAAAAAAACAAATGATTCTAGAACAAGAGGTATTAATTAAAAACGACATACGAAACAAATTAATGCAATTGTTAGAATATTTAAGGTCTTCAGATTCTCGTTTCTTGGATTCTAATATAAAGACAGCAACCTCCGTTATAGATGAACTAGGTACAAGATTGACGACCTTGACTCAATCATTAGAAAGAGATAAGGCAGAAATCCGTTTGAAAGAAAGCGAGGGAGAATCTGTACCTGAATTTTCAATTGAAACGAATATAAGGGGTAACAAGAAATGAAAAAAAAATTGTTTTCGAAATCTATTTTTGGATATGATGTTGATAAAGTTGAAACAGAGATTGAGAAATTAAATGAACAAATTCGTCAATTGAATGTTGAAATTACATTAGCAGAAAATGTTGAGCGAGAGTTAGCTGAACAAGTAAGACAGTATAAAGAAAACGAGTCTCAGCTTATCGAAATTCCAATGCAAGCTCAAAATAGTACTAAAGAAATGATAGCTAGTGCCAATAAAAATTCGGTTGAAATGAAAGATAAATATAACATCCAGTGTGAAGAATGGCTCATAAGCAATAAAGAAGAGTATGATTATTTAAATGAAATGTTAAAACAGATTTTAAATCGTCGTGATACTATGATGACGACATTAGAAAAGCTATTAGAACATTACATTGCTGATTTAGATAGTATACATCTTTCTTTAGATAAAGAATATAAACTTCAAGAATTGGATTTGCTTAAAGAAGAAGCTAAAAAAGATGAAGAAAAGAACATTATTAACTTTCCTTTACAAGAAGATAATCAGAACGATATTCCACTATTAACTATCAGAAAGGTAAAATAGAGCATGGAAAAGTTAGAAAAACTAAATCAAGATTTTCAACAACTTTTAGTTCAGAATGATTTTCCAATGAAAGTGAGTTTTAATGATAATCAATGGCTTTATCAAGGGAAATTAGAAATATCAGACTATCATATTCTGGATTTTGCAATTTCATTTAGAAAAATTGGAATGCTAGAAGGAGCGATTTGCCAAATTATATTTAATAATGTAGGCTTTTGTAAATCCTATGAAAAAAGAGGTGAATGGTTAGAATTTCTGAACCAATTGAACGTCGAAATGGGACTTTATTATTATTTAGGTTTAGAAAATGACGGGCGCATCTTTGCGCGACACATTACGAAAGTTCATCATGATGTTCAGATGATTTATGATCTATTAAATGACGGGGCGAATGTTATGGTGTATGTTATTGAACAAATGGAAGAAAAATTTGGTCCAATTGTGAGTTTTTAATGAAATAGTACGAAATATTGTTATTACATTGAAGGACAATTTTTCTTATTCATAAGTAAGGCTAACGTAGGATGTTTTAGAAATTGAAAAATAATGGAATTAAACATAAGAAAATTATTTAGTAAAAACCTCTTAGAATTGCACAAATATCGTAAATTAGCGAGTAGTATTGAGCAACTTCAAAATAATTATAAAAATTATTCAGAAAGTGACTTTAAAAAAGAAACTTTGTGGTTTAGAGAACGTCTTGTTAAAGGAGAAACTTTAGATCATATTCTCCCTGAAGCTTATGCTTTAGCCTGCGAAGCTATACATCGTTTATTTGGTTTTAGACTTCATACAGTTCAAATTATGGGAGCAATTTCTTTACATGGTGGTAATATTGCTGAGATGAAAACCGGTGAAGGAAAGACTGTGACAGCAGTATTACCAGTATATTTAAATGCTTTGAGTGGTGATGGCGTTCATGTTGTGACAGTTAATGATTATTTAGTCAAACGAGATGCCGAAGAAATGAAGCCGGTATATACTTTGCTAGGACTGAGCGTTGGTATTAATGGAAGTAATTCTAAATTATCTAAATCTGATAAAAGAGCAGCCTATAATTGTGATGTTACTTATACGACAAGTAGTGAATTGGGATTTGATTATTTAAGAGATAACTTAGTAACAGATATTTCTGATCGTGTTCAGCGAACATTGAATTATGCTGTGATTGACGAAGTGGATTCGATTTTATTGGATGAGGCAAAAACCCCATTGGTTATATCAGGTGGTTCATTAAAATCTGGAAATTTGTATTTTCAAGCTGATTATTTTGTTAAGAGTTTAGATGAAAATACTGATTATATGATTGATATTCCAACTAAAGCGATTGCTTTGACGGAATTAGGGATTAAAAAAGCAGAATCTATTTTTAAGATTCGTAATTTGTATTCTAACCATAATATAAAATTAGTTCATCATATAGACCAAGCATTAAAAGCAAATTATACGATGGAGAAAAATATTGATTATGTAGTAAATGATGACGAAGTTCAACTTGTTGATAGTTTTACAGGACGTATTTTGATTGGGCGGCGTTTTTCTCATGGTTTACATCAAGCATTAGAAGCTAAAGAGAATGTTACTATAAAAGATGAAAATAAAACTCTTGCAACAATAACATTTCAAAATTTTTTTAGAATGTATAGCAAATTATCTGGAATGACAGGAACTGGAAAGACGGAAGAATTAGAATTTCAAGAAGTGTATAATATGACTGTTCATGTTATTCCGACAAATAAACCTATTTTAAGATTTGATGATCAAGATTTGATTTTTGCTACATTAGATAGTAAGTTTCATGCTGTTGTGAAAGAAATTCAAAAACGCTATGCAATTGGTCAACCTGTGTTAGTTGGAACAGTATCTGTCGAAAGCTCAGAACGTCTATCAAGAATGTTGACAAATGTTCTGATTCCTCATCATGTTTTGAATGCTAAAAGTAACCAAGCAGAAGCTGAAATCATAAAATTAGCTGGTCAAAAATATGCAGTGACGGTAGCGACCAATATGGCTGGTCGAGGAACAGATATTAAATTGACTCAGGAAGTTCGTGATTTAGGTGGTCTTTGTGTGATTGGCACGGAAAGGCATGACAACCGTCGAATTGATAATCAGCTTAGAGGAAGATCGGGGCGCCAGGGAGAGCCGGGATATTCACGATTTTATATTTCTTTAGAAGATGAGCTACTTGTTCGACGTGGAGGAGAACAAATTAAAAAGCTTTTGAAAAAACTAAAAGTAGATGCTGCTCCTATAGAAAGTAAAATGCTCAGTCGTTATATAGAATCTGCGCAATTACAAGTTGAAGGAAATAACTATGATGACCGACTTAAAGTTTTGCAATATGATAATGTCATAGCAGAGCAAAGACGCATTATATATAACGAGCGCACTCGATTATTAAAGATGAATGGTGGCTTATCAAGATATTTTGAACAGATTATCCGTCGAACACTTAATAAAACTATAAATGATTATTGGCAAGGTTCTAGTAGTGAAAAGATATATGAGTTATTAGACAATTTACAGGATTTTTCCTTAGTATTATCAAGCGATCAAGTGCATAACTTGGAATCTAAAACACAATCATTCATAGAACGATTTTTAGCAGAGCAGGCTTTACTTTTTTATCGAGTAAAAAAAGCACAATTAGGTGAAGCTTTTTCTGAAGATAATATCAAATTAATACTTTTAAGCATTATTGATGAAGAGTGGACAGCACATATTGATTTAATGGAAATAACCCGTCAAAGTATTGGAATGCGTGCTTATGCTCAAAATATTCCATTGATTGAATATCAGCGAGTAGCTTTTGAGCAATTTAAGACAATGATTCAGCAAATTGAAACAAAATTAACTTTGTTTTTATTGCAAACTTATTGAAAAAGTTGCTGTGATTTAACTTTGCTGAGAATGAATGTCAGTTAAAAGCATTTCATGTCATGATAACTTCCTAGTCTTAATTTGTTCAAGAAGTCTATATTGGTATTTTTAGGACTATCATTAATGTGTCATCTGCACTTAATAAATTTTAAAGAATAGGGTAATGATTTTAGTACGTACTTCAAAATAAATCGATTGAGATTTTACTCAACCGATTTATTTTTTTATTTATCATGTTCTCTTACAAGATATTGAACAGTTTTTTCTATTCTTTTCTTTTGCTTTTGTGGATCATCCAGGGGATTAGCTAAACAATCATAAAAATGTTCCGATATGATTAATTCCATGACGCGGTTAATACTTGAACGTACTGCTGTTAGCTGAACAATAATATCCATACACTCACGTTCTTCTTCTAGCATCTTTTGTATTCCTCTAAGTTGTCCTTCAGAGCGTTTCAAACGCATAATAAGTTTCTCTCGTTCCATATTTTGTGTAGTCTCCAGCGTATGTTTTTAATTATTCTATATTAAAATTTTCCAATAGTCAAATATGGGGCTTGCTATAAAACACTTACTATGATATATTATATATACCATATACCACTACAGGGTATGTAGGAGGTGGGATATAGAAAATTAAGATATTGTTTTTGAGCAGTCCGTTCGTTTATAGAAACAAGAAAGGAGAATAGAGAATCAGTGTCAATGAAAAAACAGTTATTATTTGGGTATTCTAAATCAAAAACGGATGATTATATTGTCTCTCTTTTAGAGGAGAAAGAAAGAATTCAGAAAAAGCTAAATTACTATATGGATATTAGTGAGTCCTTAAAAGAGCAAGTGAAAGTTTACCAATCTAGAGAAGAGGAAATCACTCAGATTTTAGTAGAGGCTCGGAAAAGTGCAGATAAGATTATTCTTGACGCAAAAGAAGAGGCTGATAAATTGATGAGAGGTGTGGAAGATGATGTTCAGCAACGCTTAGAGGTTGCTGAGAAAGATATTCGTTTGCTTTCGGATCTAAAGCAACAAATCTTGGTACAAGAGCAAAGTATGAAGCATTCTGTTGAGAAGTTGTTAAATGATTATTTAAATGCGGTGATGTCAATCGATGTTCGCTTGTTATCAGAGCAGGAAGAGGAAGTATCTGACAAAATAGAAGAAAGTCAAGAAACAATTCAAAAAAATAGAAAGATTATTTCCTTTTCGAAAGAATACAACAACATAGAGAAAGAGAGTATTCCAATCTATAATTTTGATTGATGAATAAGGAGGTAAATGTGGATCAAATAAATGAGAAATTTCAACAGTTCTTATCCGGAAAAAACTTCGTTTTAAAGAAACAAGAAACAGATCAGTCTTGGATCTATCAAGGGAAGTTGCAAATCAACGAATTTCATATGGTTGACTTTGCAATTCAGTTAGATAAGGAAGACAAGGAAGCAATTTATCAAATCGTTTTTACAAATATTGCTTATTGTAGGAATCTTGAAGAGCGTTCCAAGTGGGAATCTCTAGTAAATGAATTGAATGTAGAACAAGCGGGAAGCTATTATTTTTGTATAGATAATGATGGAAAAGTTTTTTTGCGTCATATCGGGATTGTGAAAGATGATTTAGAGCAGCTGTTCAGAATATTGACTTCGGCTGGAGAAGTCATTCGCCAAGCCTCTCAAAAAATTGAACATCAATTTGGTGTGACAGTTATCTTATAGTAGGAAAGGTTTATTTTAAATAATGGAAAAACATCTAGAAAAATTAACAAAAATTACAGTCGCTGCAACAGCAAGTTTTGCCGGTGCAGCTGTAGTAAGCAATATTTCACCTGTGCATGCAGATGAAATGAAGGATCAAGTAGTCGATACAAAGCCACAGCCAAAAGTGGATGATGACATCGTTTTACACTCTGAAACAGCTTCAACAACACCTACGGCTACACCTGAGATTCCCTCACCAACTACTGTTGCTCAACCCGTAAGGGAAACGGTTAGTGAAAGTACTCCTTCTAATGGAGGAGAAACAACAGCTAATGCTGAGCCGCAAGCAGCTTCGACGGTAGCAACTGAAAATAAAACTGCCGAACAAGATAAACAAGCAGCACCTGCTTCTGCAACAAATACTCCTCAAACAGAAGTAAAAGAAAATCCTGTACCAGCACCCGTAAACACTTCAGAAAGTAAAGCACCACAATCTGCTGAGGCTGAAAAGAATACTGAAGGTCATTCAGTAGAAACAAGAAGTGTACCTTCATCAACTAACACGATTTCTGATACAGGATCGGTTAACACAACGGTTCGAACTGGCACAAAACATAAGGCCTCATCCACAATAACTAAGACGGAGTCTATTTTCAAAGGCCATGCTTTTGAGGAAAAAAATTTACTTTCTTCCTCAAACAAAATGACGGAAAGCAGACGAAATAAGTTAATAAAAAATAAAGCACTACCTTTAAATGAGGAAACAGAATCTCATTCAACCCCATCTAAGACGTTTCTTGCTCAATTACCAAAAGATGCTAAAAAAATTGTTGATGAGCGAGAGTACTTACTAGAATATGATTATTATGTAGCAGAGATGAAGGGTGTCGGTGGTGAAAGAGTTGGATATAAAGGTACTTTTTCTAAAAATGATGAAAAAGGACGATTGGTAGGCTACTATAGCCCTTCTGCCAACAGTATTTTTTGGGAATATAGTTATTTGGATGATGGTAAGAATACTAAATATGATTTAAAAAAAGACAAAGATGATATTATAGAATTTAACTTTAGTGGTCCAGGTATTGACAAACACGAAAAATTAGAATTAATAGAGGAAAAAGAGCTAAATAAAAATTCACAACGCTTGTATAAAACTAGAGTAAATAACTCAACCACCCTTTCGATAAGTTATTCAGATGTTGATGATGAACTCGTTAACCAGCAGACTTCAATGTTGTTTCGTTTTGTTACTAAATTAAAACCCAATACTGACATTCGTAAAATAAGCTATTCATTTATTAGAAAAGAAAGGACTCCTGAACTAGAGCCGCATGACATTTCGGATATAATTCAGTTTGACTATGGTAGTAAACAAAAAAATGGTTCTGGCAAAGGTACTAATATAACTTACGAAGCAGATGGAAAGAACGGAGCCCCAGGTGCTAAAGGT
>NZ_KV795615.1:0-510 GCF_001809055.1 Streptococcus sp. HMSC034B05 | reverse complement strand
AGGGAGATAAAGGTGATCCCGGCAAAGATGGAAATAACGGAGCCCCAGGCGCTAAAGGTGACAAGGGAGATAAAGGTGATCCCGGCAAAGATGGAAAGAACGGAGCCCCGGGTCAGGCTGGGAAATCTGCATTTGAACTTTGGAAAGAATATGTAGGAAAGCCTAGCGCTACTTTAGAAGATTTCTTTAAAGCTTTGAAAGGTGATCCCGGCAAAGATGGAAAGAACGGAGCCCCAGGTGCTAAAGGTGACAAGGGCGACAAAGGTGATAAAGGTGATGCTGGTAAGTCAGCTTATGACATCTGGAAAGAATTGCCAGGTAATGCCAATAAGACACCTGACGATTATGTGAAGTCCCTCAAAGGAGATAAGGGCGATAAAGGTGATGCTGGTAAAGATGGTAAGTCCGCTTATGACATCTGGAAAGAACAACCAGGCAATGGCAACAAGACCCCAGAAGATTTCGTGAAGAGTCTGAAAGGTGACAAGGGTGACAAAGGTGATAAAGGTG
>NZ_KV795614.1:0-233 GCF_001809055.1 Streptococcus sp. HMSC034B05 | reverse complement strand
GCTGGTGATGTTCCAGGAGTTGAATATGAACCGAATCTTATCTCGGCAACTGTAACTGTCGAAGATAAGGGAGGAAAGCTTGAAGTTACAAAGATCACTTATTCGAAAGCTGGTGAGGAGACGAAGGATCCAACCTTTATCAACCAATACACTCCAGGAAAAACGTTTGCCCGATTAGAGGTAAATAAAATTCTGACAGGCCGTCAGCTACAAAAAGACGAGTTTGAGTTTGA
>NZ_KV795613.1:0-585 GCF_001809055.1 Streptococcus sp. HMSC034B05 | reverse complement strand
TTACTTACTTCTATGATCTGATTCCAGATGCACCTGAAGAATATGGTAATGTTGTTGTTGATTACCAAGACAAGAAGGGCAATACCATTGCACCACGTGTTGTGGATACACCAGATAGTAAAGTTGGTACAAACTACGATACAACCGATCACAAACCAACTAGAATTACTACAGCTGATGGTAAGGTTTATCGCATTGATCCAAAAGCAACTCAAGGTCAAGAAAGTGGTAAGATTGTCAAAGGAACCACTCGCGTTGTCTATGTTTATGATGAAGTAGTCGGTGATGTAACAGTTCATTATAAAGATGAAAATGGTAAAGTCATTAAAGACCCTGAAAAGGATACAGTCGGTGCTCCAATCAACACTGTTTATGATACTCGTGATCACGCTCATAAGACGATTACTACAAAAGATGGTCGTACATATGAAATTGTTCCTGAAAAGACTCAAGGTCTTGAACAAGGTCGCGTTGTTGAAGGAAATACAGATGTTACGTATATCTATAAACAAGTATTCGGTGATGTAGTTGTTCACTATGTGGATGAATCCGGTAAGAAGATCAAAGAAGATGTAACGGATACTT